>PACG01000103.1 GCA_002699335.1 Candidatus Poribacteria bacterium
CGAAAGGGAAGAACGAAAGAAGCATCGCATACCATCACCTTCTCGACCATGGGAAAGAGCTTGGCAGTCAGCAGGCAATCATCTAGCAATGGGAATGCGACTTTGTGTTTTGCACATGCCTACGCGCCTGGGAACGAGGGGCCGATGAAAATACCAATGGTCTGATCCGTCAATACTTTGCAAAAACAGAGGCTTTAGAGCGACCACGGATAAGGAAATCGTTCAGGCCATGAAGCGATTAAACAAATAGGCCTCGGAAAAGACTAGTTCAAACACCCAATTAGGTGTTTTTTGGAGTAAATCATCCTGTTGCACTTACCTGTTGAATCCAAGATTCAATAACCGCTATATATTTATGATTTATTGGAAAGCATCAACTGTTCCAGTAAGCGATCGATTTTGCGGAATTGCCAGGTCCAACGGGCGTTATAGAGAAATTGCCTTAGATCGAAACGGTTATCTTCGGGGGAGTAAGATTCAGCGTGGTAAGACGGGGTCATAGTCGTCATTTTGTGGCGATTGGCCGAATAATAGTAAAAGAACCGCTTGACCTTATCTGCTACCTTCTCTGGTGATAAATGTGACCATTCGTGGATCAATTTCTCGAACATGCTGACGGGACCGCATCGATAAACCTTGCGTAAAATACCAAAACGGCTTAATTCGTCGTAGGTCATTCCCATATCGGTTTCGTCTTCTTGACTATAACTCTCAGTAATTGGTTCCAACTCTGCTGTCGGAGGGGCTTCGACTACATCGACTAGGGCTGAATAACCGAGATGTTCCGCCGCCCAGCGCAGGAAACGTCGCAAGTCGCTTTTGCTAATGCCGCCGATTGGATTAATATCAGCACTGCTACAGTCGTATTTGGTGACGTATCCACGCAAGCTTTCGTCCACATTGGCACTTCCCAAAACTAGCAATCCGACTTCACGATTCCGTACCCACGGCAACAGTTGCGCCAACACATAAGAGAGCACCATCCGACTTCGAGCCTGGATGTTCTGGAGAGCTAAGTTTTCAACTGTAGAGCCTCCGTTAATCTTGAATTGGGGCCTTTTGCCAGTCAGATGAACAAACAGAGCTAGAAAGGCACTCACGATTCCATCTATGTTAGCGTGCAGATGGAAGGCACCGATTTGGTCGGCAATAGCCTTGGCCCGATCTCGGGTAGATTGAGAACTGTTCTCTGAAGCCATGTAACAGGTATGCAAAATTCGGTTAGCGAATTCGCGGGCATCTGTCGGAATGTAATTGGGATCACCGACTACCTTTCGAGCATCGGCCCGCGTTTGCATGTTTCCGTCAGCCACAGACCGAACCACCAACTGGCACATCGAACCTACCAGAGCAGCGGTTGAGGAGCTATCCGCTCCACCAGAAATCGGCACAAAATATCCACTGGCTCCCGAACGACGTAGATAATCCCACATCCAACAGGCTGGCCCATAGGCGATCTCCTCTTCCGGCTGATGGTACGATACCGGAATTGGCCTAGTCGGTGGAATTATCTTGGTGGTGGTTAAATCAAAATCAGCGGAAATTCGGGGAATCGAGGTAGCTTGTGCTGCTTGTAAGGATCGGCTTGCAATCGCGCCTCGGTAAGAACGTACCTCTTCCAGATCTACTGTCGCTGTTACCACTTCGACGTCATCTAGCGAAAATTGGGAACCTTGCGCTACGATCTGACCGTTGATTGCAATCAAGGCACAACCATCAAAATAGAGTCGTCCACCATCACAGCCTTGCTGGTTAGCGTAAAGATAAACGCCACCCCCTTTGGCCGTAGCACTCTGAATCAGATCTACTCTCTGGTTGAGCTTGCGGAGTTGGTGATGCGATCCTGACCCATTAGCAATAATTTCAATGCCGTCCAACCCCAGTCCGATATGGGGGCTATTAGGCGTAAACAACTCTTCGCAAGTCTCGGTCGCCAGTGCAGTGTCACGGGCGTCAATCGCAGCGATACCAAACGGAACGGTATCCTGTTGGGTCAGTGATCTGATGCTTGGTGGTAAGGAAAACGATTCGACTTCCCGCCGCTGATCCCAAGCTGCAAACCATCTAGTCTCGCGGTAGTTACCATCGGCGGCCAGAAAAATCTTGGGACGAATCAATAAGAGCTGTCTATCGAGGACGAATAGCCGACAGTTATAGCGCACATTCTTGTGCATTACTGGCATTCCAATGTCGCACAAGATTCCATCGGTGAGATCACCAGTTAAAATTTCAGCTAAAGCCTCCCAAGCGTGCAAAAAGGTATCTTCTTCCAAAAAGGCATCTTCGCAACCATATCCAGTTATCTCTAGCTCTGGCCCCAGACGATAGGTTGCTTGGCGGTCTTTGGCAATTTGAATGGAGTGTCGAATCCGGTCTGAATTACCTTCAAAATCAAGGGCCCACTGGTTAAGATTACAAGTGGCAAGGGTCGCAAGTTTCACAGTATTATCGCTTCATAGTTTATGATATTGGACCAGACAGCCATTCTATAATAAAAAAGGCGGGACAGGAAGGTCAACCTTCCATCCCGCCAAGCGGATCTGCGCATTAACCGTATCTCTAATCTAGTCGCTGCGTCAGATTTATAGAACCGAGATTGTTATTTCTCGGGCTTATCGTTCGGATCTTGGTCGGAAGTTCCCGCTTCCTGTTCCCGGTAGAACATGAAGCCATCTTCGTCTTGATCGAGTTCAAATTGGCGAACAATCTGTTGCGCCTCGCGGTAGTACTTCAACTGTTCCGGTTGGTCTAAGCTCATGTAAGCACCAAACATTTCATGAGCTTTAGCGAACTCACGAATACTGCGATAGCAAACAGCTTGCTGATAAACTGCTTCATTTCGCCAGGTCGATTGGGGGGCTTCCTTAAACAGGTTATCGTACCCTTCAATTGCTTTAGTGTACTCACCATCCAACTGGTGAAGGCGCCCGATCTGGTACAAGGCATCTGCTTGAGCAAACTTGTTTCCGGTTAGGTTTTCAGCTAGCTCACGATAGGCGAAACTTGCATTGGGATAGTTTCTCATCCTAATCCAACCGGCAGCGATATTCTGATAGTCTTGCACAATCCGATCTCGTTGGCCCATCTGATATATGTCTGCTGATGTGACTAACCGACCGGCTCTTCTCATCGCCATCGCCTTTGAGTTAGTGTACTTGGAGATATCTTCCTGATCTTGCGCAATCATGGTTAAGTCTTGACGTGATTTTTTGAGGAGTGTTTCGGCTTCTCCAGCTTCGTAAGTACCCTCGTAATCTTTAGCCACTCTAACAAATGCTCCCCAACCACCTGCGTTGGTATAGTCGTAGAGTTGGTAGAAGTACAGGTTACCAATTTTATATAGAGAACGGGAGGCGAGTTCGTGATCTTTAAACTCGACCACCAGTTTTTCGTAGTGACTAATGGCTTGCTCAAAATCACCAATTCCCACATAGGCTTCAGCAACTTTGTATAAGGCTTGTACGGCAACTTCTTGGCTCTCTGGCGTATCCACTAGACTTCGATTACGATAGGTGCGCAACTCTTCTTGGATTTCCTGACGGTTTCGGCGAATAGTAGACATGTTACCAGCGGCACGACTCCCCAGATATCCACTTGGTGCTATGTCAACCACCGCTTGATAATGAGTTAAGGCATCATCCAGAGCTTTTCGGTCCATGTGGATCCCCGCCATTTTGTAGTGCGCGCGCTGCTTGTAATCATCAACCTGTTTGCTTTTTTTCGTCGTTTCAGCGATTTCGCTGTATGCAACAATCGCTTCATCATAAAGCTTGTTTTTTCTGTTTTTCAGNTCATCGGCTCTCACTTTGTTGTTTTNGATGAGGTCCTTATTGATCTGAATTAACTCGGCCAGTTCGACCTTTCGGTCAGCGTTACTTATCTTAACGCTGAGTGGGACACAGCCGGTCAAAGTTGNCAGGACAACGAGGATAGCAGGAACTAACCAAACCCTTTTCATAAAATATCTCTCCTTGAAAATTAATACCTTTTTATCAGCTAAGTCCATATTATATCGCATTCCTAAAAAATGGCAAGAAAATTTTATATGGACGAGACCTTAATTTAACCATTTTGTGCAAAAANAAATCTACTGTTGTCGTTCAAATCGAACCGTAATCTCGCCTGACTGATCCCTCTGAGGCAAGTTTGAAGCTAATTTGTTAAAAATAATTTGAGAAACGAAAATTCTGGCTTTCGGACCTAGTTCACCAGCACGATTTTCAATAATCCGTACCTGATAGACCGTTCCGTTCGGTTTAACGATAAAGCTGAGCCTAACCACACCACCCTGCACTTCACCTACAACCTTTGGCAATGATGGTTCATGGAGTATACCACGCCCTGGGTCGATTCCTGTGATACTATANGGTCTTTCGCCTACCGCTTTACTCGGTTGACTTTGCCGTCGCCCCTCTGAAGCAACCTTACCAGTAAAGGCTTGATTGTCACCGGTTGTCCGCAAAACCTTGCCGGTTGAGCCTGCTGTCCCAACTGGATTAGCCGTTGATTGATGCCCAATTTCGTCGCTGAAGGTCTTTGCTCGAATAGCGGCATCGACATCGATTTCGGTAGATCGCTGCTTCTGTCCATAGGGAACGCTAATGTCAATGCTTTGCTGATCCGAAGTACGTGAGGTTAATCGACGCACGTCTGGTAATTCAGCGTTGCCTGAGCTTTCACTGAAAAAGCTGTCGAGGTTTTGCAGTGACTGCAAAGGGGGTAGATCGACAGGAACCGCTTCGGATTCAAGAACAAATGCCAGTGGTTCCTCGATTTTCTTTTTTTCTGGAGGTGGCTCTTCTTTGAGGATCTCGACCACATACTCGGTTTCTTCGATTCTCAAAGAGGGTGGTTGGTAGATNAACCAAGCAGAAAAAAGAATGACCAGGACATGTTCGGCAACAGCCAATGGCAGAAAGAAACNGATTCTGGGCATTAAATTTGTTCCCCNTCAACGGACACCTCGATAGACGGATCAGTTGTCCAATCGCGAACGTTCTCGTATTCTTCCTGNAATAGNTTGTATTCCTCAGTTACCAGGAATCGGATCAGAGACATTCCATGGCGTTCGAGTTCGGTCAGGAAATTTTGTGATTTTCGATTGAAGTAATGATAAGCAACCAGTGTCGGTAAAGCCACAATTAGGCCAGCAGCTGTGGTGATGAGCGCTTCTGAAATCCCGTCGGCAATACCTTGCAGGTGTTTACTCGATTGATCACCTCGCCAGAGAGCTTGAAACGAGGCCGTCATGCCTAGCACCGTACCGAGTAGCCCTGTGTACATAGAGACATTAGCCAGCATAGCTAGAGTCTTGAGGTNGCGCGTGATGNATGGACGTTCTAGTCCCACTGCAACATCGACCGCAGATTTTAAGTCTTTTTCATTTTCGTCTCGGTTTGCGATCCCGGCTCGAAGAACATTAGTCAGGGGCGACGGTACTTTCTCGCACATCCGAATGGCTGTTTCCGGCTGTCCCTCTACTAGTTCAGCATAAATGCTCTGAGTTACATAAGCCGAAGGAATCACTCGTTTGCGCCGTAAATAATAGGCCCGTTCCAAAATAATTGTGTGCGACCAGACAGAAAAAGAGATTAACACTAATAACAGATACCCACCACCAGCCAACTGTTTCAGTCCTTGAAGAACGTGATCCAATATCAACACAGTTCAAAAACCTAGCTCAACACCAAAATCGAGGTAATTTCGCCGAACCGGATAATTCGGTAAAAAGGCCACTTCACCAATCACGTATGATCCACCGACAAAACCATTGATATACTGACCGATACTTTTACCCAATTCNGCTTGGAAGTGGATAAAATCAGGCANCTGGACCGGTGGATCNGTTCNCTCAATCGGAGTCGAAAGTTGAGTCCCNNTGCTTCTGTCTGNTTCTATCTTCNCATCTAAACGAATTTCGAAGCCGAGGGGNAACTGATAATCCAGATCTAAATGCGCTCTATTTTTGGGGTGATAGGGAATATCATTCGTTTGTAGATCTCTCTGGTAAGCGACCTGAACACACCATCGATCTGTTAGCTGCAAATTGANGGATAGCCGCGCACCGTAGAAAGATGTTAATTCTATTGCATTAACAGGTATCCAACTAAGTTCTCCATTTTCACTTTCCATTCCGTTACTAACTTCTTGTACCAGATAAACCAGATCTGTTACCTGTTTGGCAAAGGTTCCAAAATTAAGTTCTGCCTTCTGCCCCCGATGATAGGTCAAAGTCAATTGTTGTGCCCAAGTCTTCTCGGCTTTCAGAAACGGATTTAACCTGACATAGTTGCTATTGAAATAGAGCTTGGAAATTGAATGATGGTGGACCGATCGGTCTGCTTCCAAATTGAATCGCCACTGATTGTTGAGCCGGGTGGTAACGGCCAGAAAGCCGCCCGGTTGAAGTTTGGTTCGATCGACAAATATTTGGGTCGTTTGGCTGAATTCCTCATTGGCTCCATTTGGAGAAATATCAGTTGGCTCTCGTTCTCGAAAACTGATGACGCTAGCCCCTATTCCAATCACGAGTGGTCCCACAAGGCTATAATTATCCTTGCCATAAAATTCTAGTATAGTAGACCAACTTTGTTTGTGTTGTGATANNTCCTTGGCCGATAGATAGCCCATTTTTACACCAAAGTGAACCGGATTGGCCAAATTTATAAAATGGGTTCTGGCATCTAGGCTAAGTCGTAGATNTTGAGCTCGATCAAGGTTGGTGGACGACCCTTGTTTGAACTCGAATTTTTCTAGTATACCCGTCGTCGTCAGTTGTGTTTTGTCGGACAGATAATGGCTGTGACGCAAATTGGATCGAAGCAATTGCACGCTATGGAGATCACGCAACTCAGTCGACGGATCTGCTGTCTGCTCATTGTTATCCAGTAGACNAGGCGNTGAATCTATGTTTAACGGCCATCTCAGATCTTTCAGAGATATCTGGGTATNCAGTACCAGTTGGCTAAGTGGCTTATAGGTGAGGTTGAGCCCACCTTTGAGAGCATTATAAGTTCCTCGGTTATCATTTTCGGTGTCTGCTAGATTTTGATAGGCAAACTGGAGATGGCCGGCGGCTTTTGTCGCGGCTCCGGCCAGCANGGCTTCAAAAGAGGGAGCACTTGGCAATCCGGGTGAAGCCTTAACTATCACAGTGTAATTTTTGACCGGGACNGATAAGGACCGAGGAACTTTCTGAGGAGTATGAATTGGTGGCAAGTGCCACAACCGTTCCTTAGCATAAAGTCCCAGTACATGTTGGATCGCCGGCCGAGTCGGATCGTTGAATTGGCTACGAGGTTCTAGTTGAATCTGAGTAGTATCGATAATACCGATAGTCTGTTCTTCTAGCTGGATCTGTTGTTCGTCTACTGTTTGACTATTAGCTAACAGGGGATAGGTCAAAAGAACACAAGCGATCAAGAGAATGTAGATAGGAGACCAAACGCCGACTGAAGCCGGACATCTGCGTCTAAGGGGTAGAACACACTGCGCGGTCAACCCAAATCTATTGTGTCTTGCGTAAAAGTTCCTGATATTTTCCGTCCGCATATTGATGCAACTGATCCCAGTCCTTTTTCTGTTTCGGGGTTACGGATGAGATATAGGTTTGATAGAGATTAATTGCATCCTCGTAGGTGTCTTTAGCCAGAAAATTCTTCCCTGCTTTCGCATAGGCATCGGCGGCTCGAACCGCGGCATGCAGAGCTGTCAGTGGGTTGTGCTGTTCCCTGAGATGTCGAACCCGCAAATAGGTTGATCCTGATTCATAATACTGACCACTTAGTGCCAGCGTTTCCGCTAATCGTAGTTCAGCATCGATTACCATTTCAACTGGATAGCGATCCGTACCGCCATCTCGAATTACAGTATAGGCGGTAATGGCAGAAGAATACTTCTTTTGCGAACGATAAGCATGCCCTAGTAAGAGCTGTGCTATCTTCGCTTGCTCTGAGTTGTTATATTGATTAAGAATCTGCTGGTAAATATCAGCGGCTTTCTGCCATTCCAGTAACTCCTGGTAGCAGTTGCCAGCTAGAAGCAACGCTCGTGGCGCATCGTTGCTTCTAGGGTATTTCTTGACCAAATCGAGAAAAGTTTTAATCGCGTTCTCCAGATTTCGGCCAGGATTATTCTTATTGTACCAAATATGGCCAGCGTCACAACGTGCTGTTGCTGCCAACTCGCTTTCAGGAGCAACCTTTTGAAAGGCAGCAATCGCTTGCCTGAACGATCCAATTTCCAAGTAGGATTTGCCGATATGGTACTGTGCTAGGGAAGCAGTTTCAGATCTACCATACTGTTCGATTACTTTCTGAAACTCAGAGATGGCACGGCTGTAGTTCTTTTCTGAGAAATAGAACCGACCGATATGAATCTGAACGTCTGGCGCAAGGGCGCTCAATGGATAGCTTTTAATCAGTCGGCGATAGGTCTCTAACGCTTTCTTCTCCTCTCCAAGGTCTTCATAGGCAGTGGCAATGCCGTACTGTGCATCATCAGCCCAACTACTTTTGGGGTAATGCTGAATCACCTTTTGATAGGCTTGAATGGCTTTTTGATAGTTCTGCAGATTAACGTAACTTTCGGCTACGTAATACTGTGCCTCAGGACGAAGATCAACCACCTTTTCCGCTCCGGGTTGACCGGTTTTCACTTTCAGATTGGGAAATTTCTCCACCACGCGCTGGTATTCGGTAATAGCACTGGTGTAATTACCGAGTTTGAAGTAGGCATTGGCAATTCCGAAAACCGCTTTGGGTTCTAAACGGGAGGCCGGAAAGGAACGGAGTTGTTTCTGAAAAGCCACCGCTGCATCATTGTACCGTTCCAATTTGTAGTAGGCCCAACCGATTTGGTACTGGGCGTCGTCACGCCAGTTACTTCCCTGATATGTTTGCAAAACCGTCTCAAAAGTGGTAATTGCAGACTGGTAACGCCTTAGGTTGCTCTGTGCCACGCCAACATGGTACTGAGCTTGGTCGACGAATTTGCCAGAAGGATACCGCTGAATCATCTTTTGCCATGTTTGAATGGCTTGCTGATAAAGCTGATTTCTCTCTTTTGGAGAGGACAACATGGCTTCTGAAAAGTAGGTCCAACCAATACCAAAGCGGTACTTTTCAGCCCATTCGTCCGTGGTATCCTTCTTTAACAGATCTTGATACTTCTGCCGTGCCGATTGGTATGATGCTTTTGAGCCTTCGTTCCAATAAGTGCTTTCAGCGACGAAGAACTCGGCCTGTGTCCGAAACTGACTATCAGGGTATCTCTGGATTAATGTGTTGCAAGTGGCAATTGTATTCCCGAAGTCTTCGGCCTCAAATAGGGCTCTCGCTTTCCAGTACAGAGCCTCATCAGCAGGTGTTGTGGATAGTTGCCGGTCTGCTAAAATGTTGAAATACCGGTCGAAAGCAGAAGCACTTTCAGGATATTGCCGAGAGTTGAAGTAGGCTAACCCAAGATGGTACAACGCATAAGGCTCCAATTCGGTGTCAGGTGTTGATTTCAGCAACCCATTGATCGTGCTGATAGTACTGGCATAATCTCGTAATTCGAAATAACTGATCGCGATTTGGTAACTGGCATCGTCAGCATAAGGAGAATCGGATCGAACCTTGTTGTAGTTGAGGATGGCAGAATTGAACTCACGAGAGAACCGAAAGCATTCACCCATCCGAAAACGAGCCGCATCATTTAACTCCGACTTGGAATTGTCAGCCACTATTTTGAAAGCTTCTCTGGCTTGAAGGTAGACTTTAGGATTTTGTTCCCCTTGAACGAAATAAACCATAGCGATCCCGTATTGAGCGTTATCGACCACGGGGCTATCAGGGTAGAGTTGATTCACTTTTTGATACTCGTGGATGGCTTCGCTAAATTTTTTCTCCTCTGCTAAAATCTCCCCGATCCAATATTGCGCTTCAGCTGAGACCGCGGACTTCTGGCTTTCGTGCAACAAATAGTTAAATGTATCTTTAGCTTCAGACATCATCTTTTGCTGAAAATAGCATTCGCCGAGTCGAAAGCGGGCATCGACGATGTATTGTTGTCGCCCATCTTGATCGTGATAGGTGTCGATAAATTGCTGAAACTCGGATTGAGCTTTCGGCCAGTTGTAGATCTGAAATAATGACTCTGCTGCTCGATAGGTGGCTTCTATCACTGCATAATGGTCCGGATACTGATCGACAAAGGTCTGCAGTTGGTCGTGCGCTCTCTGGTATCTTTTCAACCGATAAGAAACCCAACTTCTAGAATAGAGGGCATCAGCAGCCTGCTTGGAGTCCGGGTAATCTAGTAGGATTTGGTCATAGTACTCACTAGCTTTTTGGTATAAACCCAATTTTTCATAAGACTCACCCGTCAGATAGATAGCCTCTGTGATAACGTCCAACTCGGCGTCTTCTACTGCTCCCTCCAATACCTGTTGATATCCTTTGATTGCTTCTTCGTATCTACCTTGCCGAAACCAGGCGGTGGCTACGCCACGGACCGCGTCCAGTCGGAGCGGACTATTTGGATATTCGACTGTTAGTTTTTTGAAGTGTTGAACGGCGAGGTCATACTGCTCTAAGTTAAGTGCAGATTCGCCAACTAGCAAGCGAGCGTCGTCCGCATTTTCGCTTTGAGGATACTTTTGAATGAAGAATTCAAACTGATCTTTAGCCACCATATAGGCCTTCTTCTGAAACAGTTTATAGGCGAAAGTGTAATCTTCGCGTTCACCTGCTTCTACTGTGATAAGGGGTAGAGAAAAAAAGATTCCGTGGAGTATCAACCACAGAAAGGAGGAAGTGGAATAGAGACGATATATATACATGGTCCGTATCCATTTTCGTTTGGGCAAGGACGAACTATGGACCCTGAAGCGTTGCGTTTGAGCAACGCTGTTTGGTGGGGGNTTTTTATGGCCGAAAGCTAGCCAATTTTTTCAGGTTAGCCAAAAGAATTCATGTTATTATATCATTGCTGTATTTCCTTTTCAACTCGAGGTTCGGACAGAACAATGACATTAAGAAAAGAGGAAAGTTGGGCATATTTGTTTCATATCTGGTCGAATTCGGCTTTTGGACTGTGCCGGTTCGTTTACGATAGTATGCTACTCGTCCCAAATAGTGGCTTGTACTGCTTGTTATCACCTTCAATCGCTGTCGTCTGGGTTTGCACAATATCTTTTCCGAAACCACTTCACCTTTTCCGAAACCANTTTTTGCTATAATATTCGTTAATCTCCCGTGGTGTAAAATCACGTTCGATTTTTGACCGATGGCACAGAAGAATAAGATAGTGGTCTGTCAATTAAGCGAACCAGTCATACTGTCTACGATACGAGCTATCATTTACTGTGGGCGTCTAAATGCAGTCAATGGATATTTCGAGCAGATCTTCCAGAGTTTGTCAAGGAGAAGTTAGGGAAGATAGCAGGAGTCAATGACTTGAGATCGAAGCCATGGAGATTGCGGAGGACCATGCGCATATATTTTTGGGATTCCCACCCAGACATTCGATGACTGAAGTTGTACTGAGGTTCAAGGGGAGGCCTGCTGGTGAAATCTTTCAGGGATTACCGAGGGTAAAGCGTGATTTGTGGGGTGGTAAATTTTGGGCAGATGGTTATTTTGTAGGAGACAGGATCACATAAGACGAAAGAAAAAGGGTACACAAGCCATTGAAATTGTTTTAATAACTTTCTCCCAAAAAGCCCCGCTTTTTAAGGCGGAGTTGTTTGCTACATTCGAGATGGTGAATCAATCATCCGTTCCCGGAAATACGATCGAGGCCCATAGACAGAAACCAAAAAATGGCAATTCTGAAGTAGTCGTCGAAAAGTAATGATAAAAAGAAGGAGTATCCAGATGGGTACTCCTTCTTTTGTTTCTGTGACTAAGTCCTTTGACAATACTTGCATTGTTACTATAATTGTGAAAGGATATGAGTAGACAATAATAAGGTAAGCGACAACAGGAGACAAAAGATGGAAAATGCTTTTCTGAGGTGGTGGGGTTGTGGAGCGTTCGACGTCATGCTGGATGATGTCAACTTTGCCTTTGATCCTTACCTCTTTGGTCACAATCTGGAAGAAATCCAGCCTGTGTATGACTACATCTTCATCAGCCACGAACATTTCGATCACTGCCATCCCAAAACGTTGATAAAACTCTGTCAGGGCGAGCGGTTTAAGAAATTGTTTGTCAGTCCGGGTTGCGTGAACCCAGCGCGTCCAGTCAACGAAAAATACGGCGACGCTGCCTTCGATCGAGATTTGCCCATTACTAAACATATTCCGGCTGCACAAGTCGAAGTTTTGTATCCGAAGTATTTGCAGAACGGTGACCACCAGAGCCGCCAGTTTCCGGTTTCATTTGAAGTCGATCTGGGTACTCTGCAGGTGGAGACCATTGAAAGTGGAGAGAACCAGACGCCTGATCTACCTACCTGTGGTTACCTGATTACTCATAAAGAGAAAGAGATCTCCTTTTTGCATATAGGTGATTTACATCAACCCTATCCTGCGTTAAAACAGCTTAGAGGGAAGGTCGACTTTTTCATTCATATGAAACTGGGATTAACCGAGTGGCTGGGGTCAGATTTGACCTACCACCTGGTAGAGATCGTTGATCTGATTCGACCCAGATATTTGATTCCGACCCACTATCGAACTGACAGGATAACTGATCCAATTCCAGAAGGGCACTGGCCACCGGATGTCACCGATAGTTATGCCTTCATCGAATGGATCCGCGAAGCGGTCGGAGACCAAACAAAGATTTTACCTTTCACCGCTGGAGTTGAATACGAACTGGACATGCCAACTAAAAAGGTCATCTGGAAGTGGAACTGGCACAACACCTGGACCGTTCCGCCATGGCGAGAGTGCTAAGTAATTCTTCTGCCGTAATGGGTAGGCATCCTCTCCGCAGGAAAGGCGGTTACTTCCGGCTTTGGACGCCTATCGAATACAGTGATCAGATTTTACAGGTGCTGGTAGAATCTCCATATCCAGCCTCTTTTGATTCTGCTGTTTCCGAGTTATTTATCGGGCTTTCTTCAGCTGGTGAATCACCCGGTGTCCGCTCATCCACCACATCGGGGGGTGGATGTAGTTGTTCTTCTCTGTTGGCCAACCGGTCCAATAAGTGTTATTAAAGGGGATCAGCATAATTGCCTGGTTGAGTGGAATAACTACCTGTTCTGTCATGAAAATTTGCATCGCTTCTCTGAACCGGGGCATTATTTTTGGTTCTCTAAGCGGCAGGACTCCGATCTCGGCCACCAACTGACTGTATTTATCATTTTTCTCTCCCTGCCAACGGACAAAATTATTATTACTAATCGATCGCTCGTTGATTGGACGATAGTATTGGCGGGTAAAGCGGTTCATCGAGACCCAGGGCTCGTTGACCGATCCACAAGCGTCCCAGTCTACCACTGCCTCAAAGTTGCCAAAGGCCTTGTTTTGACTCCAGGTTGACCCCTCTATGGGACGGGTGGAGGCATCGATTCCTGCGGCACGCAACTGTTCAACTACCACCGCTGCCACCCGACGCAACTTGATATCAGCCGCATGGGTCTGAATGTTGAGCGACAATACCCGTCCCTCTTTTTGATAAAATTTGTCGTTACCTGGTTGCCATCCCTGGGATTCGATCATTTTTTTGCCACTTGCCACATCGCTTCTAGATGAAACCCATAATTCTTGAATGGCATCAATGTAAGGTTTCATCCCTTCATACTCTACAAAGATCGACTTGGAAGGCCAGGACGTTCCTTCGTAAGCAATCCTGACGATCTGCTGACGGTCGATGATCAGACTAATAGCCCGACGCATGTCGGGTTGGTCCCAGGGTTTGACCTGATGATTCAACGAAAGCTGGCGTGGACAGGGATCCAACCAAACGTAGGGCATCTGCTCTTTCCAGGCAACCAAATTCGGGTTCATGCTGCGAACAGCGTCAAAAGCCCCCAGTGTCAAGCTGCCAATCACATCAAGTTCATCGCTGGCGGCCATCATGGACCGGCTTTCTTCGGCTCCGGTGACGATCCATCTCAATCGTTTAGGCTGCGGTAGGTCTTCAAATCCGACTTCTGCTCCCCACCAATCGTCTCGACGATCGTAGGTGAACTCTCTACCTGTCGCCTGAACCAGTCGATAGGGACCGGTACCCAATGGCCATCCCTGCTGAAGATTGAAATTCTCGAACGTAAATGGATCCTTTCCTTGCCAAATATGTTGTGGCAGAATAATCACACTGGAGGCAACACGAACGGAGAAATAGTCCAGTTGAAACCGAGGATTGGGATGTTTCAGCTTAAATCGAACCGTCAGGTAGTCGATGAGTTCGACGTCGTCCACCCAATGTTGCATGCTGGCGGCTTCAATTAAGGTTTGCGTCTTGTCATTAAGTAAAGTCTCGATGGTAAAAACCACGTCCTTAGCATCGTAGTCTTCACCGTCCGCCCATTTAACGCCAGGCCGAAGTTTCAGCGTCCAGACATCCAAACNGTGGTTAGAGATGAAACTCAAGCCCAGCCAGGGCTCAATCTGNCCNGTTTCATAGTTGAGAATGAAGAGGGGTTCCCAAACAGATTGCCCCATCCCAGGCCCAGNGAAGGAGGGTACCATCCAGTTAAAAACCGGAGGAGCAAAATCGGGACCGGCCCCAAAGATGACGATATCCGTTCTATNNACCGGTTTTAAGGCNATTACTGGTACAGGTACCAGCAACGAGAACCATATTAAGACCGAGATCCATCGTGGTGATATTAACTTCCGGGTTTTCTGCATTTTTCGTTATAGATCGCGGGGTTCTCTAACGGCGGTTGTGTCGCGATTGTGTGCTGGCAATATTCGTTCGTTCCGCTTAGTTGGATCATTCCAGAGGGCTAATTGGCCTGATCAGGCAAGGGGGAAAGCGTCTTAAACAATCTCCAGAGCATCGNGATCGAGTAGACACGGAAATGGGCGCGTTGGGCAGTGCTTGATGNCAGCATGCTACAAAAAATAATATCGTNCTGACCCGAGAAACGACCCTTGCTACGGCCAGCCCAGTGCCNGAATTGTCACACAGATCGTTTTGGAAACGGNTCAGATCCATTATGTGCCATCGATACATGGCGTNGCGTTGTTGTGAGTTGTAAAGCCCTNCTGGCTGTAGCACCTGGTGCNCCNCATAAAAAGGGGGTTGAATATGTCGTGTACTGGCCGTCTACATCCCAGTTGTATGAACCTGTCCCCGTACCACAGATCGTTGGAAAATCTGAATCTCACCTTCTCCCCACCAACCGTTATTGTTAATTCCNCAGGCCATCAATACGATCCAGAATTGTATAAACCTCTTTGTAGNGCAAGGGGTTCACCCGTCTAAATTGGGCATGAAAGTATGCCACATCATCCGGCACATCGGTCTGCGTGTAGTTGNCCTAGTAAAAGCATGGACGNTGATCTGTTGGATGCCGATTTTCCATGGTTATCTGGCAGTGTGTGCGAAAGGCCCTCTGCTTGTGCCAGCCCCATGCCGATGAACTGGGATGATTGTTCTATCGAGGAGAAGCGGTTGCAGGTCAATATCGTCGGAGACACATTCCGGCAAAGGTTTGCAACCCCCTTTTTTGCTCTAACGGGAGTACCGCTCATACACACTGTTGCCAAAGGCAAGAAACAGGTCGGGCCAAGGCGATCCCGCCCGTGCAATCCACCACACAGTTTCAAGAAACAATCGGTTTCCCCGACGGTCTGGNCAGAGTCAGCCTTCTGGCCTGCAGAAGATCCTTGACGCGTTCCCACTGGTCATTTGGCAATAGTTTTCTGTCCATGTGGTCTNTTCTCCAACGACCATGGAATACACTAACAATGAAAAATGTTAACAGATCCTAGATGAGAGGTTGTGCCGTNCAGATATTACCAGCTTTGGCAGNACCATACCTTGGCTATTCGATGTTACTAGTCAATATTATAAGCTTGGACCGCTGTATCGTAAAACAATGCGGAACGTTGGGAATCAGACATNTCTGCTGTCCAATCTAAAAACTTACCGTATAACGTTTCAATACTGATCCCTTGCACCTTTTCTACCGGGTAGTTACTGGCAAACATACAGCGATCATACCCAAACAGATTGATTACCTCCCGCACCATATCTCTAATCTTGGCTTCCTCCACTGCATTCTGATGATAGTTGTTTCGACTAAACCATAGCATCGACAGCTTGACGTATACGTGAGAAACGTCAGCTAGCGCCCGCATTCCAGCTTGCCATATATGTTCATGCGCCTCATCTTCGCCATCGTGCATCAATCCCAGGTGGTTGAGAATAACTCGCGTCTGTGGATACCTGCTAAATACAGTAGCCGAATCTTCTAACTGGTGCGGATTGCACTGCAAATCGAAGGACAAACCTTTCTCTCCCAGTAGTGCAATTCCTTCCTGAAAAATACCGCTGTGCAAAAAGTCGCCGTATTCCACTTGGGGCCATGTCAGGTCAGGATTGTCAGCATGGTGATTTAAAATCATGCGCACACCACGAAACCGNCCCTTTGCAGCCTCTTGATGCTTGGCCAACATCTGCTCGCTTTCCGCGCTATCACGTGCCAGATGAACATAGCCGACAACGCCGAACGGAAAACTGGCTTCGCCCGGCCCCAACTGGTTACATATCCACCTTGTCTCTTCAACGGTATCCAAAGGAAAACCAGCCGACATTTGTCCAACCACAGTCTCTACATGCAGGCCAGATGTCAGTTCTAATGNTGTAGGCAACCTACTCATATCGCCAGCGTAATCTATAGCCTGATAAACAGGCAGGTTTTTATTTACCCCCGGCCCTAGATTGGGATTTGGACGCTGGTTAATGTTCCATAAATGAAAATGTGGATCACATACCTTCATACCAATACTCCATTATAACGCATCGACAATTTAAGCTACACCCCAGCCTTCATACAGAGCAGGGTTGGCAAACTGCTGCCCCAAGTCAAGAAAGCCGCGAGGCCCACGCCTGCCATATTCAAATGGATCGCGTGTTCCCTCCATCCAACGATGGAGTCGTTCCTCCATTTCTTCAAGCGCTGACNTTGCCTGAGCCGCATCAGCCAGATTGACTATCTCCAAAGGATCTTCCGACCGGTCGAACAACCATGGTCCCCGTTCGTTAGCATACCAGCGCGCATACGTCCACCGTTCAGTACGCACACCCCGCCAACGCCCCACCCATCCATCGCGATTGGGCCAACCATGCGCCATATTCTGCAAATAAACCGATTCTGATCCTCCAGGGGTGAACTCGGTATCCTCGGGCACACCTTCTCCCCGCCAGACACTGGAGATGTCACGGCCCTGTAGTCCTTCAGGCAAGGGTACACCACACGCACCGAGCAGCGTCGGCATAATGTCAATGGCACCAAAAAACGCATCGCTTCGNGCTCCGGCNTCAATCACATTCGGCCAACGAACCACAAATGGTACGTGAATTGATTCTTCATAAGGTGTTGCCTTAGACGCTCGCATCGATTCAGGCATCCAGTGATCAAAAGGTTTGCCATAACCGTGACTCGACAGATGGTCACCATGATCTGATGTATAGCAAATAATCGTATTCTCATTGACTTCAAGGCGTTCCAGTGCTTCTAGCAATCGCGCCATTTGCGCATCAAGTCCAGTACAGCAACCGTAATAATCCGCGATTTCCTGTCGCGCGAAGGCCTCCATCTGCTCGGGCACATTACCGGGCAGATCCATATCCGCAGGATTGTACACTGAATGCTCATCCGGATATTGCCTATAGGGCCAGTGCGGTGGTCGCCACGAAACAAATACCGCAAACGGATCATCCGGTCGCGCCTCCAAATGCCTCTCCATAAAACGAATCGATAGATCCGTTTCTACCTCCGGTGCCCAACCATCGAAAAAGGTTGGACCGTTTTCATTTTGGTAATAACTTCGATTGAAATACCCGGTACCACCGTGCAAGGCGGCTAGATAATCNAGTCCATACCGGTCTTTCACAGGATATGGGCCTTTACCCAGGTGNAACGTACCCACATGCGCTGTACCATACCCGTGTTGGCTTAAGATGCCTGGCAGTGTTGGTATATCTTTGCGCGGGCTGTATTCATTGTCAATTACAAGGTTCTGCCAACCATATCGTCCGGTTAACAAAATCGCCCGATAAGGCGAACACAATGGATGATTTGAAAACATGTTGTCACACACCATGCCCTCTGCAGCCATCGCATCTAAAATAGGCGTTTGAATAACATCGTTGCCGTTGGTCCCAAGGGCGCTATAACGCTGCTGATCAGAAAAAACAAACACAATATTTGGACTTTTCTCCTGGCTCATTTTAATTCCTCCTAAACATCATTTAATCGGACAACGTGCTGTACGTATAACTCTATATTGAAGTCGAGATCAGGAATGCGNAAATATGAATGGTGAGATGAGTATTCCGGTGGAAGAGAAAAGGGNCAGTAAAGCAGTTGTCCCAAAACCCACCAGAGTCCAAATCTACAAAAAAGGCGTTAGGAATAATCCTAACGCCAAGCAGAAATATTGAGTGAGGCTGAAGTTAGATCAGTTTGTCGAGTTCTGCCAAAACNGCTTCCATTTCAATCGTATTATCTGGTGGGGCATTTTCGACGTGCGAGAAGGCCACTTTGCCAGAACTATCGATAATAAAAACCCCGCGATTGGTAATGCCGACCTCTTCTAAAGCCATCCCAAACTGTTTTGAAACTTTTAGATTCATATCCGCTAAAAGGGGGAATTGAATTCCACCGAGATGCTCGCTCCAGGCCTTGTGAGCAAAAGCCGAGTCGCGGTTAATTGCGATCACATCTGCGTTCTTAGATCGAATCTCTTCGATTTTCTCATTATAGTCTGGAATCTGAATCGAGCAAACGGAGGAAAAGTCTAAAGGATAGAAGACAATGATTAGATTTTTCCCTGCATAATCGCTTAAAGAAACATCGGTATCTTCTGCGCCGAGGCTGCCTGTTAGCGTAAAGTCTGGTGCGCTACTTCCGACTTCAAGTGCCATATTTCGAGCTACTTCCTATTCAGTTGAAATGCCTTTGGGTGATCGATACCTTTCTAAANAGCTAACTTTGGGTCTTCTACAGACACAAAGTTTCGTTCGACAGGTTACCCTTTACCATTTAACACTACAGGGATCGTCTGCGATCTCACANATTGGTTGGCTTGTTCTNCACCGATTAGGTCTCTCTAGCCAGGGCTACCGAAAATGTCCTGCCCNAATAATAGTGCGAACTTAAATTAAATATCGNCCTTCNCTNTGATCCAGAAGGCTGGCAGNCGTAACCATTCAAATTGTCTTCAATAGATACGACCACTGGCGAGTGCTTTGAGTCTGTTATTTAAGAATCAGCGAATATAATTAGATTAGCCCTCGAAATCCTCTGTNGGGGCTTCCGCTTCTGTCCAGGCAACCATACCACCTTCGATGTTGGATACCGTTTCAAATCCCATTTCTTTTAAGGTTTTCCCTGAAAGTGCAGCTTGTCCGCCTAAAC
>PACG01000104.1 GCA_002699335.1 Candidatus Poribacteria bacterium
TAGGCTGATAATTTTAGAGTATAAATAAAGATGAAATAAGAATAAAAACAGGAATATAGTTGAAAAAGATAGGAGTATATGATACTATTAGGCCAGCTAATCAATTCGATTAGTTAATAGGACTTACGCAGTGTTGAGTTCAAGCAGCAGGCACAGAGAATCCACTTAAAAGGGGTTGGGTGGGTGATCTCCTATCGAGTCGAGGCTGATGATAGAACTCCGCGCTTCTTCATCAGTAACCAGGAGACCTGCCTAGATGAAGCACCAGTCCAACAACGACGAGAAGATGCCCAGAATGTCGAGGGTTACCATCGAGGACTCAAACAAGAGCGCCACATTGAGCGTTGTCAGGCTGGCATGGCCCGCAAACAGCGTAACCACATCATGGTGGCATGGCCAGCTTTTGTACGTTTGGAGTGGAAACGCTACCACCAGTGGCATCAGCCGTTGGGCACTGAAGCAAGATATTATTCGACGTGCTGTTGGAGCTTATTTTCAAGAGCCTGGCTATATTCTTGATTATTCAACTGCGTAAGTCCTATGAGAATTTAAATCATCAGGCAAAATCGGGGATGACCGCTGGTCACTGACTCCTGTGGGGCTCTATGTAGAGGACGACCATATACATAATAACGGTAAACTCCAACAGAACACGCTAGCAGTGTCGATTGGTGGGGTTGGCAATTTGTAATTGAAATGAGCATATATCGGGTGGGTACCAGTGCCTCAATCTATGTAGGGAAAAGTAAATCGATCTACAAGGCAATCCTTCTGGGTTGTATTCTCATCCCGTTCAACAGTTACTCGGTTGTGACCATTGAAATGGAACGATATTTGGCTTATCCAACCTGTATCTCCCTTTTCTTCAATGTGGTCTTCACCCTTTTTGTTCTGCAAGCGTTGAACCTCACGCTGGTTCGGTTATTGGCCCGGCTTGCTTACGTCCCACGACCTACTCATCATCTACACCATGCCATTGATCGCTTCTGGTATCAGCGGCTTGGATATGATGCAGGATCGTGGTGTCAAACTTGGGGCATGCGTTCTGGTATGCGACCTCCAGCGAATGAGTGGAAACAGCTTTTCTGGCGCTATCTGCCCAAACACCTCGTCGCCGATGACTTAAAGGCACTCAGGGGATATTACGAAGAGTCCTCGGACCTTCTTAATACCGGTATATGTCCGTGCTTGGCTCGCCCCTGCCTACTATGGACAGGGTTCATCAGCCTGCTGTTTTTGATGATGACATGCCTCAACGTCGTGTTGCGAAAACAGTGGATAGACGTGAAAAACTGAGTTATCCGATTATTCAACTACCACTGGAAATGATGCGTCATAGAGATCTTAAGGGGTTGTTTGGTAATCAAGCACTGACGATTGGCTTCGCGCTAGCGGTAGGCATCGACCTGTTAAATGGACTTAGTGTTTTTATCCAGTGCTACCGCAAATTCCTGTCTGCGGATATAACCTTAGAAGACTTTTGACAGAGAAGCCGTGGTCAGCGGTTAGCTGGTTCCCCATCCGATTTTACCCTTTCGTCATTGGTCTAGGATTTCTCATTCCTTTAGACCTCTCCTTTTCGTGTTGGTCTTTCTACCTGATATACAAGTTGCAATTGATCGTCGGCAGCGCCATGGGGCTACGGAGTTTGCCGCGTTTCCCGTATGGCAACGACAGGCCGCGGGCGCTTATATTGGGTTATGCACATTGGTGTTGTGGGACAGGCGCAGGCATCTCTGGGCAGTGTTCAGAAAAGCGCTTGCTCTTTCGTCACCACTAGATGATATCCACGAGCCGATTGGGTATAGAACGGCGATCCTAATTATTACCGGTGTTACCGTTTTGCTACTGTTCTTTTGCATCAAGGCAGGGATGACGCTCTGGACGGCGGGCATTTTTCTGGCCTCCTATTTCTCGATTTCGATTACCATTACACGTATGCGTGCCGAACTTGAAATACCTGTGCATCACCTGTGGTACGCAGGTGCCACAGGTCCCGATACAATCATGGTGAATATTTTTGGAACCAAAGGACTCGGACCGGCAAACCTGACAACCATGGGTTTGTTTTACGGTTTCAACCGCGACTATCGGAATCACCCCCAGCCACATCAATTGGAGGACGTCAAAATGGTGAAATTGATAGTGGCCAAGAGCAAGAGCATATTTATAGCAACAATTTCCGACATTGCTCTGGGCTCGTTTGGCTCTTTTTTACTGTATCTTATCATGACCTATCGCATGCCAGGCACCCATGGGCTACACGTCGGTCGAGAAGCATTCACGCGATTACAATAGTGGCTCAGTAGTTCGGTACCGACTATCCCGGTGTGGAATTTATGGGGATAAGCTTTGCCTGGGCAACTAGCCTCATGTTCTTAAGAATCCGTTTTTTGGGCTGGCCCCTGCAGCCACTTGGATACGTACTCTCTGGTCGTTGGTCGATGAATCTAATCTGGTTTCCGCTTTTTCTGAGTTGGTTAGTCAAGTGGATCGTGTTGAAGCATGGTGGCCTCAAAGCCTACCGGGAAGGCATACCGTTTTTTCTCGGCTTACATCTTGGGTGAATTTGTCGTGGGGAGCGTGTGGATGGTTATCGGTGTGTTAGAAAATTGGCAAACGTATGCTTTTTGGATTTGACGATTCAATCTGTCGTGAAATTTCATTATGTTCAGTGAATTTCCTGTTCCCAATTGGCCATCTACTTGGAAGAACGAATAGGGGACTATAACTGACAATGGAAAGAATTTACACTATGTTTCTTGACATCCTTATTAAATGAGATTGTTTGTGTAATAACGCCTTTACAGACAAGAGGAGAGTGTTAACTTTTTCTCATCGGTGGAATCATAGAACCTCTCTAAGTTAAAGTATTAGTGTGTCGTCCTTATCTAGGAGCACTCAGAAAGCAAGAGGTTTGAGTGGACGGATCTCAATGTCCTCGAACACTACCTGGCCGCAATAGGCAAAGAAGAACAGACTGTCGCCCTCAAGACACTCCTCCATCCGCACGATTAGCGTACGGTGATTGTCCACACAGATGTCGAGCAGATCGTCGAGTACCAATATGTTCAATGTGAAGGGTTGATCCAGCCCTTCGACATCATACAGAGCAAACCGCTCGCGTTCTTCAACCGTATTACTCTGACAGGGGCGCCAGCCGATCTTCCGACGGAACGGTTCAATACGCAGTTCATAACCTTTCTCATAATTGCCCTCCCCGCGGACAACAAGGCCGAAGGCAGCACTACCTGCTCCTGGCACCACCCGCGAGCAGAAGTGGAAATTCCGGGGAACGCCACGGGCGGCGATAGTACCGAGTTCACAGGGAGCGCTCATCGTCAGGCGTTTTACTCCCGTGGACATTTCTCCCGCTAAAATCTCAAGGGATAAGGGAACCGGGTCCTCCGTATGAGGTACCATCTCGGGGACCCAGGCTGAGCCAAGTGCACCATCCTCGTGCTGGATCACCTCGCGAAATACGGTGTGGCCTCCCCAACCATGCTCACCGACCCAAGCTACTCCGATGCGGCGGTTCTCCCCGAACTTTGCTGTCTTCATAACGTAGGACTGCGGTCCATCGAACAGGTCAACGCGTGGACGCTTCCACGGACCAAACCAGGAGCGGGATATCCGGTAGCGTGTTACCCCTTCATGCCCAGTCAACAGGTAATGCCATCCGTTCCACTCGAAACAGTCTGGGCACTCACCCGGAACCCAGACAGGTTCCTGCTGTTTCCAGGTCAGCAGATCACGTGATACCAGATGCGCCAAGCAGGCAGCGTGACCGGGAATGGGAGGGTCTAAGACCTGGGTTGTCACCAGCATGTGGAAGAGGCCTGTTTTCGGATCGTGGAAGACATTCGGATCGCGTGCGTTCACTGGCTCGTAGGGCGGAGCCAGCGTGAATAGTGGTTCACCTTTGGTGAAGTGAATTCCATCAGTACTCGTTGACACCGTCAGTTGCCCCGGTCTAGCGTCGTGCATACGAGCGGCGTAGAATGCATAGTATGTTCCTTGGTGGAAGAAGGTTGAGCCCGTACAGATGGAGCCTTCCCACTGACGACTAATAGGCACCGCAAACGGATGATGCTCCCAAGTTTTGAGATCGGTCGAAGAGGCATGTGCCCACTGATGCGCACCAAGACGCCACTTACTCCCATGATGACGACGGTCGAAGAGATAAAAGAGGTGGAATCTTCCGTTATGGAAGAAGGGCATGCAGTCCCCAGCACTAGTATTATGGCCACGCGGTTTCCAGTAGTTGAGCGTCGTCTGTTTAGGACCGAGAATTTCCAGGTTACGACGAGTCACCGTCTCTGTCCCTCCACTTAGAATGACCACCTCATCGTCGGAAAGAACTCGGTTCCACGCAGCCACTTGTTTGACGTTTTCACTAACTAGCAGCAACTTACTGGTAGCCGACTTAAGTGCCCCAACTGGCCACTCTTCGTCCACCAGTACACCATCGACGAACAACTCCAGCTTTGGGCCAGCGAAGCGGACAATAATATAGCGGCAACCGGCTTCGCCGATCATTGAGGCCGGGACACCAAGCTGAAGTGGTTGACCTTCGTTGCGTGGGTCATCCCAGTCGGTCTCCAGTTCAAACCGGAGCATTTTGCCCGAGTTATCGTTAACTGTCTGGAGGCGAAACCCAGCCAAGGCCTCGGCAGTGCTCCATAATAGGATCGAACTACCCCACTTGTCCGGTGTAAACTGGACCCGTGCATACAGCGATATCGCGCATCCCTTGAGTTTCAGGTCGCTTGTCACCTGAAGCATCCCTGTCGATGATTCAGTGCCGTCCCCATCGGACATGCGCCAATTGACATCAGCATCGTTTAACGGTATTTTATCAATCGTCATCACCACTTGACCTCCCAGAGTTCCATATCATTTGACAGAATAGTCGTTTACTTTTACGGTATATTTAGGTCTATCCGAAAGATGCAAAATCGCTGTACTCAGGAACAAATCTGCGCTCTAGTTTTTACAAAATCTCTGAATTGTCATCTTTCCATTGTCAGTAGACCACAGGTACTGATAGAAATTCTCAACGTCGGTATCAGAGCCAGTTTCCATTAGTTCCCTTCCGGTTTTAACTGCCCCAGACCTTGGCTATTTTATCACCTACTTGTAAAGAAAACACGACACCTATGCAACCTATCCATGCCCTCAACCAGGCTCAATTGGCATATAATTTTCATTTTCAACTTTTTATGAATCCGGCCAACCTGAAACTTGCCGGGCCAAGCTTTTTACACTTTCAATTTCGGAAAGCCTACTTTTCCATCCCCATTTTAGACGGGAGAAAAAGTAAGTGATATAGTATAATAAAAAATATTAATGTAGCCCTAGCTCATGCAACTTCAATGGAAATATGCCCTCATCATTAATCTGTCCGTTTTAGTGATTTTGGGAACTTTTTATGCCATTGATGATTTTGCAGCTCAGCGAGATCTACACCGCCTACATCTGCGAGACGTTGAAAATGGAGCAATATTTCGCCAAGTGGCTGATACCATTCGAGTCCAAGTTGAACAAGAAATTGAGCGACAACAAGTGTTTAACCGCCAACGCCTGGAAGGAATGCTCCGTCAACTAACAGAAACAGCTACTGAAATGACCGATGTGGTAGATATCAATATCACTGATGGAGTTAATGCGAGAATTTCAGCCAGCTTGGTAGCAGGCAAAGATCCAGCAAATCTAATAAATCTCACCGAAATAGATCTATTCGAAATCCAACGAAAAGCTGTTCAGGTCTATAATATGGTAGAACTCCCCGGTCAAGGGTACGGCACCGAAATTATCGTTCCCTATCAAGTTGACTGGTTAAACGAATTCTCGGACGAAAGTACAATCTCAGGTGTAATTCAAGTCCTGTTTTCGACCCCTGATATTAACCGATACATTCAGGCGCTTCGGTGGCGGCATTTTTGGTCAGTTGTGGTTGTCATTTTACTGCTCTGTCTGGTTATCGTCATTACGACAGTTCAACTGGTGTTGCGTCCTCTGGAACAGTTGGCACAAATTGTTCGTTTCGCTGAGACTGATGATCTGGATGCACTCCAGCTTTCTTATGAGTCTGGCGATATTGGCCGCGTTACGTTCACGCTGGTTCGAATGCTGAAAGAGTTGAAAGCTTCGCACCAAAAGCGGATCGATGCTCTGGGGCAATTTGCAGCCGGTGCCGCACACGAAATTCGTAATCCATTGAATGCCATTGGAATGACAAGCCAACATTTGCAATCGGTCTTTGCGCAGGAAACTGTCACGGCCGAAGATGTTGAAGAAGCTAAAGAACTACTTAGCATTGTCAACACCGAAACTCAAGTACTTCAACAGACTTGCGATCACTTTCTCGCCTTAAACCGCCCGCAACAGATGAATCTTCAACCAACATCTTTGAATGACCTGCTGGCTGAAGTGATGTTGGGTATGAGTGTTGTTGCTAACGAAGCCGATATTACGATCGTGGACAACATGGAGACGCAACTACCATTGATTGAAATCGACTCGACATTGATTCGACAAGTAGTTGTTAATCTGATCCGGAACAGCATCCAATCTATGCCGAAGGGGGGACGAATCTTTATTCACACTGGCCTGCAAAGGGCCGCCGTTGCTTCCCGTGTAATCCTTGAAGTTGGCGATACTGGAGTTGGCATTCCAAAAAATATACAAGAGCGCATTTTTGAGGCTTACTTCACTACCCGTGAAAACGAAGGTGGTGTTGGACTTGGCCTCGCTATTGCCCACCAGGCCCTCACTGCCCATCAAGCACAGATCGAAGTCCAGAGCCAAGTCGGCATGGGAACAACTTTTAAGATTTCTTTTAGAATCCCAGAAAAATAACCTATACCTCTAGATCCATCAGTGGAAACCAACAAACACTTTATCAACTCTCATTTTCCGACAACTAAAACACCCCACATCACCACCCAGAGCAAGTAATAAACTTCCATCCAGCACTAGGAATTTTCGGAATTCCTCTAATTTCCCTTTTCGCTGTTGACCTAGGAACAGATTGCCGGTACAAAGGTATTGATGATTTCACTGAGACTTGATCCGGCAAATCCCAAATTTGATTGGTGTCTGATGTCGACCCAACAAACAGAAGTAGAAGTATAGGATTTAAGAACTAGGAAGAATTTACCATTTTTAAATCCACCCTTCACGCATCTTTAGAAGATTGCCGGTCTACTGAAGTCGGCAACGAGGGGGACAGTGTCAAGTTTATCCTCGATCTAGCGGATACATCCACTTTTGACCGTAAGTTGGCCAACTAGTAGTGGGCGCAATTGAGAGAAAGCTGAAGAGAATTCTGCGCCAACACAGTATCTCTTTGCTCTAGGCCGGCAAGATTTTACAGTTTGTTTTAGGCACTTGGTCGTGCTGATCTGGTAAAGTCTTCCATCTGTTCAAAAGAAGCCCTAATCTATGGCTAAAAACATGTCCCCGACTTGACTGGGGAACAGCAAATTTTACCACCGTAGTCTAAGCTGAGGGTTGATACCAGGAAGCAAATGGCTTGCAAAAACAAACGAACTATGCTATTGTAGCAACATCTATCTGTTGCAAAAAGTCCTGTTTAACGTGGGGATTCTCGATATATGACGACATCCGATTTTCGAGCGGTTCTAGCAAGGCTCGTGTCCTATTCCATAGCTTTTATAGCAGGTCTAATTTATTTTTTACTAACGTCGCTAGTTCTAGCGGAAGAGATTCCGTTGCTAACCATTGATCGTATTCAAGGCAATAACGGGATTTTGAAGATCAACTATACTACTACAGATGCTGAAGGGAAACACCTCTCCACCGGTAACTGGAAGTATAGCACTGACGGCGGTGCTACCTGGATCTTGATTGACGAGGTTGCGATCTCCGAAAATGCGCCCAAACCGGCTGGACAACACGTTTTAGTTTGGGATACTCGTCTGGGATTAAACAGCCCGTCAGGTTCCTATTTTCCCTCCCTGCTGTTCCGAATGCAAGCTTACGATACTGGAATCGGATTAGGTGGCACCTGGAAAACGGTTGACTCTCTGGAAAATCGGCGAGCTTTCTCTAACGTCGTCGTAAAAGAAAACAAAATCTTAGCCATCCGCGGTCACAACCAGGGGAAATTGGCCAATAGTGAAGAATATAGTCCCGTAACTGATACTTGGCAACCCGCCGTCGCCTTACCCGTTGCCGCTCGAATCGACCTAACAGCGGTTGCTGATTCGAACGGGATTTACTTAATCGGTGGCTACGATGGTAAAACACGGTTAACCACTACCGAGTTTGTCTCCTTCCAAAGAGAAAATGTGCAGGCGGTCACACCGATGCCGACTGCACGAAAAGCCTTATCTTCAGTACTCTTGGGCCATAAAATCTATGTCCTCGGAGGTGACGGTGGTGGTTCGTTGCTAAATATCAACGAGGCATACAACATTGTACAAGATCGCTGGGAAACACTAGCTCCGATGAATACTGCTCGTCAATCTTTTGCCGCGGTAACACTTGGTGATAAAATTTACGCCATCGGTGGCCACAGCAATAGCTATCTGGCCACTGTTGAGATGTACGACCCACATCGAGATGTCTGGAGAGAAATTCAGTCGATGCCAACGGCACGCTACGGTTTTGGTGCCACGGTCGTTGGCGATAAGATCTATGCCGTCGGCGGTCACGACGGGAGTCGAGTCCTGAGTACGGTTGAGGTCTATCACCCTGCCACAGATACTTGGTCAACAGCAGCTCCGATGCCAACGGCACGACAGTATCACGGAGTCACTTCTATTGGACGTATAATCTATGCTGTTGGGGGCACAACTGATAGTGAAGTATTAGACTCTGTCGAAGCCTACATTTTACCACGGATCTCCGACACTGCCATTGCTAAATCGATTGTTCTGGCCAATCATATTCAGGCCGAGATTAAATCCATTACGCCAAGCAAGTCGCTAGAGGAAACCGAAGGCCCTATTACACGCCTCCATGGCACTGTGACGGTCACAGGCCTTGCATATAGTGCCAATTTACAGAGTTGGACCCTCGATTATGCAGCTATCGGCCCGACAGATGCATCTAATCAAGATTTCACCCCCATCCAGTTCTCCAGTCAGCGACCCAAGTTGAGTCAGCTAGGTCAGTGGGATACCACCCAACTAAAAGATGGGCCTTACTGGCTTCGCCTCCGTGTCACCGATACCAATGTGGTGACCGTCTCTAAAACGATTGTGGTCATGGTTGATAACACCCCGGCTGAGGTGGTAGTCACTCTTTCCGGAGCCGGACTGGAGACCGATGCAGATTCCGCCGGAGTACATTTTATTCGTAACAATGCCACCATGACCGTCTCTGGTGTAGCTGAAATCGGTGCTATCGTGGTCGACGTCGTCCTTCATGCAGCGGAGTCTGAAATAGGTTTTTTAGATCAAGTGCGGGTTACTCCTGAAGGTAAGATACAAGGGCAAATTCCAGGGCGAGACTTCTCTGGTATTTCCAGCATTCACCTAAATGTCACTGTTCAAGATGACACAGGTAACCTGACAACGGTTCCTTCTAATACGCTTATTATCGATAACGATTCACCTCGAATCGAAATCATCTCTCCTGCAGCTGGAGCTAACTTTCGGGCCGGTGGTGTTCGACTTTCGGGAAAAGTGGCGGACACCTTTTCCGGGGTGCGACGGATCGAAATTGACAGCGGGTTTGGTTGGGTGTTGGTGGATGATACCACCAACCTCGATTTTAATCCGCAGTTGACCGACTGGAGTTACACTTTTATACCACCGACTAGCGACGTGTTACTCACCTTCCGGGCCCGTGCCACCGATAATGCCGGTAACATCCATATCTCTGACAGTAAGGCCGTCAGATACATGAGATCTTTACCTACGGTTAACCTGGTTGCTCCCATTGACAATACACAAATGATGGGAAAAATCGAGGTGGTCGTCCAAGTTGGAGCCTCTGGTGATGCTGCAGATCTAAGCTGGCGGCTGGAGTTCGCCCCCGGCATGGATGCTGAGAAGGGATGGACGAAAATCGTAGATGGTCAGACCCTTGTCGTCCCGGATTCACCACTAACCGTCTGGGATACGAGCCAGCTACCGGATGGAACTTACACCCTCCGACTGTTAGCAGAAACAAACGGTCGAATTGCAACCGTCAAAAGAACCAATCTGTTCAAATCACCAGCAGATCCGGAGACACTACAACCTCCCAACCGACCGATAGCCTTGCCTTTCGATCATCATGCCGCGGCTCGCGAACAGTTGGTGAATAACGATGACGTTCAATTGCAAAGTTCCGATTTCTCTGATCCCAATGTTCTAGATCAACATCAAGCCTCTCAGTGGCAGATTACAACCACCGCTGGAGATTATGAGGTGTCGGTCTACGATAGCGGCAGCGATAACCTCAATTTGGTGCAGATCCGAGTTAAAGATCTGATTCAACTTAATCAAACCTACTATTGGCGAGTGCGCTATCAGGATTCGAGTGGCATGTGGTCGGAATTCTCCGATGAGGCGCGCTTTACCACTAAACCAACAGGCGAATTTACGATCCGTTTAGAAAAAGGACTCAATTTCATCTCTCTGCCGGTACGACCGATTATGCCGATCACTTCAGCTACACTGGCCGAACAGACGAATGCTACTTTAGTCATGCGATTCGATGTGCCAACGCAGATGTTTGTACCTTACATCCCTGATTTATCGACTAGTTCCTCCTTTCCTTTGGAAGGCGGAATCGGCTACATCCTCAATGTGATGGAACCGCAATCAATCACCTTCACCGGCATGGTTTGGAACAACCTTACTAGGGAGGCACCTCCCTCCAACTCACCCTTAGTGCCAACAGACAGCAGTCAACCGGGGATTGGCCTTTGGGCCTTTGTATTGGCCATAGACCTTCCTTCGCCCGGAAGGTCATCTGCTATCGAAATCACCAATCTACGCTCGGGGCAGACCCAACTGATACCGTCTGACCAACCACTGGGGTATGCCAGTTTCATCGATTTGAACCGAAGGGCAGTGGTGACAGAAGGCGATCAACTTCGAATTCGCCCAATTGACGCAAATGGGCACACAATTTTCCAACCCCGGATAATGACGATCACCGGCACGGATATGGAAAGAGCTGTGCGGTATCAATCTTCAGGCTGGATCCCCTTGCCGAAGCAGAATCGGCTCCTGCAGAACTATCCCAATCCATTTAACCCAGAAACTTGGATTCCATATCAGTTGGCACAGGACGGATACCTTACCTTGATGATTTACGATATCAATGGTAATCAGGTCCGAAAACTGGACCTAGGACACCAGTTGGCAGGTGTCTACCGGAGCCGTGAACGTGCCGTCTACTGGGATGGCACCAACCATCAAGGAGAACGGGTCGGTAGTGGTATCTACTTTTATCAGGTATTGATAAGGCCAGATCAGCCAGCCGATTCAGGTCACTCATCTCGAATGTACTCGCAGATGTATCCATCTGATTCCTTGAAGAAAATGATTATTCTCAAGTAGGAGCAAATCTACCCGCGGACATATCGATCCATCCAACTCCGATGTTTTCTACTCACTGGGTTGGCTCTCCCACCGTCGCCGGGTTGATATAAGTCCACCCTCTAGTAGCGATAGGTAACAGATGCATACGCCCTTCATCATCGACGAAATCCCAGCGTCAGAACAGCAAGCATTATTGCAGAAAGTGGCGACCTTCATCGTCAAACGCCGTTTAACCGCACCAGCTGTTCTGACGCTGGAAATGTGTAAGCCCCTTCACTTGATTGGTGGTCAATTGATGATTGCCCTCAACCCTTTCGTTCAAGTGATCTTTAACACAACTGACTTTCAGAAATTTGCACTTATCATCGAACAAGACCAGAACCTGGAACGCCTAATTCAATTGATCGAACAGACCAGTGAGAAGTTTGAATAGTGAAGTTTGAATAGTGAATTCTCAATTCCTAATTTATCCTTATAGGAGTTGTCGACTAGAAATCAGAGCATGAATTCAGAAAAGGAAACTGTTCGCTCAATCTTAGCTACTGACTGCGGCAGTACAACAACCAAAGCAATTCTTATTGAACACCAACCAAACGGTGAATATCACTTGACCGTTCGTGGTGAAGCTCCGACGACGGTTGAAGCTCCGGTTGAAGATGTCACCGCCGGCGTGATTAATGCTGTCACTGAGGTTCAGGAGTTGGCAGATCGACGGTTGTTGGATGACAATCAACGGATCATCAAACCACAGGCTGGAAACCAGGGGGTAGACCTTTACATTTCGACCAGTAGTGCCGGTGGCGGGCTGCAGATGATGGTGGCAGGAGTGGTGCGCAACCTGACTGCTGAGAGTGCAGAAAGAGCCGCTCTGGGAGCAGGGGCGATTGTGATGGACATAATTTCCTCCAATGACGGCCGGTTGCCACACGAAAAAATCGATCGAATACGCCAGCTCCGTCCTGATATGTTGCTGCTCTCCGGTGGGACAGATGGCGGTACCACCACTCATGTTGCAGAGATGGCTGAGATCTTGGCTGCTGCCAATCCGCAACCTCGTCTCGGCACCTCCTATCAGATGCCGGTGATTTATGCCGGTAATAGAGAGGCTAGGGGTATTGTGGCCGATCGGCTAGAAGGCAAAATGTCGCTAGAGATAGTAGATAATCTGCGTCCGGTGTTAGAAGAGGAAAATCTGATGCCAACCCGGCTGAAAATCCAGGACCAATTTCTGGAACATGTCATGGCACATGCCCCCGGCTATAAAAAGTTGATGTCTTGGGCCGATGTTCCAATCATGCCGACACCAGGTGCTGTTGGGGCTATTATTCAGACCATCGCCGATCAGGAACAGATCCAGGTTGTGGGTGTGGATATCGGTGGTGCCACGACCGATGTTTTTTCGGTGTTTCGTAACCGCGAAGACACTCCCGTTTTTAACCGGACCGTCAGTGCCAACTTGGGGATGAGCTATAGTATCTCTAATGTGGTAGCAGAAGCGGGGATCGAAAATGTTTTACGCTGGTTACGGCTGCAACAGGAATCGTCATCTGAAGTGAGTTTGGGCAACCAGATCAAAAACAAGATGATTCGCCCAACCACTATTCCCCAGACCATTTCGGACCTAATTTTAGAGCAAGCCATTGCCAGAGAGGCCCTGCGACTGGCGTTTGCACAGCACAAGAGCCTAGCTGTTGAGTTACGTGGTGTACAACAACAACGCACTATTTCCGACGCTTTTGACCAAACTGAGTCGGGGCGGTCACTGGTTGATCTACTCTCATTAGATCTGTTGGTTGGGAGCGGCGGAGTATTGTCACATGCCCCTCGTCGCCAACAGGCTATGATGATGATGATAGACGGTTTTCAACCGGAAGGTTTCACCCAACTGGCGGTAGATAGCATCTTTATGATGCCTCAATTGGGGGTTTTGGCCCAAGTGAATCCCGATGCAGCGACACAGGTGTTTAAACGAGACTGCCTAATTCATCTTGGTCCTTGCTTAGCACCGGTTGGTAGTGGTGGCCGAATCAAGATGACGGTAAACCTGCCGACAGGAACTATAACCGAGGAAATCGAAGCAGGCCAAATCCGGCGATACCCACTTGATGCCGATCGGACAGCAACCATCAGAATCGAACCCAATCATCGCTTTGATGTAGGAGCCGGACAAGGGATGGCGGTCGAGCGGCAGATCAATGGTGGGATTGTCGGTTTAGTAGTCGATACGCGCGGTCGTCCTCTCGATCTGTCGGATCAAAATATCAGCCACGACCACCTGACGCAGTGGGCAGAAGCCATGGACCTCTACCCGGCATAAGTCATGCGCCGCTATTGAGAATTGTGACGCAGGCTACCAGGCTAACAAACAGAAAGGGAGATTCGAAATGCCAATTCCAACTATTCATGTCGGTTGTTCCAATTTTGCTCTTGGACGACTGCAAGCGCTGGTCAACTGTAACGGGCTCGAACCAGTGGCCTGCGTTGATTTAGATCTTGAGCTGGCCCGGACTAATATCGGTCGTCTGGAAGGCGAGGTTCCGTCAGGTCTGAAGGAACGAGTCTATACCTCGATCACCGAGGCTAGATCGCATCATCAGGCGGACGCCTGCCTGGTTTACGCGGCTACCACAGCTCACGCTAAATTGGTGGTTGAAAGCCTTAATCTGGGCATGCATACCATCTGTGTCAAACCGATTGTCACCAGCCAGGACGAATTCCGTCAGATTTTAGCTGTTCATCAGGCCAATCCCAACCTGGTGTTGATGCAAGGTCAAAACAAGCGCTGGAATCCAGCCGCGGCCAAAATGAGAGAGTGGCTAAGGGAGGATCATGGTATCGGGGAAATGCTAGGCGGAGAGTGCCGTTTCTGGATTCGCCAAAACCTGTTTACCGGTCCGGATTCACGTCAGCCTGACGCCTTTGTGGAGGGCCTGTTTTTCCACGCTGGGTGTAGCCACCAGATCGACCAGTTGGTCGGCGCCAAGGGGTTGCCCCGTTACGTCACAGCCCGCGTCCACAACCGGCAGGAACCGTCGCTAGCACAAACCGGTGTATGGGGAACGGCAGGTGGAAATGCCCTGATGGAGTTCGATAACGGGGCTGCTGTCAGCTATACGGGCACAAGGGCTGGCCATACCGGTGCTTTTGGTTGGAGCGGGAGTTGGAGTTTCCACGGTACCAATGGAGATCTGCGCCGGGACGCTGGTCATCTGCAGTTGTTCCAGCACGGTGAATGTATCGAGGACCTGACCCTGCAAGACCTGCACGCTGGCTTGGTCGAAGACGATCGACTCCAACTTGATGCCTTCGCTAACGCTATAGCAACCGGCCTGGATCGAGAGTGGATCCAGAAATCGACCCTGGGAACCTGGATTCTGATGGAGGGCTGTAATCATTCGGCCCGAACAGATACGCGAGTAGACGTGGAAGCACTTCGTCTCCGACTTTATCATACCTAGTCAATAGATCCGCTTAGAATTATGATTTTCGGGATTTTTGTATTCGCGCAGTTGGAAATGAGATGCAGATTCAACAAATAGACCGATCCAGAGTTATTGTCCTGACCGATATTACCAACGAACCCGACGATGAACAATCGATGGTACGCTTTCTGTGCTACGTTAACGAGTTCGATGTCGAAGGGGTAGTTGCAACCACCTCCTGCTGGCTTCGTAATCGAGTGGCTCCAGAGCAGATTGAGGAACGGGTTACCGCCTACGACCAAGTTCGGAATAATCTACTGACGCACGCCCCGAACTATCCACCGATGGCGTTTTTAATGGACCGGATTAAAACCGGTCTGCCGGTTTATGGAATGGATGGTGTTGGCCAAGGCAAGATGTCTGCGGGATCACAACTGATCGTTGAAGCCATCGATAAGCCGGATCCACGACCTGTTTGGGTCTGTGTCTGGGGTGGAGTAAACTGCCTGGCCCAGGCATTATGGGAGGTTCAGCAGAGCCGTTCGCCGGCAGAGGTAGACCGCTTCATCTCCAAATTGAGGGTCTATACCATCTCCGATCAGGATAACAGTGCCCCCTGGATTCGCCAGCAGTTTCCTAACTTGTTTTATATTGTCAGTCCCGGCTACGAAGAGAACGGCGGTGGCGGATATCACCACTCGACCTGGGTCGGTATTTCGGGCGATAAGTTTCATGGACGATTTGAAGGGGCTAACTTTGAGATCGTCGATAATCCTTGGCTGGACCAGCACATCCGCCAGAACCACGGCCCCCTGGGAGCACTTCATCCACGAACCAAGTACCTGCTGGAAGGCGACACGCCGACCTTCCTTTATCTAGTGCCAAACGGTCTGGGAGTTCCCGAACAACCCAATTACGGAAGTTGGGGAGGGCGGTACGAATTTTACACCCCGGACCAACAACCGTGGCACTACCAGCAGGAGACACATCCCATTTGGACCGATACGACCGACTGGGTAATCGGAACCGATGATAAAATCCACCAAACCAACAAAGCCACTATCTGGCGATGGCGAGAGGCCTATCAACACGATTTCGCCGCTCGCATCGACTGGACAACAGCAGACCGGTTTCAGGATGCCAACCATAACCCCATCGCCGGTTTTGCCGGAGATACCAGTCGTGGCGTGGTCCATCTGACTGCCAGGTCAGGTGAAGCCGTTCAACTCGATGCTACAGGCACCACGGACCCGGATGGAGACCAGGTATCCGTCGATTGGTTTCAGTATAAAGAGGTAGGCAGCCTGGAAATCGACCTGAAGATTGAGGTTCAATCTGACCTAGCCGCCAGTTTTGTTGCTCCACAGGTTGAGCAGGTGGAGTCCGTACACATCATCCTGGAGGCAAAAGATAGCGGTGAACCATGCCTCTACAACTATCGGCGTATCGTGGTGGAGATACAGCCGTAACACGAGGGAGACTATGGAGTCGGATTCTGGTTTCTTTGACAGGAATGTTTCATTTGGCGGAAAAAACGCCGTCGTCACCGGAGCTAGTCGAGGGATTGGGCGAGCCATTGCCCTTGAACTAGCCCAGCAGGGTTGCAATCTATTAATTAACTACAACAGTAATCGAGAAGCAGCAACCGAGGTTCAACAACAGATCCAGGCGATGGGTAGACAGGCTGAAATTGTTCAGGCCGATGTCGGTAATTTAGCCGACCATCAGAAGTTAATCCAGGCGGCAACCGAACGGCTGGGATCGATTGAAATTTTGATCAATAACGCCGGCATCACCAGAGTATCGGATATATTGGAAGAAACGACGGAAGATTACGATGCGGTAATGGACACTAATCTGAAAGGCCCACACTTCCTCACGCAAAAGGTAGCCAACTACATGATCCAGCAGAAGATCAGAGGTGCGATTATCTTTACCCTTTCGATCTCTTCTCAAGCAGGTTCAGACAATCGTGCCGCCTACTGCGTTTCCAAAGCCGGATTGGAGATGAGCATGCGAACTTTTGCCGGCCGGTTGGCCGAAGAAGGCATCAAGGTCAACGGTATCGAAGCCGGTGTTACCGATACTGACCTAGCTAGGGTGCGGATTCCAGACTACGTCGAAGCGGCAGAGAAAGGCTATATTATGATGTACCGTCCTGGTGAGCCGGAAGATGTGGCCAGGGCGACCATCGCTGCTTTGACCCTCTACGATACGGGAGTAATGATTCCCTGCGCGGGTGGGATTCGTACCCCACTGCTCAACTTACGGTCGATGGCCGCGTTGACAACCAATCAGGGTTAAGTGAACTAATCATCAATAGCGGATGTACAGTGTACAAGTGGATGTAACTGTACATCCCCCCTCACAGGAAGGAGTACAGGATGCCAGATACAATTCGGGTTGCATTTATCGGTTGTGGTGGAAATTCACGGGGGCACGGTCGTAGTGTCTCCGCGATAGAAGGAACAGAAATCGTCGGCCTGGTGGATGTCAACCAGGTTGCAATTGACGCCTTTCAGGAGGCGGTTGACCTGGACAATCAGGTACCCACTTTTGCTGATCACCAGCAGATGTTAGCTGAAGTCAAACCGGATGCGGTGGTGATCAGCACACCCCATACACTGCATTTTAGTCAAATCATGGATTCACTGGAGGCCGGTTGCCACGTCCATACCGAGAAACCGATGGTCTGTACGGTGGATCATGCCAAGCAGGTAATAGCCAAGGTCGAAGAGGCAGGCAAACATCTGATGATCGGCTACCAGCGCCATCTTCAACCCGCTTATATGTACTGCCGCCAGGTAGTACAGAGCGGTGAACTGGGCAAAGCCAACTTCGTCACCGCACATCAGTGCCAAAACTGGTATCGAGGGCAGCAAGGGCGATGGCGAATCACGCAGGCACTGAGCGGTGGTGGGCAACTCAACGATTCCGGAAGTCATCTGATCGACATTTTGTTGTGGATTCTAGAGGCCAGTCCAAGTGAAGTCTATGCCATGATGGACTACAAGGATTGTGAGGTCGATATTTTGACGGCCATGACCATCAAGTTCGATACCGGAACGCTGTGCAATATTAGCGTAGTGGGACATGCAGTCGGTGGCATGTCTGAAGATTTTACCATCTGGTTGGAAGAGGGCACCCTTTTTGTTCGCCAGGGCAAGATCTACAGGGAAGAACAGGGCACCGGTCGCGTCGAAGTTACGGCAGACGATCTACCAACTGGTGATAATAAGGACCGTGTTTTCATCGAGTTGATCCGAGGTACCCGGACTGAAAATCCGATTGATTCCGCCAACGGTTTGCGGGTAATCCAACTGACCGAAGCGGCTTGGAAGTCGGCAGACCTGAATCGATCAGTACAGGTGGATCTTGGCTAGATAAACCGTCCCGAGTTAGCACTCACAACCCCCCCTTTTATCCGATATGCTGTAGTGGCAAAAGCGGTACCGCTAATTGCCCAGACTTGAGTGCGTCCTCATGCAGGAATAACAGTGGCTATTACCGGCAGCGCTACCGTAATAACAAAATAATGACACGGATGTGTCATTGTAATGACCAACCATACCCACCGGAGAACAAAATGAGAAAAGTGGCATATTTATCCTTACTTTTAATACTGATAGCGCTAACGGCTATGGCCCAAGATAACAATAGCCCACCGTAAGTGACCAATGTAATGGCCTAATATGTAGGCTAGCGGGTGGAGATTAGCTATGACTTGCTGGACAGAGATNGCGGTTAGTTTGCAGATTTTCATCTGATAACGGCAGTAACTTTGATCTGGAAGCCAAGAGCTTAGAGGGTGAACTACGACAAGGAGTGCAGGACGATGCAGGTACAAAAGCGTTGGTGAACAACGCGCCGTCGTTGGTNATGCGGTCAAAATTGGGGCCTCTAAAAGAGCATTGAGGGTTTGATCCCCTTCCACCTGACGGTAGACACTGGCGTATCGCCCCCAATCATCAGCGAAGGCAAATAAAATGTTTGGCTGTTTATTAGACATCTTAACCTCTTTTTAATACTTGTTGAACAAAAATCGATAGCCAATGCCAGACTGACTGTTTTGCCTATGATTAGATTTAACGATTCAAAAATGAGAATTTGTCGAGGTGCCTGGCTTTACCAGCAATTCCAGATTTCAGATTGATCTTACCGTGGATTTTACCTTTATGCTTTTTGCCTGATTTATCTTTGGGCAACTCTTCAAAAGAATAATATAGTTGGAGACCTGCTTTGTTGTGCTTGATTTGTGCCAATGAGTTGAAAATAATTAGTATCAAACTCAAGGCTAAAATTAAACCTTTATTTTTCATAATTGAACTCCAAAAAACAATATTCTCTTTAGCGGAAATGTGGAAATACATACTAAGACAAAATTTGATAGTTGCCAAGTAAACGAGCAATCCTGTAAAACAGGCGAATAGGAGCTAAACTAAGAAGACACTAGCCTCAGTCAGTGAAACTACCAAGCACTGACGACAAAAGGGTGGATCATCTCGGTCGGTGGGGGTTGTTTTTCTATGTGTTATTCAGTGCGATAGGAAAGGAAAGAAGCTAGTTAGGAGAAGAGAAATGAGAAAGTATCTGTCTTTAATCTGGTNTTTCACGCTTTCGNCCGGGTTGCAGAGAAAAACTAACGGAGCAGGTGGTATCATTGATTGAGAGATTGAATAGCTAACTGAGGAAATATGCTGATGAACGAAAAACAGAGGGGAGAAATCCTGAAAAAACACAAACCTCAACATCTGTTTCCAGCCGAACCAAATTTAGNTGGTTGGTATACCGAAGAAGAGATTGATGCCACGACGGAGGCGATTCGTGATTCGATGGACTGGCGAGTTGGCTTTGGCTTTATTGTCGATGAAATCGTTGAATTCGAACAGGCGTTTGCCACCTATTGCGGCACTGAATTTGCTATCTCTCTTAGCACAGCNAGTGTGGGGCTGGACCTNGCAATGNACTGCCTGAACCTAGAAGCGGGAGATGAAGTTATCTGCCCTGCCATCAACTTTAAGGCTTCTCCCTTAGCGGTGCTGGGTCAAGGAGCCAAACTGGTCTTTTGTGAGATTGATCCACGTACCTTTAACTGTGATCCAGCAGACGTTGAGCAGCGGATTACGCCACGAACACGAGCTATTTTTCCCGTACACATGAATGGGCTCTCTGCCCCGATGGATGATTTACTCGACATTGCCGAGCGACACCCTCATCCGATACACGGTCCACTGAAAGTAATCGGTGATGCAGCACGTGCCTGTGGTGGTGGTCACAAAGGGACGAAGATCGGAAAGAAGGGCTGGATGAATGTGTTCAGTTTTCACACCATGAAACTGATGATCNACTCTGGGCGAAGGGGGTATGATTACCACCGATGATGCTGAACTGGCCAAACGACTGCGAGGCATTCGGCAGTGGGGAGGTGAATCCGGCACGTGGGGATCTAGTTATAAAATGACCAAAGTACAGGCCGCGGTTGGAAGTGTCCAGTTGCGTCGTCTGGACGAGATGGTCATCCAGCGGGTGAAACGGGCCAATGAGCGTCTGCAACTATTAGAAGAGATACCCGAACTCATCTTGCCCTATCAACCACTTGATAGCGATCATACCTTCTATCTGTTTANATTACTAGTTCCGCCAGAATGGGCCGGAGACAAGCGCNACAAACTGTGCCAGATATTGAAGGAAGAGTATCTCGTCGGCACAATGGTGGCCAATCCGCCGGTTTGGGAATCCCAGCCCTACATCCACTCCCAAACCTGTGAACAGATAGAAACATTACCTGTATCGGTCGAAACGGCCAGGAGGCTATTCTGTATTTCGCTTCATCCACTGATGACTGAGGACGAAAACACCTCTGGGGTCTCTCTAACCACAGGCTAGCCTCCATCATGTCGCGGTACAGCTATATGGTCACCATGCCACGGCCGTGGATCGTTCCAGCCAAAGTTTGTACCCCATCAGACTTCTGTCTGCTGTTATTGAATGCCAACGAGTTATTTATGTCTATTTGATGAGTTGAACAGTGTAGAACTGCGATTCTTTTGACCTTTTTCGCTTAGAGTTCCCCTAAATTATTGTGGATTCGCCGGGTGCTAAACGGCTAGAAAGCATAGTCATTTAGTGGTATCATAATTGGGCCAGGATCGGTAGTGGATCTTCCGGCGAGTGAAGCCACTATAAAGCTGAAACTCATTCGAGGCGGTACACTGATGCTTTCTGATCAGTAGAAAGTTCCCTTATTGCAGGGAGAGTTTTTGTAAGGAGCATGTGAAGGAGAGAGGATATCGGCGGACACCAACCAGAGGTCAGAGGTACGCGTAAATTTGCACATAATTTTATTTCTTTTCTTCTTACCTTTCTTCCTGTTTTTCTGGGTTGGTGCATGTTTTTATTGGTTATCATCTCTGTGGGCTGTACTTACCGGCTTAGAGTGGGTGGCCTAGAATCGATTGGTCGCAGCTTTTCGCCCAACAGGAGTGGAGCCAAAATTACGCCTTGATGGAAAGTGTCACCTGCTCGTCGGCAGAGATGACCAACGGCGATTTAAAAACCGTTGGCAGTTCGGGACACCAAATTCTGATCGAGTTGCCGGAACGAAAAGCCATCCCCCGTATTGTAATTCGCCAGACTAATATCGAAGATCTGATCCTCTACGCTNGCGCCAGTAAGAGCCAGGGAGACTGGCGAAAAGTTGCCACAATCAAAGATAACCGCCAAACCACTTTTGAAATCCGACAAGCCTTTGTTACCGACCGGATCCGAATGCGAATCGGTGGGACGATGGACGACATGCGGATTGCGCCTGAATACGTAGCCAATGCTAGCGGCCATAAGGTGAATGTGCGACGGGGTAAAAACCTTTTGCCCATGAGATCGAATTATATGGATTTAAAGATAAAGTGTCGTCAGAAGAGAAGACGCAACCCGATGGTGAAACACTGTTTTAGTGGTCTGATCAAGCAAGATTATCCTTGAAGTGCAACTTTCTAAAGTGGGGAGGCGCAATTGAAACAGGCATCAGGAAAAATTTTAATCTGGCTAATCTGGTCAGGTATAACGACCATAACAACTATCAATCAAGTTGTCTCGGCTGATTTACCGCTCGCCCAGATTCAACTGCCGACCGGTTTTTCGATTGAAGTTTTCGCTGAAGAGGTGCCTGGTGCCCGGTCGATGGCCGCTAGCCCTGACGGGGTTCTGTTTGTCGGCACTAGGGGTGATCGGATCTATGCCATCCAGGATATGGATCAGGATATGGTGGCTGACCGGGTCCAAGTCCTCTGGCAGGGTTTAAATACGCCCAATGGGGTTGCTTTTCGAGACGGCTCACTCTACGTAGCAGAAATCAATCGAATTCTACGTTTTGAGGATGTTCTGGCCCATCTAAACCAACCCATCGCGCCCATGGTGATCAACGACACCTTGCCGACCGATCGGCATCACGGCTGGAAGTTTATCCGTTTTGGTCCGGATGGTCTGCTCTATATACCGGTGGGTGCTCCCTGCAACGTCTGCCTGAGAGAAGATAAGCGATATAGCTCGATCCTGTGCATGAAGCCCGACGGAACCGATTTAACTATTTTTGCACGTGGGGTTCGCAATACGGTTGGGTTTGACTGGCATCCGATTACCCGGGAACTCTGGTTCACCGATAACGGTCGTGACCATATGGGGGATGATATGCCGCCGGATGAGTTGAACCGTGTTCCAGAACCTGATCTCCATTTTGGATTCCCTTTCTGCCACGGTGGAGATATTGCCGACCCACAGTTCAGACAGGGGAGAAATTGTGTTGAGTTTCAACCCCCAGCCGTTAAACTGGGGCCACACGTCGCTGCTTTGGGTATGCGGTTTTATGCCGGCAAAATGTTTGGCTCGGACTATCAAAACGCGATTTTTATCGCTGAACACGGATCCTGGAATCGCACCACGCCCATCGGCTACCGGATCACCATCGTCGATCCCGGGACCTTGACATACCGGGTCTTCGCTCAAGGTTGGTTACAAAAAGATGGCCGTGCCTGGGGCCGGCCGGTGGATGTCCTGGTCTGGTCCGATGGATCTCTATTGGTGTCGGATGATCGAGCTGGTGCCATTTACCGGATCTACAGAAAGTCGATTACATCAGTTCAACCTGGCCAGCATCGGTTGACCCAATGGGCTAAACAAAAATCTCCGCTACGCTAATACGAATGCGCGTCTATCTAGAATTTGGGCGCAAGTCGCTCCAAAAGATGTCGCAGTACCGGGCGGCTAATCTGACTGGGATGGCCACTAATCTCTTTTTTGGGCTATTCGGGTACTAATCTTCACCGCTTTTTATCAGGCCAGTACTACTGAACAACCGCTTAGCCTACATTTATGTCTGGTTGAGTCAATCGTTTCTAATGGTCATTCGTATGTGGGGGAGACCAGAGGTTTCTGATACTATTCGGGACGGGTCCGTGGCTATGCAACTAACTAAACCGGTCGATTTTCGTTTTACTGGCTGGCTGATGAATTTGGCAAAAGCACCTACTTTCTCCTGATGAGATCCCTCCCCAGTCTGCTTTTTTCTATCTTCCTCTTCCGAATCATGATCCCCGTTGACCCGCTGACCTGGGTTAACCTTCCTGACAGATATCCTACTGGCAGTAGTTTTGAACCAGAACTATATTGTAGCGGCATTCCTCTCAACTTTCTGAGCTCTTGACGCCACCGAGGTTAGAGGGTTTTGCTTCGCCCTGCAGACGTTTTTCTCCGGCTTCGTTGTGCCCATTGCTTCTCGACTCCCGTTTGAACGAATGATCAATTTTTCCCGTAGTATCTATCTGGGTGACGTGACAGGGGTTGATATCCTGGTTGGCTTTGGCAAACAGATTCTGTGGATCGCCTTCTTTGTTTGTATAGGGCGATGGGGTGTCCGTCGTGGCCTGACCAAATTGGTGTTGCAAGGCGGATGATACCACATCGCTGACACCTCTATTCTCACTTTGTCCTGGCCCGAATTCGAACTCAGACGGCTTATCGCACCTCTTTTCTGCTCGACGTAGCCTCAATTTTCCTGATAACGGCACTCGATTTTTCGATGGTCTGGTTAATCTTTGAACGGTTTGGTGACTTAGCGGACTGGTCGATGTGGCAAGTTAGATTTCTGCATGGGATTATCTCTATTTTGTTTGGACTGTCAAATATGGTCCAACGAGAGTTTGATCTCTTTCAGGATGAAATCAGGCTTGGAACCTTCGATTACAAGTTAATTCGCTCTTACTCTACCTTTCACCTGATTCTGGATCAGTTCGACCTCAAGCGACTGGGCAAGGGCTGATTTTTTGATGGCTAACGCTAAATTACCTGTGAGTTGGGGCATCGGTAAGGTGGTTTTCTTGCTAGCCTATTGTCANTGGTANCTGCTTTTTTATCGGCCTGATGGTCGTTGGCGCTACTCTCTGCTTCTGGATTGTTCAGTCGATTGAGTTCATCAATATCTTCACCCATGGCGGCAACGAAGCNGGTAATTTTCCCATCTCGATTTATAAAGACTGGTTTCGCTGCCTCTGCACTTTTGTTGTTCCATTAGATTTCGTCAACTATTTCCCCACGCTCTATCTGTTGGATAAAGCTGATCCACATGGCGCACCTGCTATTTTAGCCCGGATCTCCCCTTTAGTTGGGATTATTTTCTTAACTGTTTCATCTCAGATCTGGCGATTCGGGGGCAGCCACTATCAAAGTACCGGTCACTAAACAACCGCCAACGACACTAACCCTGGTGTTGACAGGAGCAGATTAGGTGTGCTAATCTGAGAGCAACTTGTCGATAGGAGAAGGGAAATGCTAAATATCGCTTTAGTTGGAGCGGGTAGGCGAGGTGCAGGCGCACACCTACCAGTGATAGCTAAACTGAAAGACACCTACAATCTGGTTGCTATCTGTGATATGGAACAGGACGCGGCCGAAAAATATGCCAGGCAGTACGGTGCAAATGCCTATACCAACGTCCGGGATCTGGTCGAAAAGGAGGATCTGGACGTAGTGGACATCACCGTTCCAGGTCAGGCTCACCATACCATCGCCTGTTTTATAGCTGATCACGGTGTACACATCGTTTGTGAGACACCCATTGCATCTACCTTGCCGATGGCTGACCTGATGATCGAGTCAGCCAAGCGAAACCAAGTTAAACTGGAAATTGCCGAAAACTACTACCGGGCACCACGAGAACGGTTTTTGTCTGAGGTTATTAATGCGGGTGTAATCGGTGAGGTGGGACGGATCTACCGTATCTTTTACGAAGGTGGCTACCACGGCATGAGCATGTTGCGACTGCGTGCCAACGGTTATCCGAAATCGATTCTGGGCATTGCGCAATCTACCCCGGTGATTCCGATTATCGATCGAATGAAGCGACATCATACCAGTGACAACTGGTCGCTCGGATTTCTGGAGTTCGACAATAACGCTACTGCTATTATGGTCTATTCTAATGTGATCCACGCTCGATCGCTGGGTCGCGGCCAGGGCGGTATCTCCCAAATCGATGGTAGTGCTGGGACTGTTGTAGGCGAAGAGATCCATGTGGTACCGGCCGAGGATCTGCAGGCCGGGGCCAAAAGCGCGGGCTACCAACCAACCCGCCAGACAATCGACGTTGATGGAACTTCCGTAATTAAAGAAATCCGCTTGGAGCTACCTGATCGGCAGATCGTTTGGGAGAACCCGTTGCACCATTATCCGCTCAGCGAGGGACAAATTGCAGTGGCAGATGAATTGCTGAGTATCGCCCAGGCGGTAACAACCGACCAGGAACCAGCTTATGGGGCTGCTTTGGGGAGGCTGGATCAAGAGATGAATCTGGCCATGAGTGAGTCAGCCAAGAAAAGTCGAGAAACCTTGACTTTCCCCTTGACCGAGATGACAGAAACCGAAGCCCAGATCCATCAAAGTTACCAGGAAAATTTCGGTCATCCAATTGATGATATCGAGGCGGGGATTGACATCTTCTTCCCTCGACGCTAACGGCCAATTTTGAATGGGAAACGATAGCCGGTTTCAGGGAGTGGGAACGCTCTATATTGTTAGCACGCCAATCGGTAATTTGGAGGATATCACCTTCCGTGCGGTACGCACCTTGTCGGAGGTAGATCTGATTGCAGCTGAGGATACCCGGCATGCCAAGCGGCTGCTGCAGCACTATCAGATTTCGACTCCGGTTACCAGTTTCTACAAAGATAACGAACACGGCAAGTCGAAACGGCTAGTCGATCAATTACGGACCGGACAATTGATAGCTCTGGTCTCTGATGCAGGCACCCCTACCATTTCAGATCCGGGGTATCGATTGGTGGTGGATGCGCTGGAAGCAGAGATTCCGGTGATCCCGATTCCAGGGGTCGCCGCTTGTATCGTGGCTGCTTCTGTAGCCGGGTTGCCTTTGCATAACTTTGCGTTCGAGGGCTTTTTATCGCCCAAGTCAGGTCGCCGTCGACGGCGTTTAACCGAAATCGCCACTGAAAAACGAACCTTGATTTTCTATGAATCGCCCCATCGGGCGCTCAAATTTCTTCAGGACGCTTTGGAGATCCTGGGCAATCGGCGCATTTGTGTGGCGCGAGAACTGACCAAAAAGTTTGAGGAACTGTTTCGGGGGCAGTTAGCAGAAGCGGTGGATAAATACCAGCAGACGCAACCAAAGGGGGAATTTACTCTGGTGATCGAGGGAGCAACTGATTCAACAATCTAATTAGTTCGTCGTTCCCTTCAGCTAGTTGGTAGACCCGTTCAATTTTTTCTGCTTCAGTTTTCGAATCCTGAGCAAGTGGGGGTTGCTGTGTGGGAATTAGTAGTGGACTGCTAGCGGAACTGGCATNCTCTGTTGNTTCTACTTGATCTGCTAGCGGCCACAGAATTTCGTAGCTGCGCGGATTAAGGCGATCGTAGCTGATTTTGACGATCGTCCACGGATAGTTTTCTGGAATCAGAATTACCCAATCAAGCGTGTCTCCCCGGTCTGAATGTTGTCGATCAACTTTCAGGTGCCGATCTTGATTTGGGTNGCCTTTTTTAATCCAGTTAGAACGACCAAAATCGTCATCCTTAAAGTGACCTATCTCTAACCAGTTTCGACCTGCGCCGTTGGGTTTGGTGGTGACGGTGACCTTTTCCATCTNTGTGACAANTAAAAATACGAGGTTAATTTAGACATATTTTGCCACAGAATGGAGTCGAATTTCAATCTAGTTGTCCGAACCTTCGACGTTAGCATCTACTTTCTGGATGCCCGCCTAGAAAAAACTGACACCGTAATGACAGCTGAACCGTTATTTAACCTTTCCTGACCTTTGGATATCCGTGAATTTAATTTATGACGAATTAAACGGATGTAGGAATTATCTCCATCAACTGTGGATTCCTAATTCTTTGTTGAACGAGCGATGGCGACCGTTTGGAATATATCCGAGCAGAGTATGGTTTCTACTCAAACTAAGGTTCGTAATTGCTTGCCGTTGGTGAAGCCTTCTGCTCGTCCGCTCAACTCATCTATCAAGATTGAACGCCAGTGATTCCTCCCATCTCGGTGTGCCGGATCCGAAGCCAGGTTGGTCATCTCATTTGGATCGCTGGNCAGGTCAAAATAGTGCTCCCTACCGGTACCAGGATACCAGATATATTTCATTTTACCGTTTGTCAAGTATTGCATCCCACTATTGAGGGTTGGGATTTGAGCACATTCTCCATGTAAATATCCTCGCCAATCAGCTACCGGATTTTCGATAATCGGTAATAGGCTTCGACCATTGACACTATCTGGAATATTGACCCCAGCTAACTCTAAACAGGTGGGCATAATATCCATCAGTNCCACCGGATGATCCAGTACTTTTTCCTGCTTAATTCCCAGACTGGACGGAAACCGAATTAAAAATGGTATTCGAGCCGAGGCTTCAAAAGCATTTCGTTTTCGCATCCACTGATGGTCACCCAACATTTCGCCGTGGTCAGAGACAAAGATCACTACGGTATTTTTCGGCAACACCTCCATAATCCGACCGATTTGATCATCGATATGGTTGATACAGCCGTAATACCCAGCTTGCATCTGTTTTTGAACCGCCGCCTCCAGACTAACCCGCCAGGCATTAACGGGTAGCCCACGTTGTGGTTGATCGAACACTTTAGCCCAATCCCCTACGATGGGTTCAGGTAGATCCATTTGCAGATACCGGTCGAAGTAAACGGCTGGTGGGGTCAGCGGTTGATGCGGCTGATGGAAGCTAACTTTCAAAAAGAAGGGCATTGTCGGATCTCGTCTCTCCAGAAAGTTGAGGGCACGGTCAGCACACCAGGTACTGAAGTGAAACCGTTCTTCTAGATGAAANGGACGGGCTGGGTATCCGTTAACACTGGCACCATGAGCCAGACCTGCTCTAGGTTGTGTCACCCCCTGGCTGATTAGAAAACGCTCATAATCATCCAAAACTGAGTCAGGCCTGGGACTATCTGACCAGTCCGAGGAATTAAAGCCGTAGAGTTTGCGGGGTGGGGATAGGTGCAGTTTACCCACTAGGTGTGTTTGATAGCCTTCCTTGGCCAGTTCACCGGGCAAGGTCGGACCATCCAGAGGCACGTGGTGGTTCATAAAAACGCCGTGTGAACTGGCTTTTTGTCCTGTCATTAAAGTACGGCGAGCGGGAACACAGACTGGACAGGCGCTGTAACCCCGACGAAAACGGATGCCGTGCGACGCAATTTCGTCCAGATAAGGCGTCTGGAGCACGGGATGTCCATCTATCCCCAGGCAATCCCCTCGTTGTTGATCAGTCATCAATAGTAAAATATTGGGACGGTCCATGNACTCTCCTCTTTTTTATACTNGTGGTTTGTAAGNTAGCCTTGGATGGCAATAGTAATTGTCACTAGAGATGGGGATTTTGTTAGTCTTTAACTCACCCATACATTTGTATAATTTAGCTTAACAGAAAACTAGANNCAANATTTGAACNATGGTNANATTATACATNATTGGCAGATTGAAAGATCTATGTTAACGTGAGTTCGGTGTGAGAAAGAAACAACTCTAAACAGAATAACCTTTCCGGTACAAGGTTGAGGAGTTTATTCATCACTAGCCTGAGCTGACCAGCAGAAGGCAGATTTCAATGGAATTGACAACTTCTGTGCAGACTTTGACCCCCAATATCATCAACATCTCATTGACAAGGAGAATTCTATGGTTCAACCCAAAGGCGAGGCCTTTCGGATAATCAACCAAAGTCGGCCCAATCACACCTACCGCGGCGCAGTTGTTGGATGTGGTAGGATGGGCAGCACTATCGACGATGAGGCAATCGATATGCCACACTACCCATGGCCCTGGGCTCATGCACCGGCGATGATCGAGGCCAGGGGCATAGAGCTGGTTGCGGCGGCCGATGTTGATCAATCCCAGCTTAACGATTTCAAGTGCCGTTGGGAGGTGNAGGCACTCTACACTGACTACCGNGAGATGGTTGAAAAAGAGCATCCTGACATCGTTTGCCTGACCACTCGGCCTGAGCCACGGGCAGAGGTTACCATCGGCCTAGCAGAGATGGGTATCAAAGCCATTTTTGCCACCAAGCCGATGTGTCGCACCCTGGCCGAAGCGGACGCGATGATCGAAGCCTGTCGAAAGCACGGTACAATCTTATCCATTGCCTGTCATCTCAATTGGTACGGTTACTATACTAATGCACGGAGGGCAATAGCGGACGGCACTATTGGCCAACTGAAGTCGATGGTATGTCACAGCCCATCGAGTTTATCAAACCTGCATAGCCATACCTTTGCTCTCTTTCGTCTGTTCGCCTCCGCGCCCGCTAAGTGGGTTTTCGGCCTGATGGATAGTGACGAACACGCGACCGGCGAGGCCGATCTGTCCGGCTCGGGTTACATCGTTTACGAGAACAGTATTCGTGCATTCATGAATACCCAATCTGAGCGTACAAAATTTGGCTGGACACTGGAATTTATNGGTGACAAGGGGCGTATCGTCTCGCGCAATGCCCATGCCCAGTTTGAGCTCTGGAGTACACATCCGGAAACGGGTGATCTAATTCAGTGTCAATTTTCTAATCCTTGGTATCCACGAAGTTCAATGGTAGACGCGATCGAAGGCGTTTGCCGATCTATCGAGATCGGCCAAGAGCAGATCTGCCCAGGTGAGTTTGGCCGAGAGGCTTTAGAGATCGCCATTGCCCTGCGCGAATCACATCGGCGTGGCAATGTGCGAGTGGATTTACCGCTGGAAGACCGGAGTCTACGCATGGGGTAGAGCTAGAGACAAAGAAGCAATTGGCATAGAACAATCTATTTTTATGGAAGAAGAAATGAAGGAAAGGGAATCCGCTGAAAATATTCTGTGTGGGTTAGCAATTGGCCNAATTATGATTACCTTTCAATAGCTAATTGACGCCAATCGTTTAGNCATTATGAGTAACTCATTTGAGCGAAGAAAGGGTTATACTTTACAGGATGAGAGAGGCAAAATGTAACGAAAACCACTACCGNGGATTTTTAGTTGCAACACAAAAGAGTTATAGTTGCCTAGAAGCGGAAAAAGCACGAGGACAAACAGACAAAGCGTTTGCCCTGACGCCTTGAATCGCCTTTTACAGCGACTGCAATCCTCTCCCTCACGACTGTGGGATGAAGTCCAACCACATATCAATAAACACAGGGGGGCTGATNTTAGATGATACAGTTCTGGATAAACCATATGCTAAGCAAATAGAATTAGTTGGCAAACATCATTGGTCGGCCGAGCATAAATGTGCGGTCAAAACCATATTCCCTGCGATTATCGGACTATTATATCAATAGTCCGAGCTTTTCTTTNCTGATATGGAAGTAGAATGTACCATTCCAAACTCCACCAACGGGATAGTAAGGGNTGTCACAGAGACTCACCTCTACGGGTAAATGGGGGCATCCTTAAACAAGGGAGAATATAGATCCTCTTCATTCTATGTCCTTTAAACTTCTCCTTTCACTATTCCAGCTAACGAATAACCATCACTTGGCCAACCTTTTCAACGCCATCGCCCTGTATCAGATAGACATAGAGGCCGCTGACAACGTCAGCACCGCCCTCGTTACGTCCGTCCCAAACAGCACGACCGGTGGTACTTTCAATCTGCGTTCGCACCCGGTCACCGTCTAAAGTATAGATGCTGACGGTCGCATTTTCAGTCAGTTTGTCGAACGTAACCTGACCGCTGATGGACTGGGAGGGAATGAATGGATTTGGAAAGACAACAACTTGATCCAGATTGGCAGGTAACTGTAGACGAGCCACTCGAAAAACGGTCAAATTGGTCACTTTAGCCGTTACGGTTCTGTTCTCGATATCGACCACCTGCTTCCCCGGTACTAACTCCCAGAGGGACAGTTTGCCATAAGGATTAAGACGGAAAATGCGAAGATCTGGAGTTATACTGGCCGGGATTTCCCCCCCCGGATAAGAGAGGGTCAATTCAGCTGGTTCTGACAGCCGTTTAATCTGACTTTGAAGTTGTCGCCGAGTTGGTTTCAGATCGCTATCATAGGTTTCGTCGATATTAGCCGCACCGAGATAGAAGTTTGCCTCCTCAATTTGCGCTAGTAGNAGAGGATCATCTGGTTTAATAATGTCNAGGGTTGTAATCCCCAACCCGACTANACCGGCCGNCAAAACAATTNGGCTCTTTAGATCGAACCCGGACGTAATGACCGTCTCGGTTTGGGGAAATACAACGTTTGAGACGGCCCGCACTGGACCGGCGACTGAATCCGGGCCTAGAGCGGAACGGTTACCACCAGCGTCAACCACAACAACTGCCGCATAGAGGTCTATATCTTCCGGGACCGAAATTTGTTCTTCGACTGAAAAGGCCTCTTCCGAGATAGCGATACTACTCTGGCTTTCTCCTCGATCGAGTTCTGTCGTCTCCAGTACATGCTTTACGGGCTCTGGAAACCGATCGGAGATTAAAGTCTCTGCGACCGGCGGCTGGATCGGCCGGTCGGAAAGATAGATCAGGTAGTGGCTGATTTCGTCTACGGCTATTGGAGTCCATTCCACCGTTACGCTTCGACCGCCATCGCTCGGCGTATCGCCAATCCTGACTCCCTTCACCGGCTCCGGTGGGATTTGGTCCAGCGCCTGTACTGGCCCCACCGTGGAGCCTTCAGCCAGTACCGACATATTGCCGTTCTCATCGATTGCTGTCACCGCCAAATAGTAGTTGAGCTGATTTTTCGGCACTTCGACCTGGCNTTGATAAACATTTGGGTCGNTAATCGTTTGAGCCGGTTTTTCGTTGGCGTCGAGATGTTCGATCGGTATCCCTGCCTGCAAGTAGATCCAGTAGGCTTGAAAATCGTTTTGCTTGGGCTGATCTACTTGCGGTTTATTGAACCGAGCAGNGGGCAGCGGTTGCCACTGCAGAAGAATGACCTTCCCGTTGTCAGCAGGCCTGTCTNGCGCCGTCACACCAACCACGGCTGGAGGAGCAAGGTTGTCGATAGCCTGCACCGGTCCAAAAGTAGATAGTTCTTGCCCCTGACCGGAGGCCGGCGAGGTCAGCGTTTGCTGTATGGGTGAGATGATGCCAGATTCGTTTCCGGCGGCATCAACAGCGGTCACCGCAATATAGTAGTCGAAATTGTTACGTGGGACTTCAATCCGAACCTGGGTTTGTATTGGATCCAGCAGCGTTGCCGGTACCGGTATAAGCCCAAAGGTGGAACCGATAGGTGCAGCCTCTCGATAGATTTGGTAGCGCCGGAAATCGCTGCTTTCCGATTGAAGTTCGGTCGGCGNTGACCACGACACCTTCAGCAGATTACCCTGGTCTTGCGGGACATCCATGGCCGTGACACGGGTGATAGGGTCAGGCGGAAGCGCATCGATCGTAACCCGCTGAGCCGACCGGATCAACTGCTTATTGCCGCCCTCATCCAACAAATGCCCCGTAATCACCGCCTGGCGAATTTCTGTCTTTAGTGCCGCCTCAACCAGGTAGACCCCGGTATAGATGCCGTCCCCAGCCTTTTGATCCTGATCNGAACCGTCGTCAACCATGATGAGGCCTAGAATGGAGTGACCAATATCAAAACTAGCGCTGCCGCCGGTTTCGCCCTTGATTCGAACCACCAGCCGGTCTCCCCTTATCAAGGACTTTTGCTTCCCGTTGTGTTCAATCGACTCGATTCTAGGCGGTTCGACATCAATTGTGAAAGGACGATTAGAGAACCGATTGTTGATATTGCCGGCCTGATCTATTAAAAATCCGTTCAGAACCTGGTTGCCGGATTGAGCCGACGGCTCTGCCAGGTCAGCTTTTGAGATCAGATGAAGCGTGGTATAGGTGCCGTCATTTGGAGCTAGGTCNCCGTGAGTGCCGTCGTCATAAAGAGGCAGTTTCTGCGAACCAAAGAGACANTACGCNTGGCCCTCCAATTCTCCGAGCAGGAAAATGGTTAGCCGGTCTGCGGCTAGTAAGGTGGAGGTTTCGACCACCTCGATTAAAGAGGCATGTTCATCCAGTCGACCAACCTGATAATCTATCTTCTCGATTGCAGGCGGTGTGGTATCTATCACTAGCGGTAGTTTAGCGGTATAAATAGTGACATTTCCAGCCAGATCTATCAATTCTGCGCTAACCTGACCGTTAGATAAAGTGTCACCGGCTCGTACCGTATAGCGACCGACGTAAGTTTGGAACCCCGACTCAGATTGGTTCTCCGATTCAGGTGGCTCCGGCTGCCCGTCAGCACTAACTTGTTCCGGCCGCATCAACCCTTTGGCTAACAGTTCCGATCGAGGGGCANCGTCCTCAAGGTTAAGGGGGGAAGTTCCCGACCTGATATAGAATTTGGCTTCAGCCATGGCTTCGCCCAGCAGTCGAACTTCTATCTCCTGGTTAAGGCCAACCGCTTTGGCTTCACCATTGGCTTGGACCGCGCTGTGACGAACCCATGCCACCGATGGAGGCCAGGTGTCGATGTGGACCGGATCTGTTAACTGGAACGTTCCTCTATATCCTTTAGTAGTCAAGGTCACAGTGACCCGACCCTGATCCAGATTCATAAGTGGCGGAATTGGCAACCGTCCCGAAAACCGTCCCTTCCCCTGATCAGTCATGGTTTGATTGGCCATCAGTTGAGGCCAAAGACCTGTCGCGCTCTCGGCAGAGGAGAGNTTGAAGTGGGTAGACTGAAGTTCTGGCCCCTCCTCTAACAACTGGATTTCGACTACCAATGCCTTTTGGTCTAGAACAGAAGCTTCACCGGTCTGATGACGCTGACCGTAGGTCGGACCACCACCTAAAATCCGATCAGTGCCGTTATGTGTGGCTGAAGTAACAAAGAATGGCATCAGATGATAGTCGCCGTCTGCTGTTACCTCTATCCAAACACTGTGTTCATAAACCTGAACCGACAATGGCGGCCCTTGCCCCTGATCAGGAGCAGATAACGCTTGGGCATCAGCACCAAAGAATCGAATATTGGGACGTGTAGATCCACCAGCTATTGGCCGCGCTAGAGAAATCCATCCACGGCCCCCCGCCTCACCGGTAGCGGAAGTAGACAGGACGTCGATTCGATACCAATCGTGGTCTTTCTCCGGATGCCAACTACTACCGAAAAGGGGCTCAAATATAGGAACCACTGTAGCTAAGGCCATCGAATTATTGGGTTCCTGCTCAGTTTGGCCGAGCGTGGAGAAGGTAGTTGGCTGAATTAAGATCTGGTAGTTAGCTTCCTCCATCACTTCTGTTGGAGTAATCACAAAATCGTAACTACCTTTGGATAGGGTCAGCAACTGTTGATTATCGGCCGATGTCAGCAGTCCAACCTGCGTCAAGCGGGAATAGGGCTCGACCGAAGGTTGGNGGTTACCATCACTTTCTGGCAGGCGGACAGCAAAGATTTCCAATTTCAGCCGGGGTGAAAAGTTCCGATCGAGGTCGAGGGTTTTCACCGCTGACCGCTCGCCCATCAATGCCACAGCCACGGTGCCAGACAAATCGAGTTGGTAACTATCTGTCTCCTGTCCTTCGCCAGATTGCCCAAAGATGACCAAAGAATCCGTTCCGTCCGCCATATTCAAGGAAGCCGGCTGATCAGCTAAATCGACCGCTTCTGATATGGCGGACGGATGCCATTCATCGGCTGACACGGACAGTTGATAAATGGCCACCGGGTTTTCCCCTTCAGCTCGTAGCCGTAAAAATAGGGTTTTTTCCAGCGTAGCAGCTGCCAGATGGACTCTCTGTTGTGTTTCCGCTGTAGCCATAATGTTTAATAGCGGTTGTAGATCTTCGGCGAACAGGGCTAATTGGGTGCGGCCGATCCCGTCCGCTCGATAGAAGTAAAGATCAAATTGNCTNNGCCCTTTACCATCCTTGNACCCAGGCGGAAGATCNATTCGGTACCAATCAATATCGTCCCAATCACCGGCTACTGTGGGCTGACGGTTGGCCCCTTGGACTGTAGCATAAGGGGTCAGAGCNGTTGCCATATTCACCGTATCGTTAGGTTCTAACTCCTGACTAAATGCCGGCTGAACAACTAGGGTATGATGGCGAACTGATTTCAGTTGTGGCGGCGGATTACCGCTTGTTTTAACCGAGAAGGTGTGAGTGCCCGGGGTTAGTTGATGTAGTGTAATCTGGTAAGATGCGGCTTTCCGATATGGTTGCTGGTCGAGCCGGTAGAAAATCTGCGGCAACCGATCTATCTCATCCCCGACTCCAACCGAAGGGANATTAGGCATTAAGCGGAAGGTCGCGTTGGTTTGTCGAATAATCCCTATCGGTGCGCTCACCAGTCGAACAGTTGTGTCATCCCGCCAGTAATCGGTTAAGTTTGGAATCGATTGGATGGCGCCGGTCACTGAACGTTCACCCAGTGGCGATTGATTGCCAGACTTATCCCAAACCGTTAGGGCGTAAAAGTAGGACCTGTTATCGGTCGGAGTTGCAACCTCGACTCCGCTCAGGTACGGATCGGCCAAAACCGCTACCGCTCTTAATCCGGTTACATCTGTGATTGGCGTCACCGACTGATAGACATGATAGGCGGCAAAATCTGGACTCTGAGAGACCGCTTGCCACTCTAGTGTCACCTGACGCCCCATATCGTTGGGAGTATCGCCGGCCGAGACAATGATGGCCGTAGCCGGCGCCAGGTCATCTCGCGCCTGAACCACGGATGTTACCATAGGGGATTCGTTACCTGCCAGATCCATGGCGGTGATCCCAATATAGTAGTCTACGTCGTTTTGCTCCAATTTCACTTCAGCTTTTCGACGGCCATCTTCCTGCATGGTCTTGGGTTGGGTATCCTGTTTCTCCTCATTGGCCTCAGTCGGTGGGGTACTGATCAAGCCTTTTCCAATAGATAAAGTTATATTAGCCGGGATAATCTCCCAAACCAGGTCGGGAGAGGGTTGGATGTTGTCTCCAAACCGGCTAATCGGAAACAGACTTTTGTAGAGCCGGTAATGGTCTAGATCCACCAGTTCAAATTGGCTCCAGGATACCTCCACCACATTTCCACCATCATTCGGAACATCCATGGCGGTGATACTCTCAACTGCAGGTGGCGCAACAGTATCGACACGGATCGGTCTGTTGGCTGTGACCGGGCTCGGGGGCGGCCCTTTGATTGGCGGAATTGGCAAACCCTCATCATAAAAGAGGCGCGCCCTTACGCTACCTGAGACAAAGTTATCACCTGCCTGAACGATAAACTGGTATCTCTGTTGATCCGGATCGGGACGGCTGAACCGCCGGTTCTCAATTAGAACCGTACCGCTCTCCGCATCGACCACGTCTAGAATTACCTTCGTCTCAGGGGAAGACTCAACCTGAACCGTCAAGGTGTCGCCCAATTTTAGTATCTTGNCCGCATCGTGCCGTACCCCTCTAATCATCGGTTGATCAAAAGCGGGTAGAACTACTTGGGTCGTCTGGTTGCCGGCTGGATCCACCAGTGTTACTGTTAGTGCAAGCTGTCCCTCCCAAACTTCGGTTGACGGCATGGTCAATTGCCCCTGATACCGACCGCTGTCCTCTGCAGAATCGGCCTCTACCATCTCCACAATCACCGTGTCGGAAGGCTGACTACCTAAAGTGAAAAATGCTTTTCCTGACGGATCACCCGTCAGTGTGACGGTCAGNAGGTGGCCGGCAACTGGTTGACGGAAAGATCCATCCGCTCGAGTCGCACTATGGGTGGAGGTGAAGATGCGAGGGGGAACTGTATCGATCAAGATCAGTCCCTCGGGTGGTGGCGTTGGCGAGATCAACCGCCCCTTCTCTCCCTGTGAATTGACCAGCCCAACCACCACTCGAACAACCGAGCTTGTCAGTCGACCGAGTTCTTCAACCGCATAGACTGCAGTGCCCTGCTCGACAGAGGTGGCCGCCACAATTACTGACAACGTCTCAGCCTCAACTATTCCGGACTCGACTTTCAGTTCGGCTTCTCCCGTGTCAACCTGGACTTGGATCTGATCGCCGGCACGGAGATATGGACCTCTGTTTTTTTGCTGGAGCGTGGTCATAGAAACCTCTTTGACCACAAAAGCCGATAGTGTGTAAGCCGTTTGGCGGTCGGCCCTGACCTGTATCAGATATTGACCCGGATTAAGCCGCATACTTACCAGTTGAATCCCGGCCGAGGCGGCGACCACATCGGGTTGAACGACTCGACCGCCTTGATCCAGCCGAGGATCCAATTTTTCTTGTAGAACCAGTTTAGTAGTCGCCGTTTTTGACACTAGCTCTAGTGCTAACCTTCCCGTTTGTAGTATCTGGATCTGATAATAGTCGATATCGTCAATGGCAGCATTTTTGCCTTGGTCCGGGGAAGATCGGCTGGAGATAAAACCGTGAATCAGCCGATTTACAGGTAGTAGTGTGGCCGTAGCGGGAGTTGGATTGGGNTCGATTTCTGATAATGGCNCTAGACCGGCTAGATCTGCTGTCGGCTTGTTGTTAATCGATCTGGCAGCGTCAAAGGTGACCGGAGTTTGGTTGCCGGCTTTGTCTACGGTGGCAACGGTGAAATAGATAGGAACATCGTCTTCTGGAGTCTCGACGATAACCTCTACCATCCCCCGCTCGGGGAAAGTATCTGCATGCTGATCAGGCCTGTACTCCGCAACTAAGGTTCCGAAATCCGCCGGGCTGGTCGAACGATAGATCTCGTAGTAATCAAAACTCCTCCCTGACTTGATTGAGGAGTTGGTTTCAGGAGCCGTCCAGGAGAGTTTAACTTGTCCGCCCTGATCGTCGGGTAGATCTTCAACCGAAACCGGCGTAATTGAAGACGGTGGAATACCGTCAATGAAAATCAACTGTTCAGCCTGTTTGGCGATTACCGTGCCATTGGCTTTCTCCACTGTGGCCTGTAGTGTACCGCCGGCAATCAGGTCTCCCTCTTCAATGTTTAGAACGAACCGATAGCTGATCAAACCATCGTCTAGCAAAGCTTGTCCCTGACTCGATTGGGGAGTTTCCTTCCCTTCTTGCTCACTAGACGAATTAAGTGGAATCTGGATGAATCGCTCACCGGGGATCAAGATACTGCCAGGTTGGGCCGATACATCGGTGGCTGGCTTAGAGAGTATCTGTAACTCCGGCCTGAAGCGGCTAACAACTGTTACCTGTAGTTGTTGGCTTACAATAAGTGTCTGTCTGGCATCGTGTCTTACGTCCGTGATGGGCGAGGTGACGGTGTCAATCCGGATTGGGCTTAGGAGTGGAAAACGGATCGGGTGTTGCTGCTGATTGATAAGCTCGACGACAATCTCGGCCCGGTCGATTTTCAATCCTTCTGGAAGAAGATACGGTTCTCCAACAACCATTCTCTGACCGGTCGAGACTGGCGGAATCCAGAAAGTTGCTCGTTGGAATGGAGATTTCTGCNCACCGACACTNATCAGGGGTTGGACTTCAATAGTTAACCGATCACCGATGGTCAATCGATCNGCCGTTGTTACTGTTAGCCCGTTATCGATGCGAAATTCTGCTTTTTTGAGCAGNGTANCAACAAGTTGNTACTCAACCGATTTCGGTATCACCTGAACCTGATAGTTGCCAGCCGGCAACTGATAAACCACCGCCATCAAGTTGGGGCCTGGCGCACCTATACTGTTCTTCAAGGTCGGGATGTCCTGGCCCCCCAAAGTTTGAATTGAAATTTCGGCCGGGTCTGATAGGCCGGTCTTAGTTGCCGGCTCCTCTGCTGTTCCCAGATAGTTTAAAATTAAAGTTGCGTCTGTCGGGATGTCGATTCGATATAGATCTGAATCGTCTTCGGACGAAGAGGCCTCTTCTACTAGAGAGAGGCCNCTACTTCGAGTACCNAAAATCACTCCCCAGGGGTAATTCTCCGCTGTTTGGTCTGTTGGATTGGGTTGNACAGGTATCACCATATTTGGGNCTAAGTTATTTGGTTCANCCTCCCAATTATTGGTTGCAGAGAACTGGCAAGCCAATCCATACTTAGCCNNGGCATTAGGNGCNATTNCCCTGTCCTTGANCTGTAAAAANTAGANGCCTTCTTCAACTCCAAAACTGAGNCGGCCCCAAAAANCTGTTCNCGACTCGATCGAGGATAAGGNTGCAATTTGCGTNAGAACTTGTCCCCGACTGGATCGGGGATTTTGTCGAAAAACCTGCACCACAGAAGAGTTTGACCAATCCGTTCCTACCAAAGCAGGGGTTGAGAGCCGNCCTACTACAAAAGGTGAACTNGCAAACAGGTAAAGATCCACTACGCCGCGTACATTAACCTCTAGCCGATACACATCGGTATCCTCAATAGTCAATGTCCCGGATATTTGCCAACCAGGGGGTAATATGTCGGCCTGTACTGAGTGGTCGTTAGGTTCTTGTTCAGTCAGCGAAGACCTCTGGACAGAGAATTGTCGGCGCACGGACTGCTGTTGACCTTCTGTCAGTAACACCAACTCGTGTTGCCCGACCGACAGCCCGGTCAGCGTGAGTGTCGTTTGGGTAACCGGGGTCAAACGCCCTCCATCCAGTTGGTAGTAATACGTTTCTGATAATCTGGTGGGGCCAGGCTCAGGCGAGTTGGTATCTACTACGGGAGTCCAGCGAAAAGTCGCATTGGGATGACGGATCAAGCCTATCGGTGCAGTGGCGAAACGGAGTCCTGACGTCGGTTCTATTTCCAGATCAGGCTTTGATTGAACAGGTGGAGCGATAGATTGCGCCACCGTCAGAGATTCATTCCCGGCTAGATCGACAGCCGTAACAGAAAAGTAGAGGTCGGTTAAATCGGCCGAAGTTGGCACCTCAACCTCAGTAACATACGGATGACGNACTGCTACCGGTAAAGCTTTATTGGCTGTCTTGACAGAGCTGGTCTGCTTACCGGTAGATGTGGTAGAGGTGACCTCTTCGGTAGAAGAGATAAGAGCTTGTCCNTGGCTCAATCGGGGATCAATCTGAGATGTAGGTGCAGTAGTAGATTGATAGACCTGGTAATGAGAAAAATCAGAAGCTTGGCAAGGGAAGGTCCAAGAAACGGTTACACTCCTTCCGAAATCGTTTGGGGTATCAGCCGCAGTGACGACGACTACCGGATCAGGCGGTTGGTTATCAACTGCTACCACCGGATCGGAAAGCGAAGCCAAACTGATCTCAGACTCATTTCCCACCTGACTGACGGCGGTAACCGCCAAATAATAAGGCCGTCCATTCTCAGGAATTGCTNCTTGAGTTTGGGTTGATTGGAGATTCATGAGCAAAGGTAGGTCTGTTGACCGGATTGGGCGATCTGCCAGATAAAGGTGATAGCCGACGGTTTTGGGATCAGTCGATTCCTCCCATTCAGCTTGCAGAAAATAACCGTTATCACCGGGAACATCAGCCACCTGTCGTATTTGAACAGGGGTGGGTAAAATTCCGTCCAATATAACCCGCTCCGGTAGGCTAATTCGAATTTGCGGACCGTTCAAACCCGCTCCTGACTCTCCCCGCCCAAGCGAGGATCTGGGTGCAGTATAAAAAACGTGAATCTGGACTTCGGATAGGTTGTCGGTTTGAGTTACCGTATATGACCCCTGATAGGTTCCGTCTTGTTCGATCATTGGGTGCCGATGTGTGCGGTCGCCGATCTGGAAATAGACGGTGGTTGGTAACCCGGCCTGGTGAGGTTTCAGCATTACCGTTAGGGTTTCACCCAATCTGAGAGGTCGATCAGCATTATGCCGGATAAGATCTATTTTGGGGGCTAAGCCGAGAATAATGACATGTTGTTGGTGTTGCTGAATGGTGGTATTACCCGCCTGATCGACAATACGAGCAGTGACAATCCCATCTAAAACCCGGTGGGTTTCAAGTACAGTTAGGATCGCCGTTTGATGGCCAGAAACAGTACCTATTTGCCCTGTAGAAGTCTCCAACCTCTGGTGGGCGTCCTCGGTTAGGGGTTTGCTTATCGGTAACCGCAGTTGGACTCGATCTATGTCGGTAGCATCGACGATTTCGACATAGATTTGATCCGATGGATCGAAATCGCCCATCAATTGAACCGTTAGCCGATCACCGGCTGTTAACACGCCAATGCCGTCGTGTTGAATACTATCGATACGAGGCGCAACCGTGTCGATTTGAATCGGAACTGGAAGGTCAATTTCAACTGTTCTGGCTGTACTCGACGGACTTTTCCCTTCCAGAGTCGGTAGTTGAAAGCGAACTCTGGCGGTAGCAGAGACCACATCATCTCCTGGTTGAGGGGTAAAAGTACCAACGTAACGCCGGCTCGCTGTCTCCAGTAATGGATCTCCAAGAGTGGGTGTATGAGTGGATGCTTCCGCTGGATGATAAACCATCGGCAAATCGAGAAGTCGTTCTGGAAAAATCGTTGGTGAAAAGTTACCAATCAGGTCGAATCTAGGTTTTGGATCCAAANCCTCAGGTAACTGAAGCCAGACCGTCAATTGCTCTCCCAGTGCCAGCGGTGTTTTCCCGCTATGCGTCAAGGAGGTAATTATGTTCGGTGTTAGTTGATAGACCGAAGTCCCAGTCTGAAACTGAGGGCTAACCTGAATGGCGTAGATGTTATTTGTTACCGGTACAGCGACTTGACCTGATTGCCGGTCGGCCACCGAGACCTGTAGTTGTCCCACTAACTGCTGTGCCGTGTCGTAAATGCGGATTTGCGTAGATCCAACGGTAACCGAAGATCGAAAATCGATCAATAAGAACGGCTGATGTTCAAGCTCCACTGGATGACCGGAGCGTTGGACATTAGCCTGACCTGTCACTGACTGAAGTATCCGCTCATACTTCGGTTCTTGACTCAGATCGATTTGAAACCAATCAANGTCCGTTTGNCCATTCCAGTGGTTACCTATCAGTGTTTGCCCGATAGTCAATGGTGTGGCAAATTTCGGGTTTAGAAAGGGGGAGACATTGTTCGGCTCAACTTCGGTCACCATTCGATCATCNAGATCTATTGTTGATAGAGTAATAAAGTAGGGNTGATCTGCNGCCCCAACACCNGAGATCGCGCTTCCATTCTCGAGTGCTAGAAAGTAGNCACCCGGAGTAACAGGAAGAACTAACTCGGCTTGCTGACCCGTTACCAGATCTACTGACATTTGACCTACCTGACGATTGGCTTCGTCGCCCATGATGAGTGGTGAGCGGTAAAATTCGATGGTGGTTTTACCTGCGGTGCGAGGTCGATCTAGATGTACCGTCAAATTTTGGCGTTTACTGATATGAAGGCGGAACCAATCCGGGTCATCCTCTTTGTTTCGGTCCCCAACTAGTGTCAGTCCCTCAGTCGATACTGAGGGNAGAGCTTGTCCCTGATTTGATTGGGGATTTTGTGCCAGATTGATCGCATTNGCGTTGGTAAAAGTATCGTTGTTTTCNGNGTCCCANGCNACNCCCTTNTCCAGGGTAACAGCCGAAACGGTCAGGAAGTAAGGACGATACTCGGCATCGACCGACTGAGGCTGAATCTTCAGATAGTGGCGAACATCAGTCGTTGATTGACGGCCATTGAAGCCCAGAGTTGTCGTATAAAACTGTGCTTTGCTGGCATCTACCTGAAAAGTACTGACCAGGTTATCATCTAGCGTTTGTCGGCGGTAGATGGTTAGATCTGTTACACCGGTTCCGCCCTTACGCTTGAAAGTAACAATCAACTGATCAATATTTGGTGGAACGGAGAATTGAAACCAATCGACATCATTGTTGTCTAAACTGCTCCCCTCAACTATTCGATTGAACTGTAAGACGTTGGCTAACTGCTGCCGGTCATTGAACTCCAGTTCCGGTTGTGGATCTCTACGAATCTGAAAATTTCGTGTGGCTGGCGTTGGATCTTTAATGCCATCCACGTCTACAGCCCAGACAGAGAAAGTGTAGGAGCCATCAGCTAAGTCACGGATAGTGAGGTGATTTTCTTCAGAAAAAGCCGTTTTGCCACCGATAGCATAGTCGTAACCGAGAACCGGCCGGTCGATTACAACACCAAGCCACCAGAAGGTCGGATCTTGATAACCGATGCTACCGATTGGGCCGCTGATAATTTCGGTTTCAGGTGGCGTTTGTGCCTGAGCAATCGAAGATACCAGCAAGGTATAAGTGATAATCTGACTCAGCCGAAGTATCCGCTCATACTTCGGCTCTTGTGAGTGTATCCATTTTTCCATCTGCACTTCCAGGTTCAAACCGCGCTCCGCATCGTCCTAATTGTAGCCAAACCGATGCCGGATGTCAATTAATGACCGATGCCAAAATCAACATCTTCGGTCGGTGTATCTCTTCGCTTATCACTGTTTGACTTCAGTTTTGCACTATGCTAAACNCTCAAAATTNCCTCTTGGCTTGATTGCAAAATATCGCGTCGCCCTATATAGAATATCCTTTATATAAATGCCTCGTATGAAATAATNTCTGCCAGACAACAAGATTGGCTGATCAACCCCTGCGCGCAATCTGCTACCGTCGACTCAGACCAGAATCGTTTAATTTTGAGCAGTGGCCTGATTTCTCGTTGCTTTGTTACCACGCCTAATTTTGCCACTATCAACTATTCAAACCTGGTTNCAGAATCAACCCTGCTTCGTGGCATTAAACCCGAAGCAACCCTGGTTGTTGATGGTCAGCAATACGCTATCGGTGGGTTGTTAGGCCAACCTGATTATGCTTATCTCGATCCAGAGTGGATTGAAGATTTAACCAACGATCCAAGTACCTTTCAATTTCAACAATATCGAGTGGATCCAATCGATACTTACTATCCGTGGATGCGACGCCGTCATGCTACATCCACTCGATATCCACCGTCTGGAATCCGCTTATCGGTTGACTTCCTGGTACCAGCGGAAGTATCTGCTCATACATCCACTCCTGTTACTGAGCCAGCTAACTTGCAAGTTACGATTCACTACGATCTGTATTAGGGTATTCCTGTGTTNGCTAAGTGGATCGAGGTGAATAATCTGGGGCAGCGTAAAGTCCAGTTGGAGGCTTTGTCTTCTGAAATTCTGGCCGTCAATGAACAAGAGAAACATCGTNTTCACATCGAGAGCGACTATGCTTTCAGCCAAATGGAGANCACTCAATGGGNACCGGATGTTGTCTACAAAACCCAAATTGACTATCACTATCAGATGCCATTGCTGATGACCAGTACCTACCCATTGGGACCTGGCGTGATACTCGAGCCCGGTCAAACTTTTGAAAGTTTCCGTACTTTTGAACTGCTTCACGACAGCGACGACCGTGAACGAAAAGGACTAGCACGACGGAAGATGTATCGGACTGTTGCACTTACAGGTGACAGAAAATCCGATCTTCATGCACGTGCGACACTCGGCTCCGGAGGCCATTCGGCTGGCAATTGATCAATGTGCGGCGGCCGGCTTTGAAATGGTGATTATGACGTTTGGTAGTGGATTTAATATTGAAAGTGAGGATCCGGACTATATCGGCCAAATGAAGCAACTGGCTGACTATGCACACAGCAAGGGGGTCTAGATTGGCGGTTATACGTTAATGTGTGCTTCGCGCGGGATTAGCCCTGAATTTAACTCCATCGACCCGGAAACCGGAGCCCCGGGNAGCCGATTCGGACAAAGCGTCTGTCTGGCAAGNCAGTGGGCCGACGGATACTTTCGCCGAGTGCTGAATTTTATGGATGCAACCGGTATGGACATTATTGAAACCGACGGTCCCTATCACGGAGATGTCTGTGCCTCGACAAACCACGCCCACCATAATGGATTAGAAGACTCGCAACTTCGTCAATGGCAAGCCTGTGTTGATTTTTATCATCAGTGCCAACAGCGCGAAATCTACATCAACTCACCGGACCACTACTATCTGAACGGATCTAATAAGTGTGGTATGGGGTGCCGTGAAACCAACTTTAGTTTGCCCCGGGAACGTCAAATTTTGATTGNCCGACAGAATATCTACGATGCCACTTACGAGAAAACACCAAGTATGGGATGGATGTTTGTGCCGCTGGTCGAATATCATGGTGGGGGTGAGGCTACCACCTTTGAACCTCTCCACCAGCATTTGGCAGATTATGAATGGTATCTGGCACAAAATTTCGGTAGTGGCGTAATCGCCTGTTATCGTGGCCCTCGGCTATATGATACCGAAGAGACCAAAGCTGTGGTCAAAAAATGGGTTGATTTTTACAAGCGGTACCGAACGCTACTCGAAAGCGATCTAATCCATGTTCGGCGACCGGACGGTGGATCTATCGACTGCATGGTGCACGTCAAGCCAGTAGAACTTGCCCCTGACTTGATCGGGGAAACATCTGCTCATACATCTGCCTCTCAACCGGATTCAGTGGATANCGCTGTTGGATTAGCCATGCTCTACAACCCGACGCGTCAACCGCAGCGGATTCGACTTAACCTTCCACTTTACTATACCGGCCTCAGCACAAAAACACCTGGATTCGTCGAGGCAGAGGTCTTGATATGGAAGAAGGCGAACCAGCTCGTTACACGATTGACCGTGACTACAATGTGCAGATTGAGATGACCGCGCGTAGTATCGATTATCTCGTAGTTGAGGCCGATTGATTCAACCAAGAGAAGACTTTATTTGGCGAGTTTAAAATCCTAATTTCTGATGGTTCAGGATAAAAAGTCTTTGTTTACGGTACACTAGAATGTGTTCGCTTAATCGAGGTACACGATTAAGCCAGGCACGCAGACATCGGGAGATCGTCCGTCAAGCGTGCCCTCAATTTGATTGCCAAAGTATGTTCGAGATGCAATCGTGTCAACAAAAGGTTAGAACTTCGAGTTTGTAATTAGCAGGACGACAATTGCCAAACCAGCCCGCTACCGAACCTTTGATTGGCGGCGACTTTCGTTTGAATTCAGCGACAGTATCTACATACTGTTGTGTTCCCCCAATTTATTCGTGAGGAGCAGGCCAACGATTAACCTATTGACAGAAATATGACGATACTATGAATAGACAGTTCAAGCAGATTTCGCTTTTGACAATCTTTATTGCTCATCTAAGCTTAGCACAGGTCGACGTCGTCGTTTCTATGAAAAACGGAGATCGAATTTCTGGACAGTGGCGGGGTGGTGGAGAGCGAGAAATTCGCTTACAGGTCGGTAACCAACGGATGAACTTTCAAGTGTCGGAAGTCGAATCGGTTGCTTTTGCAGCAGATAGTGTTAGCGTAGCGGCTCATCGTTATCTGCGGAACGCTGATGTTTTCTACCAGCGTGGCCTACTTCAAGAGGCTAAATCTCTCTATCAGAAAGCACTTGAAGAATCCCCTATGTTTTCGACCCCCTACTATCGCTTAGCACAAATTGTTCACAGCGATGGTGATGTAGACACCGCCTTAGGTTATTTGAAATTTGCTTGCCTGACGGATGATCCAAAACCTGAAATTGCACAACTTCTACAAAAACTTGGCACCCAGTATCTTCAGAACGGAGTTTACGATCAGGCGACTGTTGCCTATAGTTTAATCTTAGAGCACTTCCCGGACTTTCCAGACAAGGATACCTTAGCCTATTCGACCGGAATCTTGCTGGCCAGGCAATCAACCGAACCACAACACACACTCGACCTATTGCAATCGGCGACGATTAGCTATCCTGACCACCCGGATTTTGAGGAAGCATCTTATCTAATTGGCGATTTACAAACCAAAAATAACCAACCAGAGCTAGCCGTGACGACCCTAACCAATTTTATACTAGCCTTTCCAGACAGCCAGTGGATAGCGGAAGCACAACTGGCACGTGGGACCGCGTTTTTGGCCTTGAACCAAAATCGTGAAGCTATCGCCGACTTCACCACGGTAATTAACACCCCGACTTTCCCTGCCACACTGAAGCGGGAAGCTAGAAAACGGCGAGATGACAGTGCCTGGTCTGTCTACCGTGTTTCTGACGGTCTGCCGAACAACCAGGTTCAAGCAATCGCTATCGATGGAAACTTTATCTGGGTTGGAACATCAAAAGGGATAATGCAGGTCGATCTAACGGATAATTCGTGGCAACCGATCATCGAAGTCAGTAGCACAATCAATCAGATGTTCGAGCGTGGTCCAATTAATGTTAGAGCTATAGAAGCCACCGAGCAAGGTGTCTGGGTTGGCACCATGAATCACGGCCTGATCTACTATGACAAAATTGATCAGACCTCAATCAATTATACGGTATCGGATGGACTTCCACATAAGCTGGTATATGATATTCAAGCGGATGAATTAAACGATGAGGTTTGGATTGGAACCTTTTCTGGCGTTGCCAGATACCGTCGAGCAATTGACACTTGGGTACAGTACAATCGCGAGGAAAACGACTTGCCCGCCGACGATATAGTTGCTTTAGCCGTCACACCGATCACCGTCTGGGTTGGAACTTCTCAATCTGGGTTGGCCTATTATAGTCGGACCGAAGACCTCTGGCGGAACTATGGCACTTTCGAGGGACTGGAGCAAATCGTTGGAAAATCGATCATCAGTTTTGACACCACAGTAGATGGAGTCTTTTTCACGTGGTATAATCGACAGCGACAACTCAACGGTTATACCGAAGCAGATCTGCGTGGTTTTGAGAGTGTTTCCGAAGAGGTTTCGCGTGGTACAACTGGCCCATTGGAGAATATCCAGATTGCGGTCAGCGACAATGAACTGTGGCTGATTACCAATGAAGATGTGTATAAACGGGGTCGCTATTCTGGGAAATGGGATCAGATTGCTTATCCAACTGACCGACTTGGTAGCATAACTGTAAATTGCATTAAACTTGGTGATGGTGTGGCCTGGATTGGCACATCGAACGGTCTGGCGCAACTCAACACACAAGCCTTGGCCGTAGATCAGTTAGAAACATCTAGCCAATCAGAAGAAGAGGTTGTGCCGGTACCAGAAGAAAATTTTTTGCCAGAAGGAGTTGAAACGCAAAATGAGTGATTACAATGTTGGAATTGTTGGATTAGGCTGGGTTGCAGGTGCACATATCGAGACATTCAAGAGCGTCAAAGGCGCAAATGTCACGGCTATCTGTTCTCGGCGTCAGCACGATCCAGACGACCTAAAAGCTGAATACGGTGTTTCTTTGAAGCCTTATACCAACTATGAGGAAATGATAGCCGATCCAGAGATCGACATCATCGATATTTGCACACCACACCCATTTCATCCGGATCAAGCAGTTGCTGCTGCTGAAGCAGGTAAGCACCTGATTATTGAAAAGCCAATCAGTATTAGTTATCCTGAGGCTAAGCGGATCCAAGCTGCGGTCAAAGATAACCAGGTTCAATCCTGTGTCTGCTTCGAGTGCCGATATAGTAAGCACTTCACCCTGATCAGATCCACTATTGACCAAGGGCTTCTAGGTGATCTGCACTACGCTGAAGTCGATTACTATCACGGTATTGGCCCTTGGTATGGCCAATACGAATGGAACGTTAAGAAAGATTTTGGTGGGTCCAGTTTATTGACAGCGGGATGCCATGCGTTGGACTCCCTCCTGTTTTTCATGGACGGCCAAGTCGAAGAGGTAACAAGCTACCAAACTAAGTCGAAGGGTAAGTATTTTGAGCTCTACGAGTATCAAACGACCAGCGTGACCTTGCTAAAGTTTGAGGGGAGTGAACGATTAGCCAAAGTCACCTCTTGTGTGGATTGTCTCCAACCCTACTATTTCCATATTCATCTGGTTGGAAGTGACGGAAGTCTACTGGATAATCGGATCTACTCCGACAAACTCAAAGGCATGAATAAGGATAAGTGGTCAACCCTAGAAACGTCTCTAATTGACTCTGGTGATGTCAGCGACCATCCTTATGAACCGCAATTTCAAGCTTTTGTTGACAGCCTCAAACAAGGCCAAGCGATGCCGCTGACCGATTTCGATACGGCCTTTGAAACCCATCGGGTAGTATTTGCCGCCGATTTATCAGCAGAAGAGGGTAGAAGCGTAAAGTTATCCGAATTGGACTAGGAGAGAGATTTATAGTTAGAGGAGGCCAAGATGACTTGGTCTCCTCTCGATTTTATCGTTTACTTTAGTTAGTGGATTTTAGGGCAGCTTTGTAAGATCCAGCGATGTTAGCCACCGCATCGACTAATTGTTGGCCTGAAACTTCACCTTTTTTGATTGTGACAACGGCGCTGGTTGGCATTGAAACTTGAGCCTTTACGACTCCTGAAACACTTGTGAGTGCGGACCGCACTCGCGCGACACAACTAATACCTCACGTCATACCAGAGACTTGAAGCAAGATGGCCTCCGTCACTGAAGCGTCTGAAGTAGTTTCTGTTTTGGTTTCTATCACTGCCTCTTTTTGAGCGGTCGGAGTTTCAACTTCTTTCTCCACCACCTCTATGCTACTTTGCTTGGAGCAACCTGAGATAATAGTCAGGCTAAGACAAATCAGCAGGATCGGGTAGTATATTGGTTTTAGCATTAGCCATTCCTTCAATATGTTTATACAAACATCACATTAATGCTATTGTATTCTTAGGTAGGTATTTTGTCAATTTTATTTTGGATGATTTGGGCATGAGCGCAAAATTAAGCTGGCACACCATCTGTATATTGATTTTCACTTTTGCTTTCTCATCGATGGCCGAAAATAAAGCGACATTCGAGGCTTCAGTTCAACGATATCGGACCCGAATCAACAAAGATCCTGAGAACCTGGATCTACATCGCGAGATGATAGATTATGCAGTCGAGAGTCAGCAGGTTGAAGTTCCTTTACATATCTACCAAAATGCCCACGCCAAGAAGCCTAACAGCCCACTGTTCTGTTATGTGCTGGCCTATACTTACTTAAAATCGAAGCAGAAGATCAAACAGGCCGTAGACCTACTCCAAACGACGATTTCGTCCGAATCGCAATTTTGGGAGACCTATCGAGCATTGGGGGAATGCTACCTACTGCAAGAAGAAACCAGGTTAGCAATGAATGCCTTCTATCAGTCGGTGCAGATCCAACCCAAGGCCTGGCAAGTGCAGATCCAACTGGCGGAACTTTACCGGGATCAGCATAACGAACAGCAAGCCCTTCACCACTATCAGCAAGCAGCGACTGTACAACCAAGGTCGGCAGATATCCATTTTGAAATTGGGTTGTTAGCTCGCCGCCTAAACGATCTCCAAACTGCAGAAGCCGCGTTCTTAAAAGCCATTCGTTTCAATAAAAACTCACCTGATGCCTACTACCAATTGGGACAGGTCTATGCTTTGCAGCAAAAACCGGGGAAAGCCACAGATCAATACCGGAGAGCACGAAAAATTGACCTCGATCCTCAACCGGCCCCCCGCTATCAACTGGCTGATATCTTTTTGGAATTAGAAGATGGGAGAAGTGCGATCTTAGCTTTACGAAGTGGCTTCTTGTTGGACTCAAAATATGTCGTTTATACAGACCAGTTCAAAAATGTGAGCACTCCACAAGCGGCTCAGATCGTATCCGAAATGCTAACTACGATCCCGTCCACTACAGATTCGGATGCCTTTTTGCACTATTTCGCCGGCAAGCTACATCTCAAAATTGACGATTCTGAAACGGCTCGCCGCCATTTGGAACAGGTAGTGGCCTTAAAGCCGGATCATTCCCAAGCCCATGCCCTCCTCGGTCGACTCTACGAAAAATCCGAACCAGAGGCAGCAATTGAGGCTTTTGAGCAGTCAGTGGAACTCGGCAATAATGAAGTTGAAGTGATGGTCAAGTTGGCCAAGACTTATCAACAAGAAAAGAATTATAATAAATTCACCGGAATAGCAGACAAGATCTTAGCCCTGGCGCAGCATCCCGAAATCCACTACCAACTCGCTCTTTACCACGAAGATCAAGCTTTTCTAAAACAGCAAGCTCAGGACAGCGACACCGCTAAAGAACTCGAAGACAAAGCTCTCTATCACGCCGATCAAGCGGTTAAGATTGCGCCCGAAGTCGCCAAGTACAATCTTAAACTCGGCACTTACTACGACCGTCGGGGTCAACTCAAGGCCATTCGATTCTACGAAAAAGCAATTGAATTGAATCCACAAAACCCAGAGGGCTATTATAAACGAGGTTTATTCATGTCCAATTATACTTTTGGAGCCGACAAGGTATTGCTTTACGCGCCGGAGGACGTGATGGCAGATCTGCAAAAAGCAGTCGAATTAGATCCAAATTCAGCAGGCGCCCATCGAGCCTTGGGGATCGTCTACGACCGCATGTACGATACGGCCAATGCCATAAAGAACTTTAAAAAGGCGGTTCGACTAGACCCGAACGATGCCTACTCACAAATATACTTAGCAGAACAATACGCCAAGGCCGGTCAGAAACAATTGGCCATCAACGCTTTAGCCAAAGCAATTGAAGCTAGACCTACCGATGTCGAAGCTTTGAAAGATTATGCTTTTTTATGTCTGAATCACGATCAGGAACGGTTGTGGAAAGAGGCTAAGAGATCCCTAGAGATAGCGATCCAGATTCGGCCCAATGACGCTGAAATTTTGATGAATTATGGCTATACGCTTTACTTAAATGGTGAAACCAATCTCGCTATCGAGCATTACCAAAAGTCGATTCAACTCAAACCCGACTGGGATATTACCCATTACAATCTGGGGTTGGCCTACGAACGCATTAGAAAATACAATCTGGCTAAACAATCTTTTCAGAAAGTGACACAAATAAACCCAGATAGCACGCTCCGTGATAAATCAATTGACCGACTAGCTGCACTTGAAAGGAAGTAAAACTATGACGGTGTCACCTAAGTCAATCGGCCGCTTGCACGTTATCACAGATACCACGATTCAGTCGCGGTTCACACACAGCCAACTGGCCAGATTAGCAATTTCGGGCGGTGCAGATACCATCCAATTTCGGCAGAAATCAACCTCGACTCGCCAACTGGTAGAAACCGCGTTTCACTTAAAAGCGATCTGCGATCAACGACGTGTTCCACTTATCATCAACGACAGAGCCGATGTAGCGTTAGCCGTCGAGGCTAGTGGTGCTCACTTTGGACAAGAAGATCTCCCCGTCAGTATCGCCCGTCGGATCTTACCAAGTCCGGCTATTATTGGGGCTTCCGCTCGAACTGAGGACAAAATTATGGAAGCCATCTCAGCAGGGGCAGACTACATCGGCTTTGGTCCTGTTTTCCGAACCTCCAGTAAATCGGATGCTGAAAAGCCGAAAGGCTTATCNGAGCTAGCTCGATTTTGCCAGNTTNCCAGTTGTCCCGTCATTGCCATTGGTGGTATTACGCTGGAGACAGTACAGGATGTTATACGGTGTGGAGCACACGGTATTGCTGTCATCTCAGCGGTTTGTGCAGTTGAAGATCCAATACAAGCTACCTGTCGATTGACAGTGGAAATTCAACAGGGACTCTCGGTTTGACCTGCTTCAAAAATNAACCGGTTCCCTTCAACCCACATTGGCTTCGCAACTATTCTAAACCGTAACTTTCCACTCTATCGACAATTTCTCCTACTGGAAGGAGGTACACGAAGCTTGGGTGCAGGATGCCATTTCTGCCTTTCCCCTGATACGGTTAGTTTATCCAGTTAATGCTTATAGTTAACCCCACCTCGTCGAGGACCATTACTAAAAAAGCTATTATCGTTGGGCTAATTCTGGTCATCGTCAACGCTTACTGGGTTGGCATTGCCAGCGAACTTTGGTATGCCGTCTATACGCTAGTCTCACCTTTCTCCAATGCCGTTTTTAGCTTAGCGGTGTTGCTTTTGGTCAACGCTATTCTCAAGCGGTATGCCAAACCGCTCGTTTTTACCCCAGCCGAACTTTTGCTGACTTACGCCATGGTGACCATGGTTTCAACCATCTCTGGTCATGCCATGATGGCAATTCTGATGGGGGGACTAGCACATCCGTTTTGGTTTGCCTCGGCAGAGAACGAATGGACAGAACTCTTTCTACACTATATTCCCTCTTGGTTAACCGTTCATCAGACCGATCCACTTCGAGGCTACTATGAAGGCAGATCGAGCATTTTTCTGCCTGATCATCTTCGTGCCTGGCTGGTTCCCGTTTTGGTATGGTCGGGCTTTATTCTCGTCTTGTACAGCTCTTTGCTCTGCATCGGATTGATCTTGCGCAAACAGTGGATGGAACGGGAAAAATTGAGTTTTCCGCTAACACAACTACCAATTCAGATGGCCATGAACAACAATTTCTTCAAACTGAAGACCCTCTGGATCGGTTTTGCAATTTCTGCTATCATCCGCTTTGTTAATGGGGCACACGACATTTTTCCCGCTTTACCAGGCTTCCCTGCCAACTTTCGACTGGATCGATTTTTTACCGACAAGCCTTGGAACGCCATTGGTTATAGCTCTATGTCTTTCAATTTAGCCATCGTTGGCCTAACCTACTTCATGCCATTGGATCTGGCATTTTCAACCTGGTTCTTCTTCTGGTTGACCCGAGCAGAACGAGTGACAGCCAGCATGATTGGGATCAATATTCCAGATCTGCATCTCAACGATCGTGCTACTGGGGGGTGGATCGGGATCGCCATCATTGCACTTTGGGGGGCGCGACGACATTTATCTGAGTTTATTGGACATCTGGTCGGACGATTTCAGGTCGACGATTCACGGGAACCGTTCTCTTTTCGCACACTAATGCTGATTACCCTTCTCTGTATTGGTTTGGTCTTCACCTTTTGTTATCTGGCAGGAATGTCACTGTGGGCGATGGTGGTCTTCTACTTAATTTTTCTGATGTTTGCCTTAGCCATTGGTCGTGTGCGGGCTGAACTGGGTCCTCCCTACCACGAAGTTATCGGCATCAATCCCCGTCAAATGATGGTAGATCTATTTGGAACGCGGCGATTGGGAGTTGCCAACCTAACTGTCATCAGTTTTTTGTATGCTTTCAACCGGTGTAACCGATCTCATCCGATGCCTAACCAGGTCGAAAGTTTACGGATCGGTGAACGATCAAAAATACCGGGTTTTACCCTGATACTTGCCTTAGCTTTGGCGATTGGTGTCGGTGCATTTGCTACCTTTTGGTCTTATCTGGAGGTGATGTACCGATACGGGCTTGACCGATGTCACGGCGCAATCGGACACTTCGGCTGGGAAACCTTTAACCCACTCCAGAATTGGCTTCAGCACCCTCGTGAAGTCGAAACTGGAGGGATCGTATTTATGGGTATTGGACTGGGGTTTGTATTCTTCTTACAGTTTTTGAGAAGCCACTTTATGTGGTGGCCACTGCACGCTTCAGGCTACGTGCTGTCTGGTGCTTCTTGGGGAGGGCTGATCTACTTCTGGTTCCCGGTAATGGTCAGTTGGTTGGCCAAAGCACTAATTCTGAAGTTTGCTGGGTGGCAGATGCACCGCAAGTTAGAACCGTTTTTTCTCGGATTGGTTCTGGGCGATTATATTCCTCGTAGTATCCTGAGCATACTGAGTTTCATCCTCAATCTCTATATGCCCTCCTCTGGTGCAGGACATACGCTCTAGCCAGATAATGGTGAGCACCAAGTTAGGATATCTGGATTCTGTCAACTCTTCAAGATCTCATCTTTCGCCAAACCAAATCTATTAGGCTTTTTACTGGTCGGAGGAAACCAATAGCAAGTGCCCCTAGAATACCAAGGATAACCAATATCTGTAAGAAGTTAGTGCCGAGGACAAATAAACCAATGTAAATGACAACCGACAGTAGGCCCAACAGTCCAATTTTCCGAAACACAGTCTAGCTACTTTTTAGTGTTTTCCAACACGCAGTGAGGTGAGAAAAGTGATATACAAAATCGAAGCTACTCATGAGAGTTCGAAACATACGGGCACTCATAAATAGTTTAATCCTTTCGCCAACTTAAAATACCTGTCAAGAAGAATAACGGTGTTTAGGACTCTTGTCAATCTTTCTTTTTTCATCATAATTATGTTATGCGATGTTGACTTCTTTTAGAGTCTGGAAATCAAATTAATTTCCTTAATTATTGCAGAGTACCTGCTTACCCAGACAGCTTTTCTAAGCGGGCGATTTATCTAGGACAATTCATTAGAACTAGCATTATTCTTTATCTCTATCTAACGTAGGTTTTTATAGTCTATTTAACCTTCAAAATCCTGATTTCTAGGCATCAAATTATCTACCTGATCTTAAAAATTATGGATGAATTGGGCTCATGTTTGTCAATCCAATAGGGCTCTTGGATAAAGTTCAAGGCTGTAGATAGCAAAAATTAGATTAAAACGTCATCTAAAACACTAACGACGATTTCGATCACGCTGCGAGAGAATGCCAGAAACCTTTAATTTACCAATCACATAGTTCAACAAAGCTATCCCTAGACAGTGCTCGGTTACGGCCTTTCTGATTCCTGGATAGAGGGTGGCGTTTGCATTTCTTCTTTGCATCGTGCTGTTGGCACGCAACCGATATAATCCTTGGTCACTGCTATCAGCCAGGCAACCAATTTTGTCATTGATTACCATTTGGCTGTATCGGAATGACTGAAAGCGGTAGCCATAATTTGCAATCTTTGTTGATTGATGACTACTTGTGCTTACGATGTGCCCTTTTCTTTCCACTATAATGCCTGCTTCTTAGACCATTCAATTGGTTGCTGATTGACATCACGTGCATAGCGATGACTTTCTGCTCAATCTCGTTACTGTTTCCCTTCAGTAATTCCGATTAGAACTGCCCGTTACGATCATGTGGGCCTTGTATTTCCATCTCTCCGCCAGAGGTACACATCTTGTGAGTGTCGCGTCTGTTCCGGCTGTTGCCAGTATTTTGGCCTTCGCAATAGAAGTTACTTGGCCCAGCAACCGAACCACTTCTTCCGCACTGGGCATGCTGATAGGGAGAGAGACCTGGTTTGTTGGCTTTATTCTTTCTTGTCATTGGATATCTTCTTTTTACGGTCCTCATTTGCACATACTATCTTACACTCTCTTAGTTTCTGTTCGACGCCCAGTTTCTTTATATCTCATGATCTCATAATAACACCTTTCACTACTTATGTAGGAGACCCAACGCAAAAATTATATAATCAGAGCTTATAATCTTTTTAAATCAGACAAAAACCTCGAGGAACTTGTATTGCCTTTGTTTAATATGTTATGGTTTGATTATGCCAACTGCATTTTCATCAGCTGTGCGACTTTAATATATTATTTAGCCAGAGAAAATGTCAAGGTTAGTAGATTCTCCCTCACCTGACATTCAGGGATTAGTACATCTTCCTTAGTACCTTTGCCAGCTAGGCACCATTTTAAATCACTTTGCGGATGGGTTTTCATGCACTTTGTCTGGCACACAAAAACTGATAGGAATAGTTAACATTTCACAACACCATAAAGACCGGAGTAAATGTAAGTATGATTGAACATGATGTGCTGGTGATCGGTGGTGGTTTAGCAGGAATGAGTACAGCTCTTCATGCGAAACAAGCTGGAGCAGATGTGGCAATGCTCTCCAAAGTTTATCCAACACGTTCACATTCAGCCGCCGCACAAGGTGGTATTAACTCAGCCATAGGAGTTGAAGACTCTTGGGAAGTTCATGCCTATGAAACCGTCAAAGGAAGTGATTTTTTAGGTGATCAAGACGCCATTGAAATCCTATGCGAAGAAGGCATTCAAGACATTTTTACGCTTGAACATTACGGTGTCATCTTCGACAGAGACGATGAAGGACTTATCCACATGCGTGGTTTTGGTGGTACCGACAAAAGCCGAACCTGTCATGTTGGTGATATGACCGGCCAAACTCTACTGCATGTTATATACGAACAGCTCTTTAAACTAGAAGTCAAATCTTACAATGAATGGTTTGTCACAACTCTGTTGATGGAAGATGGGGTATGTTGTGGTGCGGTCGCCATGGAAATGGTTAGTGGCAAATTAGAAATCTTCAAAGCTAAGTCGATTGTTCTTTGTACCGGTGGATGTGGACGGGTCTATGAACCAAGCACTAATGGCCTAATAGTGACGGGTGACGGGTTGTCCTTAGCTTATTGTGCGGGTGCTGTCCTTATGGATATGGAGATGGTACAATACCATCCAACAACGCTGCCTTCTAATGGTTTCCTCATAACAGAAGGGGCTCGAGGAGAGGGAGCATACCTGTTAAACGCTAATAATGAGCGCTTTATGTTAGATCCACGTTATGAAGCAACAACGTTGGCCGAGAAAGCGTCACGCGATGTGGTCTCGCGTGCCGAAACAATCGAAATTCAAGAAGGGCGTGGAATAGATGGTTGTGTATTATTGGATTGTCGCCATATAAAAGATCGCATCTTAGAGGCTTTTCATCAAATATCTGAACTCGCAAAAGATTATGCGGGTGTTGATATAACGAACGCCCCACTACCGGTTTGCCCTGGAATGCATTATCTGATGGGTGGTATCAAGACTGACGTTGATGGTCGTTGCTATCGACATAACGGGAATGGTATCGAACCTCTTCCAGGTTTGTATGCTGCTGGTGAGACTGCTTGCACTTCTGCTCATGGAGCCAATCGATTGGGTGGTAACAGTTTACTAGACTGCGTTGTCTTCGGCCGTAGAGCTGGAGTACACGCTGCCCAATACGCGACTAATGCTAACGCTATTAATATCTCCGAACAAGTCGTAAAAACCGAGGAGCAGAAAATTGCTGACATCTTTGCTCGTGCCACGGATGAACGTCCCGCAGCCCTAAGATTGGAAATGGGTAATATTATGCATGAGTTTACTGGCGTATTTCGAGATGAATCGGGCTTACTCGAATCAAAACGCCGAATTGGGTTAGTACGGGAGCGCTATCCCCAGATCTCCGTTGATGATAAAGGTCGAATCTTCAACACTGATCTAGTAGCAGCCCTAGAGCTAGATTATATGCTTGATTGCGCCGAGACAATTATTGCGAGTTCCCTCGCTCGCCGGGAAAGTCGCGGAGCTCACACACGTACTGACTACCCTGAGCGAGACGATAAAAATTGGCTCAAACATGTAATTGTTTACCGAACAGATGAAGGCCCCAAAGTTGATTATTTACCGGTGACCATCACCAAATGGCAACCAGAGTTGCGTCAGTACTAAGGATTAATTTGAAAGGAACCAAGAGACGATGATACAAACTAATCTAAAAGTTTATCGCTATAATCCTCAAAAAGATCAAGAATCCTACTACGATACTTATACAGTAGATAATTTACCTGACTTTGCCACGGTACTGGATGCACTTATCAAAATTCGTGAAGAAATAGATGGTACACTGACATTGCGCGGCTCCTGCCGAAGTGCGGTTTGCGGGTCTTGTTCCTTTCGGGTGAATGGACATGCGAAATTAGGGTGTAAAACTAAACTTTCAACACTCGCGCCTGATGGTGAGGAAATTCGTATAGACCCAATGGGTAATATGGAGGTAATTAAAGATCTGGTTACCAATATGGACACATTCTGGGACCAAATACGACAGGTCAAGCCATGGGTTGAAACCGAGGGTGAACCACCAGAACGTGAGTACAAAGTTCCACATAGCAAGATGGTTGAGCTACAACAACCAATGAATTGTATTATGTGTGGCGCATGTGTAAGTGACTGCACAGTATTGGAGGTCGATGACAAGTTTCTAGGTCCAGCCGCACTGGCCAAGGCCTATCGCGTAGTAGGGGATCCTCGACACGCACCAAAAAAAGAATCACTAATAAATTTAAGTCAGGAGGGCGGTGTCTGGGATTGTACCCGCTGCATGGAGTGCGTGCAAGTTTGTCCAAAGGACGTCGCACCGATGGATCAAATTATCAAATTGCGTCAACTCGCCATCAAAGAGGGACTGACTAGGAATGTGGGCGCAAAACATGTGCTCCATTTCACCGAAAGCGTATCACATAGCGGGGTAGTTGATGAACGCACTTTGCCTATTAAAGCCGCCGGTTTAGGTTGGGCTATAAAAAACACAAGCACCGCAATTAAGGCAATACTGAAAGGGAAGATTAAACCACCTCTTCCCGGCACACATCCATCAGTAACAGAAGTTAGGGATATACAGCGTATTCATGAAGAACTGGAAGGGGATACTAAATAATTATCGTTTGAGAAGTTCCAGAATGCGTACCTGAAAAGCCTAACCCACAGGAGCGAATGTATCCGCTTAGTTGGCAGGCTTGGGAATCTGATTTTCTTCGCAATCAATGATTAAAAGCAGGTTTTGCGACAACAAATTAACATCATGAATAAGTAATTCGCAGTTAATCGTAGGAGTAAATATAAATGAGAGTTGCTTATTTCCCTGGCTGTGTTGCCAAGGGAAATTGTCCAGAATTAAATCAATCTACCCAGAAAATAGCACCTTTGCTCGGCATTGAATTAGTTGAACTTCCTGGTGCTCCCTGTACTGGTGCAGGCGTTTTAGAATCACAAAATCCAGTGTTGGCTGATACATACAACGCTAAAACTCTTGCACTTGCTGAGGAGCTAAATTTACCGTTGATGACAATTTGCTCAACTTGTATAGGTTGTCTACGCAAGAGTAACAAGAAACTTTCTGAGAATGAAGGTTATCGTGCAGAAGTCAATGATGTGCTGAAGTCTGGTGGGCATACTTATCACGGAGGAGTAGATGTCACGCATATTCTCTATGTTATCATCAAGGAAGTCGGCATCGATAATCTGCGTGATATGGTCAAAAAACCTTTGGCGAATTTGCAAGTCGCACCCTTTTACGGATGTTACATTCTACGCCCTGCTGAAATTATGGGCATTGATGATCCTGATAACCCAACATCCATGGAACGTGTGATTGAAGCTTTAGGTGCAGACCCAGTAGACTATAGTGGAAAGACCCGCTGTTGTGGTTTCCCGATAGGTCTAGAAAACGAGGTAGCCTCATTCAAAATGGCTGGTAAACATATCGCTGAGGCTAAGGACAAAAGGGCTGACTGTATGGTAACACCTTGTCCGCTTTGCCATATGAACCTTGATCTTCAGCAACCTGGAGTTAGCCGTGTGATCAACCGACAGCTTGATATGCCGATTTTACACCTTCCACAGATGATAGGTTTGGCCCTTGGTATTTCACCGAAGGAATTAGGTCTCAATAAACATATGATTTCGACTCAAAATATGCTGAAAAAGTTGGGCATCTAATGAGGAGAAATGTGCATGACGCCTAAGAAGAACCATTTTGAGGAAATTAGAGACGTTTAAGCATCTGTTGAAGCCGCTTCATTAACAAATCATGGTCAGATAGATCATATTCCCGCAAAGGTTGATTTTGCCTTTAAAATCCAGGATCAGGGCCGATACCATCCAAACCAGGCAAAGATTGGTTCCGCAATCCACCGTTCAGTTCCAGGTATAGGGGCTTTAATCTTTGGGCGCAACAACGATTCCTAATCGTTATTGAAACTGATTCCGCAACCAAGTTCCCAAATTACTACCGTAGTCGCTGTCAGTCTAGAACCATTAAATGGTTTCACTCCAGAAGGCCACCAACTCTGGTAGTTGATAGGCGAACTGATTATCAGTCTGGTTAGTATCCACCACTCGGTCATCATGGAATGCCCATTGTTGCCACCATATGCGTTTTTGATTTCGGTGCTACTAACCTCTAACTAAATGAAATAGTATAGATAAAAAGTATCTATATGCAGTTTCTCTGTTTCTAGTTTTGACCGATTGGCTTAATTATAGCTGCGCTACTGAGTTGTTTTTTTTACAGCCAAGATTCAAGTGAATTGGGTTCATATCAGGTAGGATGAATAGAGGTCACCTTTCCTGTTGTCACCGTTTGCAATAATAGCAGTAGACGCTGGCTAAGAGTCGGGCTAACTAAAAATAGTGTATGAACGGATACCTCTTCGTTCCAACCTTGCGGTATGTCGCGATCCAAACTCGCCTGGGCTTCCGTTAGGTCGGACGCCCAGGCGGAAACCCCTTGGGCCACACCCGCCACGGACAACTAGTGGAGAGAATGTGATGATATTGATAATCAGTCGTTGATCCCATCTGCCTAGAGGGACTCACGGTAGGTCAGGAGTTAGTAGATAGACTGTGGGTATTGCCATTGTCGATCGGTCGAATCAGCGTTATAATTTTTCTGTTCCACGGGTTGCTCCAACTTTTTCGATCCACTAATGTCGCATGGAACTCTTTCTATTTCGACCCCGTCTTTCCCCCAAACAAGTTTCGTAATCTAATCTTCCTCACGAGAAATTTGTGGGTTCAAACGTCGCTAACAGGCATCAATTTGTTCAAAGGCTGGAGATTTAGTGGATGAATCAAGTGAAAATTGTTGGCAAACTCGTAGAAACAGGTGTCAATGTTGCTCTCGATATTACAGATGGAAAAATTGTTAAGTTAAACCCTGGTCGAGAAGAGAGCCCAATCTGGATCGCGCCACCGTTGGTCGATATCCAGATTAATGGGTTTGGTGGTCACGATCTCAATGCTGAAACCATATCGATGGACGACGTCTGTCAGATGGTAGAGGCCGTTCGTCTGACCGGCACCGGCTATCTCTGCCCAACTGTGGTGACCGGGTCTGCTGAACGTATGGCCAGGTCAATTGAAGCTATTCAGCAAGCGACCCGGGTCTCAAACATCGGTCAGTCGATTGTAGGCATCCATGTCGAAGGCCCTTACATCTCATCAGAAGATGGGCCTCGAGGAGCACATCCAAAACCACACGTTCGCCCTCCGGATTGGGAGGAGTTTCAACGGTGGCAAGAGTTAGCTGAAGGCCAGATAAAAATTTGTACTTTAGCCCCGGAAACAGATGGTGCGATTCCGTTCATCGAGAAACTGGTCGAAAACGGTGTGATTGCAGCAATAGGTCACACTAACGCCATAACCACAGACATTGAGGATGCGGTAACAGCGGGAGCCCGTTTATCCACTCACTTAGGAAATGGGGCTCACGCCCAGATTCGTCGCCATCCCAACTACATTTGGGATCAGCTTGCCAACGATGATCTATATGCCAGTTTGATTGTCGATGGTCATCATTTACCACCTAGTGTCGTCAAATCAATGCTACGCGCTAAAAATCTACAAAAGTCGATCTTGATCAGTGACGCTGTTCATCTAGCGGGGATGAAACCGGGGAGATATCGGTTTACTGACCGTGAAGTTGAATTAACCGAAGACCGTTGCGTAAGACTTTATGGCACTGACTACCTCGCCGGCTCGGCAATTGGGCTGATTAATGGTGTCGAAAATGCCGTTAGATTTGGCCAGATCTCTTTACCACAAGCCGTTGCCCTAGCAACACGTCGGCCCGCCGGATTGCTGGGAATTTCGGACCAGATCGGGCAAATTCGTCAAGGCGACTGCGCCAATCTACTCACTTTCCATTGGGATGAGCAAAATCGAGCTATATCAGCCCCGCATCTATATTTGAACTAAAGCACTTAAAATGCTGATAACGTAATAGTTGTAGCGGTGGAGTTATTAAGAAATTTCATACCCCGCCCCGTGGAGATAGCGATAGCATCACCGAAGTCAGCTAAACGGGTAGACAAGATACCATTATTACGGGAAATAGTATACTACTATATCAGAACTCCCTCTTGAGTGTTTCGCCCAAGGATAACTCAATTCCATCAGCGGTCAGTACTCAACTTTTAATATGTTTATCCTGCTTTAAGATTAAAGTATTAGAGTAGCAGGTCTACTGAAACATTAAACAGATGTCCTACTTCCTATTTATCGTTGACTTGCAAACAGCCAGTTCTTTTGTTAAGATTTCGGTATCAATTGAACAGTGTTACGAAATATGCGAATTCAATACAACTCACCAGTCATCCTTTCATTCTCGATTTTGACCGCGGTTATACATGCCATCGCTGAGTTTACCCCGTTAGATATTGCGACAGAGTTTTTCACTGTTCGAGATTCGATGTCGATTACGAGTCCACTGGATTATTTTCGCTTATGCTCTCATGTTCTAGGTCACTCTGATTGGCAACATCTAACTGGTAACCTAACCTTTATTCTTCTTCTAGGTCCAATCCTAGAAGAACGTTACGGCAGTCGTCCAGTCTTAGTCATGATTTTTGCCACAGCGTTGATCACGGGATTTATTAACGTGGCGGTTCCCTTTTTCGACGGTACCTGGTTGCGGGGAGCCAGTGGGGTTGTATTTATGCTTATTGTCCTCTCTTCGCTAGTTAATGTCAAACGGGGAACGGTTCCGTTAACCTTTATTCTAATTGTCGTCATTTTTGTTGGGAAAGAAATTTTAGCCATCTTGCGTGAAGATCAGGTCTCGCAAATGGCTCATATTATCGGGGGAGCTTTAGGATCATTTTTTGGTTTTACCTTGCAAGATGAAACCCAGCAGAGCGAACAACCCCCAGCGCCATATGCCTAGGAATTGTTAATAGTCCTTAAAAACAGGAAATTCTCACGAAAAATCAATTTCCCATCGCGCGGATCTTGGAGAAAGCCTCTAACTAATAAGTGTGGAGGACAAATTCTTCTTGATATGGAATCATTTGGAATCAAACCCTCGCTTTCAACTAGCCAGTCCAAATCACGTAGTCTAGTTTTGTGGATGGTTTGGTAGTTGTCTGCCCATCTCGTTATTACTCTTCAACTTGCAAGCTTGTGCTGATCTTGTTAATAATAGTTTAAGATATAGAGGCTTAAGAAACATACATGACTTTATCCACCGAACAAATCCACCAGTGGGAAACAGAAGGCTACCTCCTACTGAAACAAGCTGTCCCTTTACCCATAATCGAAGATGTTCGGCAGTTGTTTGCTCAGATGGTAGACCGTATTATCGGCCAACTGAGAACAGAAGATCTAATTCAAGATGAGGGCGTAGATCTACCCTTTGAGCAGCGTCTGTACGCCGTTGCTGGTGAACATGCTAATCGGTTCGGTCGTTCATGGCGACAACAGGTACTGGGAAAAGTGATCTATGATCTACATCACGCCGAACCTTTAGCTTCAGCCATTGGGGAAATCACAGGTACAGATGTCATCGGCCATCCAGTTTTTAATGCCCGTCCCAAATTGCCGAACCAACAACTAACCGTTGTTCCCTGGCATCAAGACAGCGGTTATTTCGGGGCGGAAAGTGCCACCGCTTTAATTCCAGCTGCCTGGATTCCCTTAGTACCTGTTGATGCGACTAATGGTTGTCTCCAATTGGTTTCCGGCTCTCACAAAATGGGATTGTTGCATCATCAGACCGAAGATCGAGAAGGACAGTTTTTAGAGGTGATGGACCAGCATATCGATGACGACAACATTATTACCTGTCCCATGGAATTAGGTGATACTCTCCTGTTTCATAACCTGACGTTGCACAGATCTACCGTCCATACAACCAGCAACATTATCCGATGGGCAATTGATATTCGTTACCTGCGGGATGGCGACGAAGAGGGAAGCATTTATTGGAAGGATACTGATTTTAAGTGGGTGATTCGCAGTCAAACACAACCGGTTACCCCATTAGAAGAGTGGTTGTCGAAATGGTAGAGGCGAACTACCAACTGAAACTTATTCCAAGATAAAAACTGCCTTTGACCTCTGGACGAATATCGACAACATAGCTTCACTGACTTCCCCGGTCTTTAGGAGGAAAGGCGGACGTAGCATTGGCTGTATCCTTGAAATTCTGATTTAGAATGAGAAAAACACTCGGCATTTTTTCCCTTCTGGCTGCTATTTTCTTTCTGACAGGGTTGCTGGAATCCAACTTTTTTAGCCAAAAGTCGTATTTTTTCGATGGCGGTAATATCTACAATATGGCCAAATGGACCGGATTGTTCGGTATCCTGGCCATTGGCGTTTGCTTTGTGATTGTCACTGGCGGAATCGACCTCTCGATAGGGTCGCTGATCGGATTGACAGGCGCGCTTTTTCCTTTGCTGTTGGTGAACAAAGGCACACCCGTCTGGGCTGGATTTGCCATCGTCCTTCTGTTAGCTGCGTCAATTGGCCTGATCCACGGTCTGTTGATTACCAAGTTGCGGCTTCAACCGTTTATCGTTACGCTATGCGGCCTATTCATCTATCGCGGGATAGCACGTTATATGACCGGCGAGATGAATCAAGGATTCGGCAACAGCTTTAGCGGATTGAGACAATTGGTCAAGTTTAAGGTCTTTGGATTTGTGCCGATGCCGTTTGCAATCCTAATTGTCACCGGTATTATCGCTGCTGTTTTTCTCAACCGGACCATCTATGGTCGCTATTTACTGGCACTAGGCCGGAACGAGAGCGCGGCTCGCTACAGCGGCATCAACACAGACCGAATGGTCATTACAGCCTACACTATCTGTTCCCTGCTGGCTGGGGTTGGTGGGATTCTCTTCGCACTGGAGCAGAATTCAGTGCAACCTTCAACTTTCGGCAACTTTTATGAACTCTACGCTATCGCCGGAGCCGTTCTCGGTGGATGTAGTTTGCGGGGTGGCGAAGGGGCGGTGGTTGGTGTGGTTTGCGGCGCGGCCATGTTGGAAGTTATTCGTAATGCCGTCATTTTCTTGGATGTCAAAACGGAGTCCGAGTTTACCGTCATCGGCTTCGTTATTCTCATCGGTGTTACAGTTGATGAATTGGTCAAACGATTCTCTGACCGGCAAAGTGCGATTCGAAGACAAAAAGAGGTGGTTGATTCTCCCGAGTCAGCTTAATCATGTTGCAATTGATGTGGCCCCATTTGGGTCTCTTTTTTCTATTAATTTTTCAAACTTCCATCATTAGTCAAGCTATAGCCAAACCGCTACCACAATTTGTGGACATTACCACCCACGCGGGTATCGATTTTGAACATAATAGCGGGGCCTTCGGTCAGAAGTATTTACCGGAGACGATGGGGCCTGGATGTGCTTTCATCGACTACAATAATGATGGATGGCAAGACATACTGATGGTCAATGGTAAAGACTGGCCAAATCACACAACCCAACGGCGTCAGACGATGGCACTGTACCGAAACGACGGCGATTCTAACGGCGATGGAATTCCCGAATTCATTGACCAGACAACCTCAGCCGGCTTAGATCGCCCTTTTTACGGGTTGGGGGTGGCCGTTGCCGACTACGATAACGACGGTGATCAGGACTTTTACTTAAGTTGCTTGGATTTAGATCGGTTATTTCAAAATCAAGGTGATGGCAGTTTTCTGGATCAAACCGAAAAATCGGGTATTCGTAACCCTAGCTTTGGTACCAGTTGTGCGTGGTTTGATTACGATAACGACGGCTATTTAGACCTGTTTGTCGCCAACTATGTTGAATGGTCAATTGAGGCAGATCTGTTTTGCACCTTGGACGGAACCCACAAATCTTACTGTACGCCGGAGTCTTATAATGGTCAGTCGAGTAAACTGTTTCGGAATCGGGGAGACGGAACATTCGCCGACGTCTCTCGCATTGCCCGGATCGAGGATAAAACCAGTAAATCGTTAGGTGTTTGTATCTTCGACTTCAACACGGATGGTCTTGCCGATATTTTTGAAGCTAACGACACCCAGCCAAACAAACTTTATCAGAACAATGGTGATGGGACTTTCATTGAGCAAGGAATGATCGCTGGTGTTGCCTTTAGCGAAGACGGTAAAGCGACTGGTGCCATGGGTGTGGACGCTGGGGACTACGATGGTTCCGGACGGGAAAGCCTCGTCATCGGTAACTTTTCCAACGAGATGATTAATCTTTATCATAACGAAGGTAGCTTTTTCATTGACGATGCCCCCATCGCTCATGTTGGTAGTAGTAGTCTTTTGACACTAACATTCGGTTGCTTTTTCTTTGATTTTGATCTGGACGGCCAACTGGATATTTTCACTGCTAATGGTCACCTAGAAGATGAAATCAACACCGTACAAGGCGAAGTTACCTACGCACAGACACCACACCTATACCTCAATACAGGAAATGGTGCCTTCATTGATGTCGTGGCTAAGATTGGCCCAGACCTACAGCGCCCGGTCGTTGGCAGAGGCACTGTTCACGGCGATATCGATAATGACGGCGATTGGGATCTACTAGTGGCGACCTGCAGTGGTCCCGTATATCTATACCGTAACGATGCAATCACACCTGAAAATATCAACACGCCTTCTTGGATCAAGGTGCTACTGGTGGGGACAGAATCCAACCGAAACGGCATTGGGGCACAGGTTTCGATTCTGACAGTGAAGGGAAAACAGACTCGAACTTTACGATCTGGTGCTAGTTACTGTTCCCAAAGTGAACTTTCGCTTATCTTCGGACTCGGAGAGGCGACGCTAGTCGAACGATTGGACGTCAGGTGGCCACCAACGCGAAAACATCGACAAGGCCGTCGAACTGTTCTACAAAATATCAAAGCCAATCAACAACTGGTGATCCAAGAGGATAATATAAGTCAAGAGTAGCGAATTGAAAAGGGATGAAGAACACTAAATTCAACATTCCAAATTCTAAACAGGAGTACAAATAGTGGAACTNCNCAACCATGTGGGCGAGAAATTAGATTATACGTTGATAGAACGCGACAACTCNCCTTATACAGTGATTATCGGCCACGGGGTCACGGGCAATAAAGACCGTCCTTTCCTGGTAGCTTTGGCCGAAAGTCTCAACCATGCGGGCATTACCACCCTCAGGTTTTCCTTCGCCGGTAATGGCGATTCGGAAGGCGAGTTTACCGATGCTACTATCTCCAAAGAGGTAGAAGATCTGGGTACTGTCTTAGATGCGTTAGAGGGCGCCGACCGCAGGTCGAACAAAATCTGTTACGTCGGTCACAGTATGGGTGGGGCGGTTGGTGTTCTGAGAACCAGCCAAGATGAGCGGATTCGGTTGCTAATTTCCCTGGCCGGGATGGTACGGACCAAGAAGTTTGCTGAAACTGAATTTGGCGAAAAGATACCTGGTCAAGGCTTTATGTGGGACGAACCGACATGCCCACTGTCGCAAGCCTACATGGACGATTTGTCTACGATTGATACGGTTGAGGATTCAGCGGTTGGGATTCACGTTCCATGGTTGTTGGTACACGGTACTGAGGATGACGTGGTACTGATTGATGATTCGGAAACGATTTTTGAAAAAGCTAATTCGCCCAAAAAACTTGTCGTTATCNATGGGGCTAACCATGTGTTTAGCGATGAGGCTCAGCCAAAGATGGTACAAGCAGTCGTGGAATGGATCATTGAACAGACCAAGGCCTAGATTCAATTGAAANCCTAAGTGCGTATTGTTTCAACAGATCTGGAAATTCAACGCGAACCGTTTGCCCGACCGTTTGGATTCAAAGGTTCGGCCTTCCACGAAAAATGGAACTGTCTTGTTCGGGTAGAAGATACTGAAGGTAACGCCTCTTTTGGGCTCGGCGGATTGGCCGTTCTCTGGTCGGACGCCGACGTTTTTTCGGTGCATACTGAGGTTGGCGGCAACATTTTGCAAACGGCCATACTGGAACATGCACTTCAACGGATCAAAGCTCTGGATTTTGAGACGCCGATTGAAGCCTTAGANCTGATATTACCAGACATTCACGCCTATGCCCAATCGATTACACAAAAGGCGGATCTCCGGCTNACCTTCACCTTAATAGCGCTGGTNGCACTGGATAATGCGTTGTGGATGACCTACGCTAGGCAGCGGAATACCAACCATTTTGATCAACTGATTCCCTCCAGGTTTCGGCCTCACTTTGCTGATAAACAGCAACATTTGGCACTGGCACCGGCCATCGGTTATAACCTGCCGNACTCCGAATTGCGTCAGATGCTGGAAGCCGGAATCTACGTTCTCAAAATAAAAATTGGTCAAGCCGGAACAGAAACCGAGATGGTCGAAAAGGATTGTCAGCGGTTGGCTGACGTAGACCGGATCGCCAGAGAATACCAGACTAACATGACCGATACTGGTAGGATTGCCTATTATCTGGATGCCAATAGTCGCTATCCGAATCGGCAAAGTCTAATGCGGCTACTGGATCAGGCCGACCACATGGGTTGTNTGGATCAAATTATAGTCGTCGAGGAACCTTTCGACGAAGAGGTGGTGATAGAGGTAGGAGACTTTCCCATCTGTTTGGCCGCTGACGAAAGCGTTCATACCATCGCTGATGTGACCAAATACGGGAATCAGGGCTACAGTGCAATTGCTATCAAACCCGCAGGTAAAACCTTGTCTCTCGCTTTCCAGATGGTTGATGCAGCGATCCAAAAGGGGATGATACCGTTTGTTGCCGACAACGCTTGCGTGCCGACGCTAGTCGAATGGAACAAGAATATCGCTGCTCGGTTGCCAGTCTTCCCCGGACTAAAGACGGGAATGATGGAGTCCAATGGCCCACAAAACTACGNCACCTGGTCACGTATGGTATCCGAGTANTCGATTCCTAACGCACCGTGGTTGACTACAAAACAGGGAAGCTTTCAGCTCAACNGTAGCTATTATCAGCAGAGTGGCGGCATCTTTCGTCTGCCAGAAACTTATACTCGACTGTTTCGAGCTTCGGATTGAGTTGCTTGAACTCTGGTAAATTCACCACGGGTTAGTTTTGATGNCTTTTCACCACTTGTGATAATCAACCGTGGGTAGTGTTTCAGAATTGTTATCATATTCATTAATGTACTATTCTCTGNCGTCTTGGGATCAATATATCGNTGGAGGGATGAGAAATAGCTGTTTTGGATGTCATCAAGCAGGTTGCAAATTTCCAATGGCGAGCCGAAGTATTGCTGCAGTGCGATTGCCTGTGATCGGAACGGATTCATCATCCTGAACTATAGGGCATTGGTCGAATAACCGCGGCCAAAGTTAAAATCGTGGACCTGGTCCTGAATAGAAGCGGGATTAGAGGTACAGCACGGGTCTCAACCTCAGTCCAACCGAGGTGCCTGAAATAGAAAAAAAAGAACCTTTCATCGACAAGGTGAACCGAATCCTGTTGTCTCAGAATAATTCATCAGAACGATCTGTAACTATTGAGAAAGTTGATGAATCTGAGAAGGATGAAAGGTGGAGTTGGGTCCAAAACAAGGGTCAACAACGATGGCTTTGGCATACCATTGACCACATCTCAGGGAAGGTGTGCCTACCAATAAAAGATATAACGCCTATCCTGCCGCCAATCACGTATTGCGTAAAATAGCTGATGCTGACACCGTCTCTATATCTGTTAAGAATTTAGCCGGCAACTCTAGGCGTTTTCATGGTTACTAGTACAGGGACGTATGGCTTGAAAGGAACTACTAACTTAAAACCCGGAAAGTGGTATCATGTGGCGATGACCTATGACGACAAAAAGATAACAGCCTATCTGGACGGAAAACTGGATGGTTCAATGGATCCGGGCGGAAAAATAGTTGCCAGCAAAGGGGAACTACGAATAGGTCGAGGAGAGCCTGCTAGTTACTTCAACAGGATTATAGATGAGGTGGAACTCTTTAGTTCAGCATTGACGGAAGGTGAAATTGCCACTATTATGGGCTTGGAGCTATGTTAAAGGTAGAATCAAGTGACAAGATAACTGCCGTGTGGGCGAACATCAAACGTCGTTAAAGCGGGGGCAAAAATAAAATTGGTTATTGGATTATAAGTGCCCCAAACTAAGGCAGTTGGAGAGAGCGTCGGTAGTCCAGAAGGTAGAACACGCTAACCCGGCGGATGTATCCGCTCATAAAACTTGTTCCCGACTTGATCTGAGGTGCGCTCTTTTTGATTACCTGTTGGGCCTGGACATTAGTGACTTTCGCTGCACTGTTCTTGACGAAATTGCAAAAGTGAGATAACCTTATTGTCGTTTATTTTGTGCTTCGGTGGTGGCAACTTGTTTCGGGGGCCTGTGAAAGTCATCAGTTGCCTCCTGGTTGACCAGGGGTGGCGGTTGAGCCTGTCATAAAACCGTACCCTCCCCAGGTCAAAGTTTCTTCTCCCCGATGCNCCAATCTAAATGTGTCCTCGACTTGATCGAGGGTTGAGAATAGCCGAGTCGAGGGCANAGTTGCCCAGTCGAGAACGTGANTTCGTAATGAAGATGTTTTGATTCTAACTNCAGAATACGGTNCTCGGGCAACTAAATCTTATCACTAGATAGCACTAAGGAGTGAACAATGAAAGTTGGAATTCGAGACGGAATGCTAGGCCTACCATTAAAGGAAACTTTTCAAAGGGCGAAAGCCATCGGTTTTAGCGGACTGGAAATCTGCATGGGAGCTGATTATCGGAATCATCCAATCTGGCAAGAAGGTGGAATTGATCAATTGAATGCCTGGTCTGAAACCTATCAGATCGAGATATGCTCCCTCTCGCCAGGTGGTTTTACCGCCTTTTCTTTTACCAATCCAGTAGATTCCATTCGGACCGAAGGTATTGCTATGTTACAACGACTGGCAGAAGCCGCACCTGATCTGGGAGCAACAGTGATTCTAGTACCATTCTTTGGCAACGGGCAGATTAAGCCTGAAGATCTACAATCCGATCGGTTTTTGGATGGATGGAAGATGGTAGCGGAAACGGCTGACAGGTCCGAAGTCTACTTTGGAATTGAATCGACCGTGAGTGCTGAGGATCATCTAGCCATTATTGATCGGGTTNGATCCAGTCGGATCGGCGTCTACTATGACATGGGCAATGCTACCTCAATCGGCTACGATTCNCCGGCTGAAATCCAGCAATTGGGGGGCGNTATTGTGCAAATGCACATCAAAGACACTGGCGGCAATCATGCTGGAGAGGGCGAGGTCGATTTTGNCGCCGTTTTCAGTGCTTCTAACGCAATTGGTTATAACGGTTGGTGGGTATTAGAAACGCCAGGTAATGACGATCGAATTGCCTCGGCTGAGAAGAATATGAATTTCGTCTGCCAGAATGCCTAGCCAATCTTCGAACATAAGTATGTCCCCGACTCAATCGAGGTCATGCTTATGTTCGGAAAACAGACCTTGTAGATAGGGCGGTCAACTTCCATTGATTGCTTCTTGTACCAATTGCTGAGTTCGGTGGTAGGCTTGTTGGATCTGCTGGGTCTGCCGTTTGATCTGGTTTTCGATATGACTTAACGCTTCACTAAATTCCTTAATCATTTTTTTGACCTCAGTAGGCGAGGTACCACCAACACTCTGGTTTCTGTTCAATGCCTGCCGGGCATCCAAGATTTGCACTAAATCTACATCCGCAATTTTAATTCCCATCTCTTTTAGGAGCGAGCCGGTTTGTTCCAGGTTAGCAAAGGTTTCTCCTTGTTGTGAAAGCTTCCCGACAACGCCACCGACGATTTCGTGGCACTGTCGGAAAGGTAGACCTCGTTCCTCAGCCAGGTAGTTTGCCAGTTCAGTAGCAGTGGAGAAATTAGCCTGACATAGATCTGCCATCCTGTCGGTATTAAAGGTCATGCTCTGTAGCATTTGGGGCAAGACCTGTAAACAGTCCTCAATGGTATCGAAAGCTCGCCAGAGCGGCGGCTTGTCTTCTTGTAGATCTCGATTGTAGCCTAGGGGTAACCCCTTCAGGTTAGTCAGCAGATCAACTAAAGTTCCCAACATTTTACCGAAACGGCCTCTCATCAATTCTGCTACATCGGCGTTCTTTTTTTGTGGCATGATCGAACTACCAGAAGCAAAAGCGTCANCCAGTTTAGCCAAACCGAACTCGTAGCTGGTCCAGTAGACAATTTCCTCACTTAANCGGGAGAGATTGGTCATCAGGATCACTAACGCCGACAGGGTTTCGGCTATAAAATCACGAGAACTGATGACATCCAGAGCATGCCGATGGAGATGGCCAAACCCAAGCAGTTGTGTGGTGAAATCCCGATCTATGGGAAAGGTGGTGCCGGCTAAAGCACAAGCGCCCAGTGGGTTGGAATTCGTAGTCTCAAAGGCTGCGGCCAACCGTTTTAGATCTCGCAAAAACAGGCTAACGTAAGCAGTGGCCCAAAATCCGAGACTAATGGGTTGGGCGTGTTGAGTATGCGTGTAGCCTGGCATAACAGTTGTGGTGTGTTCGTCAGCAAGGTTTAAAAAGGTTCGGGACAAAACCGTCAAGTGTGATGAGATGGCTAAGATCTGTTCTCGACTGTACAAGCGAGCATCAGTCAAAACCTGATCGTTACGAGAACGAGCCGTATGCAGTTTGCCGCCGAATTCGGCTCCGGCCCCTTCAATCAAGTAGAATTCCACGTTCATGTGGACATCCTCTTTAGCCGGATCNAGCACTAACTGCCCCTGTTGGAAATCGGTTAGTGCTTTGCCCAACCAGGTCAGAATTGGACCTAGATCCATTTCCGTAATGATTTGTTGGCGAGCCAACATCAAGGCATGAACCTGACTGCCCCAAATATCGTAGGGAATCAGGCGGGTATCGGCCTCAGTCGANTGGCTAAAATTGAGCATCGAAGTGGCCATTTTACGACTGAAACGTCCACCCCATAAACTACTCATTGTGAAAGTTGGGGAGAAACAACTGACCACTATCCACTATAAACGCTACCTGTTAGTAGCTCCTCAACCACAGTTGGATCTGCCAAGGTGGAAATGTCCCCCAAATTATCGGTATCCCCTTCAGCGATACGGCGTAGAATCCGTCGCATGATTTTGCCAGATCTAGTCTTAGGCAAGGCCGGCGTAAACTGAATTTTGTCGGGCGTAGCGTGCGGGCCGATCAGCGTCCGCACAGTCCGTTTAATACCGANGCTGATTTCGTCCGAGGGATCTTGGCCTGTCATCAGGGTAACGTAAGCATAAACGCCTTGCCCTTTAATTTCGTGCGGATAACCGACGACTGCGGCCTCAGCGACTGTATCGTGCTGACCGATTGCGCCCTCGATCTCGGCGGTACCTAGCCGGTGTCCGGAGACGTTCAATACATCNTCTACCCGGCCGGTGATCCAATAGTGGCCGTCTTGGTCCCGCATGGCACCATCACCCGCCATGTAATATCCTGGGAAACGCTCGAAGTAGGTTTGCCGAAACCGTTCATGATCGCCATAAACTGTCCGCATTAGGCCTGGCCAAGACGACTTGATACAGAGGTAACCGCTGGCGGGATTACCTTCAATTTCGTTTCCTTCTTCATCTAGCAAGACCGGCTCAATCCCGAAGAATGGAATCATAGCCGAACCGGGCTTCAGGTCAGAGATAGCGGGGAGAGGTGTAATCAGAATACCCCCGGTTTCCGTNTGCCACCACGTATCGACAATCGGGCAACGGCCCTCACCCACAATATCGTAATACCAAGTCCACTCTGGCTCTTTGATTGTCTCACCGACCGTACCCAATAGGCGGAGCGATGATCGGTCATACTTCTCAACCCAGCTATTACCTTCTTTCATTAAGGCTCGTAAGGCCGTTGGTGCGGTGTAAAACAGGTTGATCTGATGCTTCTCGACCACTTGCCAGAAACGACCAAAATCAGGATAGTTAGGAATTCCTTCAAACATGACTGTAATGGCACGGTTGGCCAGTGGGCCATAGATAATGTAAGAGTGACCGGTAATCCAGCCAATGTCAGCTGTACACCAATAGACATCACCCGGATGGTAGTCGAAGATTGCCTCGTGCGAATAGGAAGTATAAACCATGTACCCGCCGGTCGTATGCAGAACGCCTTTCGGTTTGCCGGTGGAGCCGGAGGTATATAAAATAAATAGTGGATCTTCAGCAGCCATCTCTTCTGCGGGGCAATTGTCATCGGCTTCTGCCATCGCTTCATGCCACCATACGTCTTGTCCGACCTCGTCAACGGTCTCACCGGTTCGTTGTACCACGATCACTGTATTGATTGATGGTGCCTCTTTCACCGCTTGATCGGCGTTAGCTTTCATTGGGATACCACCTTTTGCTCCACGTATGGCAGTATCCTGTGTAATGAGGAGTTTACACTCGGAGTCGTTGATCCGATCACGTAAGGCCTCAGCAGAAAATGCGCCAAATACCACCGAATGGACGGCACCAATTCTGGCACANGCCAAGACGGCAATTGCCAGTTCCGGTATCATCTGCATATAGAGACAGACACGGTCTCCTTTCCTAACCCCTTGTGCTTTCAAGACATTGGCAAATTTCTTGACCTCGGTTAGCAGTTGATTAAAGGTAAAGGTTTTATCCTCAGCAGGGTCGTTACCTTCCCAAACCAAGGCAGTGTCGCCTCCATGTCCGGACTCAACATGTCGGTCTAAGCAGTTATAGCAGGCGTTTAAGGTTGCGCCTTCAAACCATTTGAGTTTAGCATTGACAAAATCGTATTCTCGAATCTGATTCCATTTTTTGAACCATGTGATACGTTCGGCAATTTGTGCCCAGAAAGCTTCTGGATCTCGAATTGATTCGGCGTAAATCTCTTCATATTGCGCGANACTGCTGATGTGCGCGTTATCAATAGGATAATTTGTACCTGATGGGGGAAACGTTTTTTGACTCACTATATTTTCTCCATTGCTGATCTGATACCCTAAGATTATAAGCTGAATCCCCAGCTTGTCAATCAAAAAATGGCCGATTTTAGATCCGGCGAAAGTACCCAAATATAGCGATAATTATTCGCTCTTCATTTCAATCCTTTTGACAATGGTACACTTCTTGCGAACCCATTTGGTTGGCCTGGATTAGAATACTGCTGAGCCAGTATACACTATATGAATTCATCAATCCAGATTGCTGCGAGTTCAACTTTACCAACACTTATCGAAAAATTAGACCATCATTCTTATGTATAGAGGCCATTTGCTTCTTTTCTCCATTTTAGCCTATATATGGTTGTTGGCTAACACCGCTGAGGCTGTACTGATTGCCTTGCGACATGCCGAAAACGAACGAACCGACTTTTCTGTCGGTAGTGGAAAAGAATTCGACCTGGAGGTTTTTATTGACCCACAGGGGACACGCGTTACTGGCTTCCAGATTTATCTTTCTTTCGACGANAAGTATTTACGATTAATTGATGCTACTGACAAGTTGACAGGCCTTCAACCTGTCAGAAATGGTCCTGCTTATCCCACAGGTTGGCAGCCACTGGACAACGATACACACGGTGATCCGGGCAATATCCTACGTAATTTCCAAATCGACTATGCGGCCGCCTTGATGGCAATCGGGGATGATATCTCGGTCCTGGACCAGCCGGGTGTAGTCGGCATAATTAAGTTTAAAACGCTTCAGCCGGTCAAAAACAGCCAGATTACCTTCGACTTTATCGAGCGTGTCAGCCGGGTTACAGGTGTAATTATAGACCAACTACCCCGTCGCAATTTTTCCGCTCTGCAGCCAGCCGTCATTACTGTTCGAGGAACGGTTGATTTTAAAGATTCTTTTCCGCCTCGGATTAAATTTCCGATGAATACGGAATATAGTGACTTGCGTCTCGACGACTATCTAATTTTTAACAACCCCAAGCTGAGTCCCAAGGAGATGGTTCGGTCGATACNGTGGGAAGCTTCGAACCAAAAAAACATTCAGGTCGAGATCGATCTTAACTCACGTCGTGTCACCTTTAGTCCCAAACCAGACTGGTTTGGCAAAGAAAGGATTCGATTTACCGTAACAGATCCGGAAGGGAACCCTTCATTCAAGGAGATTGATGTTCAGGTCACGGCTCCGCCCAACTTACTATTTGATCAGAAATTGCCTGCTAAAGGGGAGCGAATCCGGGTCAATAGCGGCAAAAATTTCAACTTAAATGCCCACATTGAAGATCTGGACAATCCTGGTCTGGCAGGTCTGTCTTGGAAAATTGGTGATAATCCTGATGCGGATAATTTATTATTGAATCTCGTCGGCAGTTACCTGAAAGTAGAAGGGGCAAGATTGGGAACTTTTGAAATCCCGATCTCTGTCACCGATGCCGATGGTAATACGGATCAACAGCCGTTAACCGTTCTCTTTATTCCCGAGTTTGATGGCCCCGTTATCGATCCCTTGTTTCCCAAAGCCGTTGTTTCAACTAACAACGGATCCAAAATGGAGCCGGCCACTTTTAATCTCAACGACCTGGTAGCCGATTTTGATTTTGAAGATGTAGAACTTAAATGGGACATTTCTGGCGATGAGAATATCAAGGTTAATGTAGATCCTGAAACAAGAAATGTTACCTTTGAAAACCTACGAAACTGGACTGGAACGGAAAGGCTAACCTTCCGGGTTACCAATCCGAATGAAATCTCAGATCAGGTAGAGACAGAAGTTCAACTGATCGATAAAAATGCGCCTCCATCGATTATCCCTATCCTACCGATTGAACTCGATTTCGGCCAAGAAAAGGTCATCGACCTCAAGAAACATATCTTTGATCTAGATAGCTCGCCAGAGCAGGTTGAGTGGTTCGCCGAAGGGCAAAAAGAGATCCAGATTAAGATTGATGAGAACAATATAGCCCGGTTGCAATCTGAATCCGTGGTAGAAGAAATCATCAGATTATATGCCATTGATCCAAACGGCTTACAAGATTTGCAAGATGTCACTGTGACGGTTAAAAAGCCAGAGAGTCCGGTGCTGGTTAACTTCCCACAGGCAGTGCGGATCAAGTCAAATGACACAACCATCGGCAAATTNAAGTTGGACGATCATGTAGAAGACCCGACGACTGCTGANACTTTAATTGTCTGGCAAATCGACGGTTATGACAAAAGTAAACTGGAAATTGTGATAGAGTCTGATCGACAGGTATCCTTCACCGCTCTGTCTAACTGGAAAACCGGTAGTGAAGAGGTTACATTTACAGCTATCAATAAAGCTGAACTTTCCTCTTCTACAGTGCTGACGGTTAAACCTATGTTCCCACCGCAGGTCAGCTTAGACCAATATCCAGCACTGGCGATTTATCAAGGTGAGAAAAAGACAATCAATGGTCTGGATCTTGATGACTATCTACAAGATGCTGACACCCAAGCAGAAGATATTAATTGGAGCAGTGAGGTAGTTGGAGCCAGCCAGAACAATCAACTGATTGTCACTATTAACCCGAATACGCATAAAGTCGAACTCAGTGCAGGTGATACGCCTGTTGGTGATTACCGCATCGGGTTTACGGCCACAGATCCAGAGGGTAACGCCGACAGTGATGTTATCAACGTGCTTGTTTTGAAGTCACAACGACCACCTGAATTGAAAATCCCGCCCATAGACCTGATCGAGGGCGAGGCAAAAGATATTGATCTAGGCCTGTATGTAACAGATGATGAACCGATAGAACAGATCACCTGGAGCTATGAGAACAATGATAAACTGTTGGTAGCGCTAGATGGTGCTATCNTAAAGATAGCAAATCAGCCTGATTTTACCGGAGGTGACACCTCGCTAGTCGTCAAGGCCATAGACCTAGATGGCAAAAGCGGCCAACAGGAAGTCAAGGTAACGGTCAAGAAGAAAATGTTGCCCTTGGAAATCCGGAATTTCGATCCAGTCGAGTTTGAACAAGGAGCCGAATCGACCCCTTACGATCTAAAGAAATTTGTCGAGGGTGACAGTCATCCTAAAGGCGCCATCAAGTGGAGCAATAAACCTTCAGGCCAACCCAACGCCGATAAAATTCAGGTCAATGGCCTAGAAACAGGGCTTGCCGTATTCTCGACCAATGACTCTAAGTTTGTCGGTAAAACTACACTGATAATAGTAGCCGCAATCGAAGGAACGACTCCAGTTGAAAGAAGCCTACAGGTAACGGTGAAGGAAAAAATTGAAAAGCCGCCCAAGCCGAAGATAAAGAACACATTTCAGAAAGTGGAATTGGAGATCAATGAAACAAACTCGCCCATTAAATTAAATATGACACCACAATCAGGCCAAATTACATTCGATTTTGAAAAGTCCAATCAATTGGTTGCACCCAAGTTTGATCATGTAACAAAAGAACTGATTTTAACTGGTAAAAAAGTGGGACAGGGAAAATTTACCTTTTGGATAGTAGACGACTTTCAACAACAGAGTGAAAAGGTTGAAATCGTAGTTGCCGTTAAAGAGAAGGTGATCCCACTAACCTTAAACCTACCAACGCTAATTGAACTGAGTAATAATAATCCAGAAGAGACAATCGACCTAAGAAAATGGGTCAGCTCTAAATTTGCCAAAGATGAATTGGTGTGGGAGATTATCCAACAACCGCAAACTGTCAAAGATGACTTGATAAATGATTCCAAAGAACTCAAAATTAGTTTAGGCAATTACGACCCATTAACAGGTCCAGCCAATGACGAAGTCGAGCTAAAAGTCACTGAACCACCACCGAGTGGGAAATCCGTTACAGGTAAAATATCGATTAAGGTTTTAGAGACTATTTCGGAACCCAAACCACCCACCTTCATCAAGCCGTTTCCGGTTATCAAACTCCAAAGAGAGACCAAGACCAGACAAGTGATTACGTTCTTAGGTTCTTACGTTAAGGATGAAGATACGCCTGCGCAACAAATTCATTGGATTCCAATTTCTAGCCGAAACGTAGATGCTAGAAAGGAAAACGACAGTCTAATTTTAGAGTTAATACACCGGGAACCGACAGTGGCGCAACAGAAGGATACAGGACAAGAAGAAGAGGAGACGATACTGATTATAGCCTCTGATCCTGAAGGTAAAAAGGCATATCAACCGATTCAAGTTCGTATTCTATCCGCGCCGAAGAGGAAGACTAAATGCGAAATTTTCGGCTTGCCGGACCCAATCCAACAAAAGTTCTATATTATTACCGTTGTGGTTAAAGACAGGCAGTTGGAAGCCGACCCAATGGTTACGGTCAACGGTCAACCACAGTTAATTAGATCCATTGGGGATCAAATTTGGTCGCTAATCTATCCACTGAATACTAACTTAGACAAAAGCGTCAATAGTTTGAAAGTTGAGGTTCATAGTGGTGATGACCAGCAGAACAGCGAGAAGATCGGTAGCAAAACCATTACTGTTGTTCCCCCATTTGCACCCAATTACGACGGACATTTATCAGTTGGTCAAATCTCTGCTTATCCCAATCCTGTTCGACAGGCTTATATACGAATAACCTGTGTCACTGCTGGGGAGCCACAATTACGGATCTATAGTGTGGATGGCCGTCTGGTGACAACACTGATGGCATTTCGGCCGGTGCGAGGAAGATGGGAAAAGAATTGGAATATGACCAACAGTTTTGGCGAGGTGGTGGCTAATGGCCTCTACTTTGGCCTACTGGAAAATCAAGTGGCAAACGTGTCTGCTCTGGCTGGAATCCGGATATTGGTTCAACGGTGAGTAGTGAAGAGCGTTTAGATGAAAGGGTTCTATGCTTTCAAGACATTGGTAAACTTCTAACTTCAGCAGCGACTCGCTCACCGTGTTCGATAATCGCTTCAGCGATACCGATTTGAGTAACGGCTTCAATCTCCTCCAAGCCAGGTGAGGGGTTCACTTCCAGCACCGCATAGGCAGTATCTTCCTGCATGCCGTTTGTCTCTAGTAGATCTACGCCTGCGACTTCAAGCCCTATGGCCGCAGTAGCTCGGGTGGCTAGATCCCGGAGTTGATCTGAAATCGATATCAACTGACCTCGTCCTCCTCGATGGAAATTAGCTCGATACTCTCCAACCTGAGCGGTTCGTTGCATTGCGGCTACCGCTTGACCGCCAATCACGATAATGCGAATGTCTCGGCCGGACGAACTACCGATAAAAGGTTGAACCACATAGTTTTGGTGAAGTTCGCACATCGCCTCCACAGAAGAACGCAAGGAAATCGCTGTGTCGAGCAACATCAATCCACGTCCGTGCGTTCCTTGAAATGGCTTCATCAAAATTGGGTAGGCCCCAATTTTAGAAACCGAATTCTCCAAGAAATCAGGCGATCCGGTAGTAAAACTCGGAATAACCGGAATTCCGTGTTCGGTTAGACGGCGCAAGCTACGAAACTTGTGTCGGGCTACCAAGATCTGCTGCGACTTATTCAATAACGGAACACCCAAAGTTTCAAAATGAGCAACAACTTCAGAGGCAAATGAGGCCGTTGTGATACTCAGTCGAGGTAAAATAAGGTCAAAGTCATCCACTAAAGCCCCATCGTACAGCATTTGTAGCTCTTGAGTCGTAGATGTACCATGTGTGTCGGTTGCAGAACCCCCTACTGGGGTAGAAACTTCTGCTTGAGTGGAAGTTTTTAAACTAAAGTCATCGGATCTAAAACAGAGAGTGCTTTGGGATGTGTTCGGATGAGCTGAAATAAGGAGTGAAAAGCGGAAGGGATCTAAGACATAGACCTGATGCTGAGCCGATTCAGCGGCTTCTACTAATCGCCGCGTGGTGTAACTCTGGCCAGCGCGTGAGAGAATACCTATCTTCATGCAATAAAATCCGAATGAAATGGTGAATAGAGAAGCAGAGGTTACTAATTGAGAAGTCAGACGTGATCAACTTTTACATTCCTACTATTCTCGAGGCAACAGGTTGAGTTAGAATCCTGCCCGGCTAAACGACAACAATTTTTCCTGTGGCAATGGACTCGGCCTCTTTATAACAAAGTGCCAATGCATCCCTAGCACCAATGCCGGAGAGGAATCCGTCATCCACTGATCCTTCAAGTGCCGAAATGGCATAGGCAATCTCGTTGGTAAAGGCGTCCACTGGATCGGACTGATCTAAATCTGGATGGTGTACCTCTCCATTGCTTTCGATCAACTGCAAGGGATTTGATACGCCCTGGCCGGCCAACGTTGAAGCTTCAAATGTCAAGGTAGCCCGTTCCAGAAAAATCTCAAAGCCGTGACTAAAAGCACGAGCTTTGGCCGAAATACCACCCGACCAGGACGAGATGGTCAGTTGTGGATTATCTTGGTAGATGTATTGGGTTGAGAGATAATCTACAAATGACGTCGCAATACCATCCTGACTAGTGGCTATTTTCCCACGCGAGAAAACCGCATCTGGCATTCCACCTAAGACTTGGATAAAATGGGTGTCATGGATATGTAAGTCGATACCCGGCGCACCACTTTTGATGATCGTCTCTGCACTGCGGGCAGAAGGTTGACTGGTTAATCGTCTAAAATGGGCTCCTAGAAGATCTCCATATTTGCCGCTTTGAACGGTTTTCAAAGCGTAGTTAAACTCCGGAAAAAAGGGCAATACGTGCGCAACCATAAATTGTTTGCCACTTTGCTGACTCACCTCCACCATTTCATTGGCCGCATCGATATCAACCTCAATTGGTTTTTCGCACAACACATGTTTACCTGCTTTCAAGGCGGCAATCGTTACCTCTTTGTGGTATTCCGTAGGCAGACAGATATCGACCAGATCTACGTTAGAGTCAGCTAATAGGTCTGCAATCCGGTTATAAGTGGCAACATTAGATAAGTCTTCAATTCCACCACGTGGGCCGAAATTGCCTTGAATACTGGTCCAATCGCCATCCAGTTTCTTTGGGTTTCGGGTACATATGGCAGTTACTTGACAGCCGTTGACTTTTTTTGCTCCATAGTAGTGAATCATACCCATAAATCCAATACCGATAATACCGATCCGAACCATCTTTATTCTCCCAATTGTTACGCAAGGCTCAAAATTAGGCCTTGTGATTTCAAATGTAGGTTATCATTGCACACTTTAAATTACTAAAGTTTGGATAATTGGAAGCCCTGAGAGGTAGAAAAAAGCAGCCGGAAACGTAAAGTTATCCCCGTCCCATTATAACAGCTTCAAGACGAAGGCAAGTAGTCATGGATACATTATTCCCACTGCCGGCCCCCTATCTAGTATACCAATTTTGAGTGCTCTTCGGTAGTCAGAACTTTTTCTGTTCGACACCCATATCTGGGGGGAGTGATCTAGTGCTTGCCGATATCCGGTCCATGGGAGCTATCTGGCTCGTCAACCGAGGTGATGGTATTCTATTCTGTCATTCGTTGCCGGTTAGAAGTTAAAGCCGGTTTAAACTTTTAGTATAGTCTTGTGCCGCCGCCTGCAATTAGTCAATCTGCCAAAAGAGGCGTTAGAAATAGTCAATAAAAACGTGTTGTTCTTCATCACAGTCAAGCGTTGCATACTTCACTCCGCAACGAATCAGACCGTTGGCGTCGGGATTATACTTATTCTCTTAGGCTAGTGCTCAGACTACGTCATCAGGGAAGCACAATTGACAATGCCTAACTTTAATGGTAACGATCTTACGCCCACACGGTGCTGACTCCTTGGATCTAAGCCAAATCGTTGAGTCCGAGAAGGTTCAGCGTGTCACAATACAGGATTTGTTCCGGTAAGTCGTCTGGTAAGGCTGGCAGGCGCATCTCTTTCGACAGATTGACAATATTGTGCAACCCTTCAACGGTTTCGTCTAGGGTGGCAATAGGGTAGTCGGTACCGAACAGAAGTTTGTCGGTTACACCATATTCCACGGCTAATCGAAGTGAATTGTAGAATTGCCAGGGACGATAAAACAGGGCCGAGATATCGGCGAAAACGTTAGGCTGTTTCCGAATTAATACGATCGTTTCCACTTCCCAAGGGTGTCCCATGTGAGCAATGATCATCTTTAGCTCAGGAAATAGGAGAGCAATGTCCTCAAGCAAGACAGGATTAGCGTACTTTAGCGGGGCTTTACGCGGGAAGGTAGTGCCTTGATGAAACATAATCGGCAAGCCGTATTGTTCGGCTTTGGCAAATATGGACATGGCACGCGGGTCTTGCGGATCCCACCCACCATAGATCGGACTCATTTTTAGGCCTCTGAGCCCTAGTTCATTGACAACACGATCCACCTCAGATAAGGCATTATCTTCAGTTGGACAAATAGCAGCGAATCCAATCAGTCTTTTGGCGTCTGTTCGAACATACTCCGCTACAGTGTCATTCACAGTCAGGAATCCGGTGAGAGGTGCCCGCAATCCAAACACAATCACGCGATCCGCTTTAGCTGTATCAGTTGTATGCCGTTCCGCCGTAATGCCCAGCTCAACCTTCTGACGACGCATAATGAAGGTTTCACATGCTAACGCTTCGGTCAACTCACCTGGATAACGCCAAAAGTGTGTATGACAGTCAATGATCATTAGAATATATCCCCGACCTTTGATCGAGGATCTGAGATTCCAAACACCCTCATTTGCTTGCTTGACCGGTGTAATTTATTAACCGGTCGATTTTCCATCGCACATGGCGTACGGTCAAATTTCGTCGACTCCCCTGGCATTCGATATTCAGAAGATCTACTAGGTGTGGTTGAGAAGCACGAATATGGAACCGGGTTGATCGGAAAAATCACTCCCATCGGAAGCGGGAGCAATTTGACTACTATCGTGGATACAATCATCGACAAGGGATACACCGGAATATTTATCGACAACAGGATGGAGGCTTTAATCGGTTCCTGGATCATTTGAATAATCATTAGTACGATAGAACCGGCTCCCTTTGATGTACACTTTCAGTTCCTAGCACGCGTTGTTCAAGATACGCTAGCCTATTTCCGAGATTTTTACGCTCAACCCAAGTTTGTCTGGGCCTCTTTCCCTGAGCTTCATAGCCTTTATCCGGTGCCGGAACCTAAATTTAGTATGTTTAGGGCCGCAATTCCTGAACATGCGGTAGGAACCAACATTTTGCCGAAGAAAGGATTTCTATGGACTTAGCCACATCATTAGCCTTGCTCCATTGGTTGGCCGACGAAACCAAGGTCCTTGTCCCTATCGTTGAGGTGCACCAGCCTAGATTAATTGTCGCGCTTTGACGTGTGAAGTGTTAAAGACATCAGCCTCGCCGACGACTAGTTTGACACCTGCTTTTTCTACCGCCTGAGCAGCAAGTTGACCTTCGTCCAGACTACGGCAGAAGGGTCTTTGCCAGTAATGTGTTTGCCGGTTTAGGCTGCCTTTTAGGTCATAGGCATATGTGAAAATATAGGAGTTGCGATGTCTACGGTATTGATGTCAGCATTGGCCAGCATATCCTGATAGGAGGCGTAGACCTGAGAAATGTGGGTTTAGGCAAAGGAGAGCGCACGTTCTCTGGACAGATCACAGACAGTAACGACTTCAGCCCGGGGGTAAGTTTGATAACCCTTATAGTGTGACGGGCCAACTAGCCCTTGTCCAACAATACCTACCTTAACAGTAGTAGTATCGTTTACGGATTTAACTAGCATTCATCTCACCACTCTCAGCCGCTAATATCGCTTTTCTGATTACACCTCAAATGCCGACGAAGCAAAAATAACAACAATACTGCGACAACGGATTTTCACTGTCAAACAANTGATGAAATTGATTCAATGTTAGCCAATCCACATGCCTGACACCGATTAACGAGCCGCCAAGATTTGATCATCCAGTGTCAGGATTGAAGAAATCGGCATTTCAGTTTAGTGATTCTCTTTTGATTGATTGATCAGGTGTTTTAGTTGTTCCGGATTGAGCAGGCTCTTGGCTTCAACCATGGCCTGAATCTGCAGAATTTTTATCTCGCTCTGCCGTATGGCTATGGTCTTAATTAATTCTTCGATAGGTTTGGTGTCGGCCTTTAGTTGTTCCGGATTGATTTGCTGACTGTAAAATTGTTGTTGTAAAGCAATTTGCACCTCGAGCTGCTGAATCCGAATTTCAGCCATCTTTTGGATTGTCTGCTGTTCCAACCTAAACCGAATTAGCCGAGCTTTTGTTCTCTGTTCATCGGACATCTCATCCTCAGGTAATTCAAANTCAAAATCAAGGTGCGGGATTTCGTATTCACGTATTTCTCCTAATNGGTTTTGCTCCAGGCGCTCCATTTCCATCTCATGTTCCTTCTGCATGCGTTCGAGTTGAAATTGGTGTTCACGTTCCCGTTTCTCCATCTCCATTTCACGCTCACGTTGTTGGGAATCTGTCGGACGCCGACGTCTATTTTTCCAACGTTCCATATTCNCACTACGTGATTTGAGGAGTTGGCCCAATTTCCCACGCATTTTTCGCCGCTCTTCCGGCGAAGCGTTTCTGAACCGCTCAACGGCACCACGCCAATCTCCGCGGCTACGGTCTCGATCCGGTTGTCGTTTTCTACTTTCTTCCGGCTTCTTTGGTGTGGTTTCAGATTTTTCTGCCCGACCTTCTTGGGTTTTCACGTCGAGGGCTTGGGTTTTGATGGGCTTCCTTGACACTGTTTTAGCTTTTTCTTCTTCGGCTTGGCTCAGGCTAAGTTGGACACTAAAACCCAGCACAAGGAGGGTTAAAATTGCAAAATAATGTCTCATTTTGTTTCTCCTTTTGGTTTGTTATTGATCTCCGCCTCGACATCTACCACTGTTACTGCAGCCACCGCCTCCTCTGCCACCAAATTGTTGTCGGAACCCTTCAATCAGCTTTTTAATCTTAGTGGTAATGAGTTAGTATTTAGGGCTAGTATCCGATGGTCTCCGGCCCAGTGAGCGAAACAGGTTATAGTCGACAACGACTGGGTAAAAGGCTTGATCTTGGGTTGGAATTGGCGACTGATTATTAGCAGAACGACCGCTTTGGGCCATCACTAGAACAGAGAGACTGGCCAGCTTGAGCCTACACATTAGGCCAAATCTCCAGGCTCGATATTCTATTGGACGCACAGAGCTAGGGAAAGTTTGTTATCAACCACAAGTACAGGCAAGGAGTTTATCGGTCTGATGGATATGACTGTACATTAGGCGATAGCTGTCAGTCATAGCTTTTTCATCAAACTGCGACAAATATAAGGAGTTTAATAATGAGACGATTTACTCTCGCTGTCACCTTTGCTTTTGTTAATTTTCTTACTTTTCTGGTTGTCTTTTTAGCTACAGCAGATACGTTAAAGATGATTTCTGAAGCCCAGAGCTTAGTGGTGGAGGAAAACGATATGGTCGAGTGTTAGGGTATTTTTGAGATTGAATTATATGGGCCACCGAGTTGTTTTTTGTCTGACGATAGCATATCCTAGCCCAAGAAACTTTTGGCTAATGCTGTGTTCGGCAAATATCAAGGAGCAAGTATTCAATGATGAAACCTAATATAATTCACATTTTAGCAGATGATATGGGATATGGTGATTTAGGATGTAATAATCCTGATTCAAAAATACCGACCCCTAATCTAGATCGATTAGCCAAACAGGGAATGAGGTTTACTGATGCTCATGCGAGTTCCAGCGTCTGTACGCCAAGTCGTTATAATATTCTCACCGGCCGCTATTGCTGGCGTTCACATTTGAAGCAGGGCATTGTCTGGGAGTGGGATGCTCTCCTGATTAACTCGGATCAGAAAACGGTCGCTCATTTACTACGCGAGCAGGGTTATCACACGGCATGTCTGGGCAAATGGCACTTGGGGTGGAACTGGCCAATGAAGAACGGTAAGCATCCCAACGACTATGTTGACTTTGGTGTTCCAGAAAGGGAAAAACGTTCTGAGTTAGGGAAACAGATNGATTATGATAGTCGAATCGAAGGAGGACCAATNGACCGTGGTTTCAATACCTACTTTGGTGTCGATGTNCCAAATTTTCCGCCCTATACTTGGTTCGAGAATGACCAATTGACGGAAGTACCTACNGTGGAGAAGCCTGACGACATCTATGNCAATCAAGGATTAGCAGTACCAGATTGGGTCCTGGAGGATATGATTCCCGANTTCACCCGTTGAGCCNTTGAACTTATTGAGTCGCAAGCTGCCAATGAGGATCCATTTTCCCTTTACTTTCCGCTTACTTCGCCGCACTCACCAATCGTGCCAAATGAGAAATTCAAGGGTATGAGCGGGGCTAACAACTATGGTGATTTTGTCTGCGAGGTGGATTGGGTAGTCGGACAAATATGCGATGCGTTGGAACGAACGGGAACAGCTGACAATACACTACTGATTTTTACCAGTGACAATGGACCTGAAGGTCGCACACAAGATGATATCGGTGTTTATTCAAGAGCGCGTCAACATGAACATTATAGCATGTGTAATTTGCGTGGCATGAAACGCGATGCTTGGGAAGGCGGGCATCGAGTGCCTTTTGTTGTCAGGTGGCCAAAAGTCATCCCAGCTGACATTGTCTGCGATCAGCTTATNACACTGGGGGATTTCATGGCCACTTGTACACAGATAACGGGGGCCNAATTGAACATAAACGAAGCTGAAGATAGCGTTAGCATATTGCCTCTGCTACAGGGCTACACCGGTTTTCCTGTGCGTGATTTTGCAGTTCATCATAGTTACAATGGCAAGTTTGCTATCNGTAAAGGTGACTNGGTACTTATCGACAGCTCCAGCGAGGGGGATAATGACGAACCTGACTGGTTTCGAGAGAAAANAGGATACAACCCCCACAGTTTTCCTGCTGAATTATTTAACTTGAGCGCGGACATAAGCGAGCGGAGAAACTGTTATGGAGAACAACCTGAAATTGTCGCGGAACTTGCGGCAATTCTGTTGCAGGTCAAGAGCATCAGCCATCCCACTGGAGCCTCACAACTGCACGATAGTTTTCTAACTGAATAGGTATGCGAGGCATAGGGTAGGACTGTCTTTTACAGAATGCCCCTCCACCTAGTATGTAGGTCTACACTAGGATTACATAGCAAGGAATTGAAGAGCTGGCTTTTATAATACCTCGATACCCACGACATTGTACCAGCTGCTCAAGCCCGTGCTTCTTACCAACAGGCTCTGCTTCAACCTCAGTTAGAAACAGGCTGTTGCTCGTTTAAATCTTACCATTTCTCCTACCACCCAGCAAGATGCCATCAAGCAATTGCTGCGTGCTGACTCGCCTGAACGGATTGGCAACAACCGAACTTTTCACCAGATGCTGATTGAAGGCATCAATATCAGTTACCAGAAAGGGAGNAAACCTTCATGGTGATTTGGTTTGGCCGCTTGATTTCGATACACCTGAGAATAATGACTTCCACGTCACCAATCGATTCTCTGTCGTNGAGAACAGTGAGCAAAGGCCTGATGTGGTTTTGTTCATCAATGGGTTTGCCTCTAGTAATATAATCGAGCTCAAAAACCNGACAGACGAACAGGTCATTGTCAGATCGGCTTAGAACCAATTACAAACCGACAGACAAATACCCAAACCTATTCCATTACAACGGCATACTAGTTATTTCAGCAGGATTGGAAGCTAAAGCAGACTCATTATCGGCAGGCTTTACCCGTTTCATGACCTGGGAAACGACATTACGCCGTCAATCGAGCAGTCGAATCTCCTCTAAGAGTTCTGGACACATCGATAAACAAATTATAGTGGAATCCCCCGCTAGTTATGAACTNGAGAGAATGGGTAGTCAAGAGATAGANGATAGAAAAGCNGGCGTTATATGGCACATGCCNGACAGTGGNAAATTGCTGTCTANGGTTTTCTTTACTGGCAAAATCGTGCCAATGATGGATAATCCTACTATTGCCATACACNATCGACCATAACGANTTGGATGACCTGCTATTTGAAATCTTTGTTTCATCTCGCCAACTATTGCGCCAAGAACTCATCCAAGCTGAAGACAGACGACAACTTAAATATTGAGGACAATAAAGGAAAGTGTANAGTCCAAGCTAAGAGTAATCGTCAAAAGAACACTAAGAAGGTTTGGATATCCACCTGATATGCAAGCGTTGGCTACCGAAAACATCTTGCAACAAGCGGAACTTATAGCTGACGAAATCACTCAACAGAATTAGCAAACAATCTGGTAAAGTCTATTACAGAGTATTTATGACGNAAATTTAAGCTATGCACACAAACTGCATCAAGAATATAAATTTGGTGAAGTATAGGTTATTGAATAAGGTATTTGAAAACGGACTGTAGATTGTTGTCAGGTGAGTACATCTGATAGATACTAATTTCATTTTCGATCACTAATCTTGGCATCCGAGCGTAAAATTCGTCTGGTCTTCGAGTTTCAACAGTTAGGCTATCGTCTTTGTCGTTGANTTGNATACCAGTAACGTCATCAAAAGTGACGCAGATTGAGGCCAGCAAGCGAGGATTATCACAGTGAAGGAAGATTTTGTGCGGATGCTCATCAATTAGATCTCGAATATCAGGGATCCGACCCTCCGCCACAACATTTCCCTGGTGCATCAAAAGGATATTATCGGTCAGCGCTTCTACCTCGTGTAGCACGTGGCTAGAGACGACAACACAATGCCCTTTTTCACCCAGCGAATGAATCAAGTTGATAGNTTCACTTCGGCCTATCGGATCCATCCCATTCAGCGGTTCATCAAGTAGAACTAGATCGGGATCGTGAACCAGTACCTGCGCNAGTTTTAAGCGTTGACGCATCCCCTTACTGTAAGCGCCAATTTTTTTGTGCNTCTGTTCAGTCAAACCAACCGATTCAATAGCCGACAGCGATTTCACTTCTTGTTCTGCTGGTGNGATGGCGCTTAATCGAGCTAGAAATTGCACCAATTCCAATCCTGTCATGCCCCAGTAGAAACCGTCGGTGTCCATACAAAACCCAATTCGTTGAAACAAAGCTGGATTGTTCCAAACAGGCTGTCCCCAAATCGATAGATCTCCTAAGCTGGGTTTTAACTGCCCTGCGATCAAGCGGAGTAATGTCGATTTCCCCGCCCCATTTGGCCCAAGTAAGCCTGTAATACCAAGCTTAAATTGGACGTTGACATCGTTGAGTGCAATTACCTGACCAAACCATTTTGACAATCCGGTGGTTAGAACGACAGTTTTAGCCAAAGTTATCCCTCGACAATGGCTCTGAAATTTACCCTAAACGGCGGAAGAACAACCCCTTTTTCAGTCACAATAGCCGTGATCAAGTCAGCAGGAGTGACGTCAAATGCAGGGCTATAAACCTTAACTCCTTCAGGCGCGGTTCGTTTACCAAAGCCTTCGGTAATTTCCTCTGCTCCTCGCTCCTCGATGGGAATCTCATCACCCGTAGCTAGAGACATGTCGAGGGTAGAAGTCGGTGCCGCGACGTAAAAAGGCACACCGTGTTGCTGCGCTAGGACAGCCACCATATAAGTGCCGATTTTGTTAGCAGTATCACCGTTGGCAGCAATCCGGTCTGCACCGACTACGACGCGCTGGATTCGCCCTTCTTTCATTACCTGCCCGGCCATGCTATCGCAAATCAGCGTCACATCTATGCCAGCGTTCATCAACTCCCAGGTGGTTAACCTCGCTCCCTGTAGCAGCGGGCGCGTTTCATCTGCATAGACCTGGATCTGTTTCCCCTGTTCATGGGCCGTGAACATGACGGCTAAAGCGGTTCCATAATCCGAGGTGGCTAACCCACCAGCGTTACAGTGGGTCAAAATCGTGTCCCCGTCATTGACCAAGCCAGCGCCGTGTTTTCCGATCGACCGACACATCTCCTGATCTTCGGTCATAATCGCCAACGCTTCTGTTAAAAGAACCTGTTTTAGATCTGAAATTGTGTGCTCATTGTTGGATGCCGCCGTTTTGACCATTCGGTCTAAAGCCCAAAAAAGATTGACCGCCGTCGGTCGAGAAGTTGCCAAATAATCGGTTGTTTTTTTGAGTTCAGTGTATAAGGTGTCGTAGTTGTCAGCAGTCGAGTTCCAAATACCGAGTACCGTTCCAAAAGCGGCTGCGACACCGATAGCAGGTGCACCTCGAACCCGAAGCATTTTAATTGCCTCCCAAACCGCTCCTACATCCTCACAGTAGATCTGTTTAAATTGATTGGGTAAAAGTGTTTGGTCGATCAAGCGCACTCGACCGTCTATCCACTCAATCGTCGGTGTTACCATTTTATCTCCTGTTATCTCGGCTCATTTTAGCACAGTCACTACCTACCCGCAATATAAACAGGTAGGCTTTCCCTTGCTAATACGGGTTGAATTACTTATACTTTCCACCATAAATCTGATAATCGAGGCGTCAAATGAGTGACCTGCTCGCCACCTTGAATCCGGTCCAAAAAGAAGCGGTACAGCATACTGACGGACCGCTTCTTCTGCTTTCTGGTGCGGGTAGCGGTAAAACAAGAGTCATTACCTACCGAATCGCCTACCTGATCCACCAGTGCAGGGTTTCCCCCTTTAACATTTTGGCGGTTACTTTTACCAACAAAGCGGCGGGGGAAATGAAAACGCGTTTAGCAGATCTAGTGGATGAAAAGATCAGTCAGCGGATCTGGGTTTCGACTTTTCATTCTAGTTGTGCCAGAATTCTGCGTCGGCACATCGACCGACTTGGATACTCGACCTCTTTTACCATCTACGATTCGTCAGATCAACTTACGCTGATTAAGTCGGTTTTGAAGGAGATACAACTCCGTGAAGAACTGAACAATCCCAGAGCCGTTCAGAACCGTATCAGCAACGCTAAGAATCAATTGATGTCCCCAGCAGAATACGAAAACTATATTCTGAACCAGTCTTTTGTCAATCCATTTGAACAAAATGTAGCCCAGGTCTTTGCTGCTTACCAACAGCGACTTCGCGAAAGTAACGCTCTGGATTTTGACGATCTGATTATGCTGACTGTCGAACTGTTCGAAAAGTGTCCGGATGTCTTGGAATACTATCAACAGCGATTCCAGTATATTATGGTGGATGAGTATCAGGATACTAATCACTGCCAATATCGGTTAATAAGAGAACTAGCCAAGACACATCAAAACCTGTGTGTGGTTGGAGACGACGATCAGTCAATCTATGCTTTTCGAGGTGCTGACATTAATAACATCCTCAATTTTGAGCAGGATTATGCCAACATAAAAACCTTGCGCTTAGAGCAAAACTACCGTTCGACTAAAAATATCCTTGAAGCGGCCAATTTGGTAATCCAAAATAACGATCGGCGAAAAGAGAAAGCGTTATGGACTGAGAACCGCCCTGGTGAGCAGATCAGGGTTTTTGAAGCAGGGGATGAAGCCGAAGAAGCCAACTATCTCATTCAACAAATCCAACGCTACAAACGGCAAGGTCGCACCTATGGTGAATGTGTTATTTTTTACCGTATCAATGCCCAATCCAGAACTTTTGAAGATGCGCTTCGGGAAGAAAATATCCCCTACCAGATTATTGGGGGGACCAAGTTTTATGATCGAATGGAGATTAAAGATCTACTAGCCTATCTGAAAGTGATCGTTAATCCCACTGATTCTGTCAGCCTCCGCCGTATCATTAACGTCCCGACAAGGGGAATTGGTGCTACGACATTAGGAAGACTTGAAGATTTCGCCCGGTCCAGTCAACTCCCTTTGATCGATGCCATTAATCATGTAGATGAGATTTCTGCTATCCGAACTGCGACGCAGAATCGCATCACCGAATTTGCCCAACTGATTGGGTCTTACCAACCGACAGATCTACCAACTCGTGTAGTTGAAGATTTAGTTCACCGTTCGGGATATTTAGCGACGCTGCAAAAAGAGAATACAATTGAAGCCCAGACTCGAATCGAAAACTTAAACGCCTTAATAAATGGAGTTCTCAGTTACGAACTCGCCACCCCGGAACCGACCCTAAGTGGGTACTTGGAAGCGGTGACACTGACTGCGGATATCGATGAGATGTCTGATCAGAATGATGTCGTTACTTTGATGACCCTTCACAGTGCTAAAGGGCTTGAATTTCCAATCGTCTTTATGGTTGGTCTGGAGGAGGGGTTTTTGCCACACCAACGCTCGATGGAGTCTGCGGCTGAATTGGAGGAAGAGCGAAGGCTCTGTTACGTCGGCATTACACGTGCCCAAGAGCAATTATACCTGACCCATGCGCAGGAACGACGGACATTTGGTAACTTTGAGTATCGGATTAGATCCCGGTTTTTGGATGAGATCCCACCGGATTTACTGGAATTGGTCAACCCATATACCGAGCCCACGCCAACACGTACCATTTCGACTTTCGACCCGGATGAACCCGATGACCGGACCAGCTATCGAGTCGGCCAAATTGTTTACCATTCACGGTTTGGTCGGGGCCGAATCAAAGCGGTTTTTGGAACAGGTAGCTTTGGTCGAATTACGGTTCGCTTTGACCGGGCGGGTGAAAAGACATTGATGGCAGAATACGCTAATCTACAAATTACATGAGGAAGTAAATATGTCAAAAATTGGTCTCAAGGATGTTCAGCACATTGCTAACTTAGCTCGGCTAACATTTGATGAACAGGAGATCGAGTCTTATCAGTATCAACTCTCGCGGATTCTAGACTACATTGAAAAACTCAACCAACTCGATACCGAAGGGGTTCCACCGACTTCACACGTAATCCCAATTCGTAACGTGATGAAGCCGGATGAAAAAAGAGATCTTTTTCAGCGGGAAGATATCATTGCCAATGCACCATCGACGGAACAAGGATATTTTGAAGTCCCTAAAGTAATCGAATAGAGATGAAAATCCTGCACTCTATTGGTGAGACTCAATCCTGTTGCCATGAGTGGAAACGGCGGGAAAAATCGGTTGGTTTTATTCCTACCATGGGAGCCCTCCACCAGGGGCATTTGAGTTTGGTCCGTCAAGCTCGCTTAGAAAACGACTTTGTAGCTGTGAGCGTTTTTGTCAACCCAACCCAGTTTGCACCAAATGAAGATTTCAGTAGTTACCCTAGAAATTTTCAACAAGATCAAGATCTACTTCAAACGGAAAAAGTAGATCTGATTTTTGCGCCCACAGTGGACGAAGTATACCCACAACAGCACAATCATACGACCGTTGAGGTTAGCGGCCCGATTACCGCGGGTTTGTGCGGTTTGGCCCGTCCGACTTTTTTTCGCGGGGTTGCAACAGTAGTGGCTAAATTGTTTAATATTGTTCAACCAACCAGAGCATACTTTGGTCAGAAGGACGCCCAACAACTAGCAATGATAAAGCAGATGGTTTTTGACCTTAACTTTGATCTTGATGTAGTTGGGTTACCTATTGTTCGCGAAAAGGATGGGGTCGCAATGAGCTCACGTAATGCTTATTTGACCTTAGAGCAGCGAAAATCAGCTCGAGTTTTGTTCCAATCTTTGGAAATGGCAAAAGCCAGAATTTTAGCTGGAGAGAAGAGCGTAAGCTATATCGTATCCGAAATGAAACAAATGATCGAGTCTGCTCCGCAGGCTAAGAGCGATTATGTGGAAATTGTTTCTAGTCAGACGTTTGAGACGATTACTACGATCCAACGAAAACAACGAATCTTAATTGCGATAGCTGTTTATGTTGGGGGAACTCGCCTAATCGACAATCTCCAACTGCAAATCAGTTGAACAACCTGGTTATAGGTCTGGATCAAACGGCAAATGACAAACATCCAAAATATAAAACAGCACCTAATATATACTGTTTTTCCATTCGACAGACAAGTTCCGCACCGGGCATTTTTACCCACCGAGGTCGAAAAGATCTTACCGCTGTTAGCTTTTTTTGATGTCTAGTCTTGCGAAAACGCTAGAGTTGAGACCTTGATTTGTCCTCAATAGGCGGCTACTTTTCCACTAATTCAACCGGCAAATTTGGAATCTGATCACCTTCGATAACCAGGTTGTCAAGATATAGGTTGGTTTCGTGGCAGATGAATCCAATGCGTCCACTGGGTTGAAATCTTGGCCGTGCCTTAGTCTTCACCCTCAAACAACAACTTGTCACCTAAAAAGAATTGAAAGTTTTTTCCTTTGGCGACAACCTTCAAACGATAAGTCTTGCCCGATTCTGCCTGGGGTGGAATTGGGGTTTTAAGGTGCTCGTATTTATTATTAACCCAACGGGAAACCTGCCCCATGTGCTGATCTGTGCGGATCCAGAACCGATAGCCGTTTTCTCCTTTTTCGTCCGCCCACCGGCAATGCTGTAGCCCCTCCATGCCACATTGCCAAACATAATCTTGGAGTACGCCTCACTACTAGTCTCCGTCAACGCCTTTTTATCCACTTTCCATTTACCGACAATGGGTTCCCAGCCTTTGGGCATTCCACTGTCAAAGGTTTCCTTCCACACTCCTCCCACTGAAAGCGAAACACTAATAAAGCATAGGAACAAATAATACGACTTTCTCATAAGTTAATCCTTGGGGTTATGTTTGAGCTTTTATTAGAATCCGACCCTAAATTAGTTCCATCTCTGATGAATGAAAACACAGAGCGTACTTTACACTATCCAGTTAGATCATTATATATGAATAAACCATCGGCGTCAATAAAAAAGGCGCTTCTCGGAATTTATTCCTCTCTCGTACCTGTGTCAATTTGCTTGCCACTGGTTAAGAGGTTTGCTTCAAAAACACCTTTAACTTTTTCTCTTTTGACGGTACCTTTATCCAACGACTGACATTCTTAAACTTTACAATTTACTTTAGAGTACGGGAGGTAGATTTGGTCAGATGATGAATCAGGCTTATCCCATTCTCCTCCTGGTAGGTAAGCAAGAAGATTGAGCTGTATTTATCCTCAGAAGAACGTAACCCGACGCTCGATTGTTTTGTCCCTCCTGATTATTCCCTTCAACGCTTATTTTTTGATGAATAATCATGTTTATTTGAGTGGGCTTCCGACCACAATTTCACTCTTCTACAATGTGATTATGGTCTTGGTTATGATTACGATCCTGAATCGTGGGTTAAAATACGTATTGCCGGGTCATCAACTCAAACGCGGTGAGTTGTTAACAGTCTATGTCATGTTATCCATCGCTTCCGCCATGACCGGGCACGATATGTTACAGACTGTCGTTCCAGTCTTAACGCATGGATTCTGGTATGCGACGCCGGAAAATGAGTGGCAACAGCTCTTTTGGAGTTATTTACCATCCTGGTTAGTGGTGTCAAATACTCAGGAGCTGCAAGTCTACTATCAGGGTGACTCGACTCTTTATACCCATCATCGGATGGGCATGTGGCTGATGCCAACCCTTTGGTGGATTCTGTTCTTTACTGCTTTGGTTTGGGTAATGATCTGCCTGAGCTTGTGGGTACGCAAGCAGTGGATCTACCAGGAGCGTTTATCTTATCCAGTGATTCATCTTCCTGCTGAGATGACAACCCCCGGCGGCCCCCTCTTTTACTCTAAATTATTGTGGTTGGGCAGTGCTATTTCCGCCAGCATTGCTCTCATTAACGGAATTCATTATCTCGTACCGGCGATTCCTGAGATCCCGAATCGACAACACGAAATCGGCTTACTGTTTACGCAAAAACCGTGGAACACTATTGGTTGGACGCCAATCTATTTCCTACCTTTCGCTGTCGGTTTAGCCTTTTTTATGCCGCTGGACCTCTCCTTCTCAGTTTGGTTCTTTTACTGGCTGTGGAAAGGAATCCGTATCACAGGCAGTGCAATCGGATTCCAGAGTCTACCCAGGTTCCCGTATGCTGGTGAGCAAACTACTGGTGCCTACCTGACGATTATCGCTTTCGCCATCTGGAACTTAAGACGAAATATCGTCCCCGGATTTCGCCCGATGAGTAAAACCGGTACATCTGCGGCGAGAAAACTTGATTATTATCTGCCATGGGAGTTGTGGGGTGGCATAGCCGGTATTGCGATACTGGTCTTTTGGATGCGACGAGGTGGAATGTCAATCGGTATCAGCTTAATTTATTTAGGATTCTATTTCTTAATCGCCTTGAGCATCACCCGGCTCCGCGCGGAAGTGGGGCCGCCAACCCACGAGATGTACGAAACAACGCCCCATAATTTGCTGGTTACTCTACTTGGAACCCGACGAATCGGTACAAGTAACTTGACTATGATGGGGTTGCTGTGGGGATTTAACCGGGGTTATCGCGCGCATCCGATGCCTCATACACTGGAAGCCTTCAAGCTGGCGGATATTGGTCAGATGGATCGAAAACGACTGATCGGTGCTATGGTCATTGCAACAGCAGTCGGTTCCTTGTCGGCTTACTGGGCGTTCATCGAAATGTCGTATCGAGATGGGGGCCTTAACTATCCCGGATGGGGTGGATTTGACCATCTCCAAAATTGGTTATATTCGGCAACCCCCACCGATTGGGTTGCAGTGAGTTTTATCGGCCTAGGGTCAATCATTACAACGGTTCTGCGTTTTCTTCGTTTTAGATTTATCTGGTGGACACTTCACCCGATTGGATTCGCCTTGACCGGTAGCACCTGGACAATCGGTTGGTTGTGGTTTTCGATTTTCTTGAGTTGGCTGGCTAAAAGGATTCTGCTCAATCGAGGCGGGATCAGTGCTTATCGCCGTGCAGCCCCTTTCTTCATGGGGCTATTACTGGGTGACTATCTGGTTGGAGGAAGCTGGATTATCGTTCGCTTAATCTTTCGGATTGAAACCTATGTGTTTTGGCGATGACGCCACTGCCTCTTCGTCCAGAACCGCCAACACTAAGAAGAGACCTTTACCCAAAGAAGCTCTACTTGGGTAGCTGTGGAAACCTATTTCCTGGATTCAGCTTGTTTCCGGTGATTAAAACAGAAACTTATAGGTTGGAACTCCTAAGAACGCCCCACGTACCATCCAGAAGCCACCGACGATAAACTCGCCCAAAATAACACCGATAAAAAATAGAATTCCCTGCTGGTGCAGTTTCAGCCCACCGAATCGCAATGTGATGTATTTGATACCCCAACTGATGAAGATCGAGAACCAGAATAGATTGATGGACCAGTTACTGGAAACCGCGTAACCAGCCGGATGGAGGGGCCACCAAAACAGGTTCATCCGCAAGACAGCCAGCAGAAACGTCAACGCGAGCCCAATCACCATTCCTGTCCCTGCACCATAGTCGATAGGGGAAGGTAAAGTAAGCCATCTTTGTAGTTGTCCGAAAGATTCCGGAACTTTGCCCACATTGGACACACCGAAGCGGTAGAAAGCGTCCAAGGCTGCCCAAAAAGCGGTTGTACTGCCAACAACAGCCGCAATTACAATTGCCCAAAACAGTCGCCTTAACTGCATCTGACTCCGTTCTGCCAACTTAAATCCTTCAAGTTGGTGTGGCATTATATGGCCTCGATAGGCACGGTTGAAAAATTGATAAAATGAAAACATGGTTAGGTCACCAGGCGAAAAGGCACGTGAGCCGAGGGTATTAACCATCATATAATGTGTCCCTGCCCGATGCAGATCGTGGACAGGTGAGCCGAGTTCGGCCCGCATCCGGGTAATCCCAACTGATAAAGTAAAGTAGATGGCGAAAAAGAGAACTGCTGTCCAAATCGACATGCCCGCAATGACAGAAAAGGCAACGAGTAAAACAAAACCGATAATGACTCCGACCAGCGCCAATCTGTCGTTAATGTTTTCTAGCCCAGAGTTGGTCTCAGTTTTTCCCTCTCCGGTGGACACCGGTGAAAATATCTGTTTCAGGTGACGCCGTGTCGACCAAAAGGCCAACACGCATAAACCGATATAGGCGCCAGAAGTTTGTGCTTCTATGTAAGGGAAGTTGGGGACATTGCGTAATCCCAAGGCACTACCGAGGATGCGTTCCACCTTCCAAAACAGGTAAAAGAACCAGCAAGAAAAGGAGAGGTCCAGCGGCATAAAGAAGGCCAACCCCACCGCATAGGGAAAGATCGGGATTGGCGTCCATCCGATGGCATTCCAGGGCGAGGTAGTAAAAAACGGGCGTAAGTCGTAAAGTTGCCCCCCAAAGCCTGGGACCGATGGATAGAGGAAATGGAGGCCGTTAACCAAATCGATTCCTCCAGCTAAGAGAAACCCAATCCACATCACCCTATTCGTCAGAAAGGCCTGCGGTTTTAGGGTCAGGTGTAACGGCAACTGAATAATTGGATAGCTTAATTTTTCGTCTTCAATCCACTGTTTCCGGACAATCACCGTTAGGCATAACATCACCAAGGCTAAGATCGTGATAAACCCTGACCAAACCAGGACCGGAGTTAACCAGGGGAGAATGTGAGATTTCAGATATATACTAGAATCTCCCTCGTGAAATCCGATCAAAACGCCTGGGTCACTAACGACTAACCAATAGGGGATATGATGAAAGAATAGGTCGTGCCATTCGTTTTCTGGAGTTGCCATCCACTTGACTCCGCCCACAAATGTGATCAGTACCTGCATCATATCTAGACCGCAAATCCCCGAAGCGACGGACAGCATCGTATAGACCATCAGCAATTCCGAAGAGTTAAGGCCTGAACGCGGAAATATGTGCTGAATAAAAAGATTGAGGGCCGTAATAACGAAAAGCAGGAAAATAACGTTGAAAAAGAGGGAAAAGGTAGTTGGATAACCAGACCCCCAGGTTGCTGCACGCATCAACCAGAGATTGTTAAGCGGAATCAGAACAATCCCGATTAGAATGGAAAAGAGACGGGTGTCGTTTTTGGGGGTAGATCTGTTAGTCAACTATAAGTCCTGTTTCCTGTGTGGTCAAAATCCGGAATGAGTATAATACCAATGGCGAATAAAAAAAGCGATGTTATGCTAAAATATCGCTTTTTGCACCGGATAATCTATAGTTCGTTCCGCCCTAAAGGCAGGACGGTAAAGCATCTGCTGTGTGGATTTAATTTTGGCCCACCGGGGCGCCATTTCCTCTGAGAGATCAACGGGTTGCCAGTTTTCTAGACCACGAGTAATGATGTGATTGATTTCCTCTTCAGCCAGGACGGCATCAAAAACAGCTACTTCACCGATCATACCGTTCCACCAATTAGTCGGATTGGGATGTGCTCCTATATAAGTGTCCTTCGCTGCTAGTTTGATGGCAGTTGAACCTATTAACTTTCCATCTAGGATAAATTTAAGGTTCTTCCCATCAAAAATACCTGCTAAATGATGCCAGGTTTTAGCTTTTAACTTACCAGAGCCAATTTTGAGCCATTCAACTCTATTGTCACCTCTAAGAGGGTGTCTAAAAACGAAACAGCAATAAAAATATTGGGCTAAAATCAGGGTCTGGATAAAAAATACCCCACTGATCTGAGTGATCCGGAATGGCAGATAATC
>PACG01000105.1 GCA_002699335.1 Candidatus Poribacteria bacterium
ACCATTGCTTCCACGTTGCCAACCTTGGGCTTCAATCAATTGCTGTCCAGTAGAAACATTACCTTTGGGGTAGATCCGAAAATCCCGAATGGCGTTGATATATGGCTGCATAGCTGGATATTCCACAAAAATCGTTTTGGAGGGGAATGACATGTCTTCATAGGCAATTTTAACTACCTGTTGGCGATCAATAATCAAGCTAAGTGCCTACTGCATCTTAGCTTGATTATCCCAAGGCGGAATGGTGTGGTTGACCGATAACTGTCGAGGGTACGGATACTCTCGAAGACGCCCAATGTAATGTCAGTAATACTATCGAGTTGGTTATTGACCACTTGTAAGGCTCGATTTTCTTCCACTCCTGCAGTTACCCAAATCAACCGTTTCGGCTGAGGTAGTGGTCGAAAATCTGTTTTAGCTCTCCACCAATCGTCGCGACGATCAAAAACAAACTCATTCGCGTTGGCACTAACCAGCCGGTAGGCGCCTGTACCAATTGGCTAGCCTTTGTTGGAGTCGCAAAATTTGAAGGTGGACGGGTCTTAGTCGGCCCAAATATGTTCGGGTAATATATGACCATACTACTACCAACCCGCACCGAGAAATAGTCCAATTTGAAACGGGGGTTTGGGTCTTTCAAATCAAATTGGACAGTTAGCAGACCAGTCTTCTCAACTCGTTTAACCCACTGCTGCATGCTGGCGGCATCTTCTAAGGATTGTGTACGGTCGCTGAGTAAGGTGTTAATGGTGAAAACGACATCATCGGCCGTAAACGCTTCACCATCTGACCATTCAACGCCAGGCCGAATTGATAGTGTCCAAACATCGAGTTTCTGGTTGGAAGTAAAAGTTTCCCCAGTCCAAGATTCGATTTTTCCTGTTTCATAATTCAGAATAAACAAAGGCTCCCATGCACACTGATTCATGCCGGTACCAGTGGGAGAAGGCACCCGCGGGTTAAGGTTGTGCGGATCAGGAATAACGTTACCACCAAGGTCAAAAATGACAATGTCTTCCCTAGCGACTTTTGAGGGATGGGTTTGGTTAGCATCAAAAGTAGATAAGTTTCCGACGGAATCTTCCCCCTGACAACCGTAGAATGCGATTGAGAAGAAAAGGCGAGAATGAGGGAAATAATTGGAAATTGGACCGAATGAGTGGGCAATTGCCGTGGGCTAGTCATAATCATGTATCCATCATTACCAGCGATTAGTTAGACGAAACATAGTAAATTATACCAAGTACAGACGAATTCGTTTGTGCGCCTTTTGGTGATGAACACATTCTCACCAAAATTATGCTTCGATATGATGCTCAGATCACAATAAAGCTCTTTCTAAGATTAACGGTTGATCAACCAACCAACTAATATTGCGCTAGCAAATCCAATGTATCCTCCGTTGATGCCGCCAGAGGAAAAGCCATAAATTTCCCCATACTGCTGATGACAAATGGTTGCTCTGGCTCGACATTCCATTTCGGCATTCCCTCGGCAATTTCTTCCGTTATTTCAACTCGCCATTGACGGATAAATTCTCTTCTCTCTTCTAATGATTGGACCTCTCCTTTCTTTTCTTGTTTAGCTTAGGACTTTTTTCATTTTTTCTGCTTCGGCAGCTTTCTTTGAGCTATGCGATCTTGTCTTCACCTTGCCCTAAACTTGTCCTAAATCTACTCAGTTCTCCTGTCTTTGCCGGACCACTCAAATTATAGTCGACTAGGTCTCAGGGAGTAAGCTACTGGGACATGCCACCACAGGAGTCAACCAACACCACATCTTGGCTACCTACCCGTTATCAAGCTGAACACCAGCAATTGCCGAGATACAGGGTCTGTCATTGATACAATGGCTAAAGGCTGTTCTGGTGGCTAATCCCTAACAGGAACGCTAGTTTCCGTTCCAAACTTTTCCTTCTGGGTTAAGTTTTGGTTTGCCCTTATTGTCTCTACATCGACGACGCATTTAAATCCGCTTACTTCGTCTTTCCCGCGCTTTAGGCTACCAGCATTGCGATAAGACACCAATACGGCTTGACCTAACCCCCTAAAAGGCCCTTTATACTTGTGTAGGGTCTGGCTCGATCGAAAATTACTTTGCACTCTTCGGTGTTACTGTGGCCAACTGTAGTGCTGTGNAACGATCGCTATCCTCAAAGCCTATAAGCAGATGGAACTCCTGTAGATTGCACTCAAAAGCAAGGGCTTCGATTCGGAGGTTATGCATTTGAGCCTTCAAATTGATTGTCGAAGAATGTATCGCAACGCTTCTAGGGATTATCGCTGTCGGATCCGAGGTTTTCTCCGCGGAGGCGGCTAGCGCGAATGTCGCATTTTCCTGGATAACGAATGGGCGGTGACCGTCGGCGATCATCAGATCGAGTGGATTCACCACGGTCTTCATCGGCATCTGAACCTGCACATGTAGCCGGGCCGACTCGTAGGCGGCGTGTATCATTTCTAATGCTTTGTAGCCGTTTTCGCCGTTGCCTCGGTGGTCATCGGAANGCCCTGAAGCCCAGGCCGCTAATTCCTGCGCCTGACCGGCTCCACCCTCGAGCCACTCGAAGCCGGCTGAACCGTATTTGAAGAACTCGCCATCGGGGTTATGATGAGCCCAACCTCCCGATTTAGCGTTCATCAGGTACAGATATCTGTGCTCATCTCGATCATGCCTTCCGATCCGTAGATCCGTGCACCTTGCCAGCGATCTNAAGTAAGGTCGGAAACGATCATTGCCTGAGTGTCGTTTTCAAAACCAAAGACCGCAAGTGCCTTGTCTTCTATCTGAGTCGAACGCTCCCAGCGATCGGTCTCGCGTTCGACATTACCCATCATCCTCGTTGCGCTTTTGGCATCGACAAGAAGACACTGGTCATCTTCACATCGGACAACGGGGTCCCGCTGGCACGGCGATATCAAGAACCTCCACGAGGCAGCAACCTTCCACTGAATGGCCGTGGTTACACCACATCGAAAGGTGGTTTTCGCATGCCCACGATCATGTGGTCGCCGGGCACGATCCCGGCAGATTCCGTCTGCGATGAGCTCGCAACAACGATGGATATCCCGCCGACTTTTGCCCGTATGGCCGGAGGAAAGGGGGCCTCAAGACCACATCATCGATGACCACGACATCCGCTCCCTCATTCTTGACGATCCGGGTGCGACATCGCCCTGCGACGCCTTTTACTATTATTACATGGATCAGCTCCAGGCTGTTCGAAGCGGTCCATGTAAACCGCTCCTTCCTCTGAAGAAACCTTTTCGTCATCCCCATTTCAGAAAGGGTGAGGGGGACAAGCCACTGTTGTTCAATGTCGTGACGGATGTCGGCTCAAAGAGCGATGTCGCGGACGAGCATCAGGATATCGTCGAACGGCTGGCCAGACTTGCAGAAAAGGGCGTGAAGATCTCGGCGACCACGGACGCCGTGGAAAGAACCAACGTCACCGTGGGAAAGTTGATGAGCCTCAGCCACAGTTAATGGCATCACCTTAGAATGCCTTTTGAGAACGCCGCAGGGCCGTTTTGAATGCTTCCGCACCCCTGGCCTATTCTGTCCCTGAGGAGGCCTTTCAGTTTGAAGAGGAATTATTAATTGCCTGGTATCAGTTTAGGTTTGCCACCCTCGACTAAAGACCACCACTGCATCAGGCTGGTAGCCTTCAACCTACATAAGCCCGGGCATACCTGACAATAAAGAGGAAATATAAGAATCAGTGTATCTTTACGCTGATTTGGTAGTGCGGTTGTCGGGTTATCTGCTCTATTCTAGCGTGTTGGCAGGATTATCAACTATTGCACTGGTGATACTATAAAGTGATGCTGATTCGGACCATTCACCCACCACGCATCTTGCAGGCCACGCCTTCAGCCTTACCAGCCAACCGGCCTTTAGACTTCTAATAGTAGCGACAGGAAGAGTTGTGCCGCTTATTAGTGTTGCTAATCCAGTATTTGCTGCCAGTGCCTGCAGGTTCACTTTTATCCACTTTATGCTTTTAACACGTGTGGTTCCCCAAAGATAACACTCTCAACTTCTTCGGAGATTACTTCATGTTCAACCTTCAGTTTCTCTATGAGCTGTATCTTCCAAATGACTTCTCTAAGCTTCAATTTTCATTTGATATCTACTCTACAAACAAACTGAAAAGCGAATATTTTCATAGATTGTATGACAAAATGCAGTTTTACAAGCTTGCCCGTCAGTTTTGACACGTCGGAATTTCCCTGCCAGGTGACCGCCTTTTTCACCGAGTTACCGCGTATCGTGTCACACTGTTCAATTTTGTATCCCTCAATTGGTTCGTCGCTCTCCGACAGTATTCCTACCAACGCCCAACCCCCCGCGCTGCCGTCCATATTAAGTTCCAGACGCTTGCCATCGAAGGTTACAACGGGAACGGTAAATTCGCCTCCTTCGTAGCCGGCGTCGGCCGGAATAAATTCATCGTGGCAAAGGCGAGCCAAAAAGATACCTGTAGCGATCGGGCTTTCAGTGCCTGGCGGTGGTCTCTTCCTATCCCTGCGTAGTAAATCCATATTTCGTCTTCGCCACCGACAGGAATCGACCACGGATTGGCAAAGACCATGCCAGATGTAGCAGAATCATCTGGTCCAAGGCGTAGAAAAGGCTCGCGGTGGAGGGGCTGCCACCAGTTGACCCTGTTCCTACTGGTTGCCCAAGAAACATCAATGTTGGACGGAAAAGCATCTTCGCGCCAATGATAGTAAGCGGTTGTCAGTAGAATGTATGCGTTGGGTACTCCGGCGCATACATGCCACCGGGGTATTAAAATCGACGACTGGACGCCACTCAGGCTCACCTCCGGGCATGGGCAACTGCTCATCAGCGCATAAAACTTCCGCAGCTTCCGTCCAATTCCGAAAATTATCGGAAGTCATCACATCTACAGAGCAGGTCCGTTGCCTACCTTTGGGGAATTCTTGACCCGGACAAAACCGACATAACCTGGCTCTGGTACCTTGAGACTGATTCCCCCCCCAAATCTGTACCGCACCACTGCTTCTTTACATTTGTGTTGAGTTATGCAACGGGACGTCCCGTTACTGGATACAGGGGATCATTGTAGCCTTTCCCCGTGTGTTCGCCCGGCGGTACGAGTTCATCGATTGCCGCTTCATCTTCTAGCGCAATGGTACAATCAAGACCACCGAGATTGTCCTCAAGCTGATCCATCGTGCGAGGGCCGATAATGACCGAAGTTATCAGCGGATTTGCCAATACCCAAGCCAACGAAAATTGGGTCAACGTCTTTCCGTGGGTTTCCGCCAACGGTTTGAGTTTCTGTGCTACTTCGTAACTCTCATCTCTCAGTTCAGCTTGTTGAATACGCCGATCATTACGTGCCGCCCGCGAACCGGGAGGTGGAGTCTGTCCGGTCAGGTATTTCCCGGCTAGCACCCCACGTGCCAATGGGCTATAGGATACGACACCCACGCCGTGTTGCTGACAAAAAGGCAGAAGCTCAACTTCAATATCACGATTGACAATGTTGTAGAGGGGTTGTACACAGACGAATCGCTCCAGATTCATGCGTTCACTCACCCCTAGAGCCTCGCAGATCCTCCAAGCATGAAAGTTTGAGCAGGCGATATAGCGGACTTTTCCCTGCCGAACACAATCGTCCAAGGCACGAAGCGATTCCTCAATGGGCGTTGTTGGATCTGGGCTGTGGAGGTAGTAGAGATCGATCCGGTCTGTGTCAAGCCGTTTGAGATTTTCCTCCACTTGCGCCATAATATGATAGCGGCTTGTCCCGGATTGGTTCACGCCGTCTCCCATTGAGCCACGCACCTTTGTTGCGATAACGACGTCATCACGAACCGCACGAATCGCTTTTCCAATAATGCGCTCAGATTCTCCTTGATTATAGACGTTGGCAGTATCGAGGAAATTGATCCCCGCGTCAATTGCGCGCTGGATAATCCGAATGGAATCTGCCTCGTTTGTAGGACCGCCAAACATCATTGTGCCAAGACAGATTGGTGAAACTTTAACGCCCGAATGGCCAAGAGATCGGTACTCCATCTGATAATCCTCCCTGAGATATGCGTTCTCTTCGCGTCTCGGTGAACGCAGGCAAAAATTAGTGTACTTTTGAAAAGGAACATCGCCAATAAGCGCATACGCTCAACTTCAAGGCGAGTTTCTAAGTAAGTCTAAATTGGTTCTTTCAACTTCCGAATTTCAGAAACTTCGTCCAGACGCCAATTCTGGAAGCTGATAGCTCAAAGCTATTTATGTTGTTTTTCCCATTCCAGGAAGCGGTTTCGCACCTCCTGAATATCTGGAGAGAGTCCATTCAAACCTTCCTCCAGGAATGTCCGGCAAAGATTTTCGTAGGCCGTATCGCGTGGCGCCTGGGCCGATAGTCCCCGCTCGGGGGTGAATATGGATTCGTGCTTAGCGATCCCATCGGAATAGAACACTTCGCTGATAAAGCGCCGCGACGAAGAGTCCTTGATACGCCCGACAGAAGGATCGCCACCTTCGATCCATATGAAGACGAAGAGATTGATCGCACGAAACTGATCTTCGGGAACATCGTTGGTGTCGACGATCTGGGAGCGAACTTCATCAATGTGATTTGCGTGCATGTTGCTCACCAACATATGTCCCTGTTGCGAAAGGGCAAAAAAGTCACGCAGATCCTGCTGCCATAGGTAAGTCGGAACACGATGTTCGCTAACTTCATGAGATATAACACAACTGGGAACACTGCTTATCCCAGAAATCTCCTCCGGCAGGGCTATGACAAAAAGCCGGCTGCCAGGCGCGAAGCCGAGTAAGGCGCGCATAGTCGTCGTTTTGCCGATACCACCAGGGCCTGAACCTACGATAAACGAAGCCCCCTGCGAAACATGAGACATTAACCATGCCGCTAGTTCAAGGTTGACTGTGTCCAACTTGATAAGGTCCACTAAGGAGCGGGGGCGCTCTTGTTGCCTAGCAATCAATTCGGTCGGGATGTTTGCCCCCTGGAAACCCAAGGATTCATGAGAACCCACATCGTGCGATGTATCTTTCATTTTTACCTCCAGATTCAAACTGTCTGTATAGAGATACGCCCGCCACCTCATAGGAGAGCGAAATTGGTCGTCGAGTTTCTTCAACTCTGCCTGGCGAAACTTTGAGACGACGACGTTCCCATTTCGATATCTCAGCAACCCACAACTCAATCCCATCATAACCGATCTGTGCAGCGAGTTCAATCTTTTCCTGAATACCTGATCCGCAGTTGCTTTAACAACCCCGTTGCTGACTTGCGGTTTTAGACCTGAAGTAGCCATTTAACCCTACCCAACAGACGAGTTTCTGAAACACAGGATTGTTAAAGGCCACTTTGTCGTATCCCAGAGCGTTATAGGGTACGCTCCCTTTCAGTCAGTGAATTAGACTGAAGAGGAATATCCCTCGTGCTGGTATCATGTAACTATTTGCATACTTGGCAGTATTTATCACCTTCAATTAGAGTTTAAATTAAATCGTGAACAATAACTAAACTAGTAAAAACCAGATATTATTTTCTACTTCTGAGCTCAGAAATTGAACGGCGCGGTAGTGATTATCAGTTTGGCTTCTGTTTGCTCAGTCGTCAGATCCTCTCGTTTCCGTCTTTTGAAACCTCTTGTTCCACGAGTTAGGCTGGCCAGTTGGCTTGGTTCATCAACCTCGACCAACAAATAACCATTCTCTTCTCTGCTTCTAGGAGATCAAATGGTCTATTGCGTCCAACTGCATCAGCATTTCTGCCCCAAAGGGACTGCTCCATTCAAAAACGATATCTAATAACTCATTAATGACCATAGCTTTATTAATACTTTCCATATTGATTTTTAAGTTATCAACCAATACGGTTTTCTGACCGTTGGCTAAGATGTACAGCAATCTGACATGGCAGGGCTGGTTGCTTTTCAAGTAAACTGTCATTAACTCACCCTGGCTATATAATAACGCATCTTTATCTCGATCCGTCAGACCTCTAATCTTAACTGGTTACTTTCAATCACTTGTTGAGCAAAGGCCGTCTGTTGGGCCATGGCCTGTTCAAAATTCTGCGGCTTGAGTGACTGACTTTCTGTTAGAATCCGATGCTTGAACGCCACATTGGCACTGGCTTTAACTTCACCTGTTTGAAGTTGCCTGCACAGAGCCAGTACATTGATTTTCTCTCCTTGTTCCCAATAAGAACCATTTATAATGTATTCGGCCCCTACCGAAACAGCCATCTCCTTGGTGTATTGCACCGATCTGGCTTGGAATTGGCTTCCTAGTTGAATACTGTTTGCTAATTTGGATTCTAATAACTGTTTTAGATAACGGGATATTTGAGCGGTCAACCGTGTATCCTGATAGAAAAATGGCTGCACCAGGGTCTGTCTCCCCTCTGGGTCAAACGGTTGAACCAATTGAAACATAATCGCTCCAGCCACATCATCCAAACTATCCAGCGAGTGCAGAGCCAACTGTTGTATGTGGCCGTTAATTTCGTTCTTGGTCGGTAAAAGGTGGCAGCTCTTCTAATTCTTGGTAGGCTAGATCGGCCAATGACTGTGTGGCAGAAACCGACAGTAGGATTGTCTGGCTTTCGGTCAATTTCTCAAATAAGGGCAAAGTCTGGCAGTAGTATCGAAGGGCCATTTGCTTCTGAGCTTTGTTGGTCTCAGCCAGTTGGATTATCTGTCTGATTTTCGAGGTTAAAGTTTTCAGTTTTGCCTGGTAGAGCGGAGCCAATTTATGCCTCAGAATGTAAACTAGTGCGGCACTGCAGCAGAGAAACGCATGTGGGACATGCTGGTCAACGCCATGAAGAATGCCAACTGTCCTGAAGAACAGGTTGAGCGTTTGGGGTTACAATAATATAGTCCGTGTATCTCATTCGATTGCTTGTAGATATCCTCCCGAGTTCAGTATATACACCTTCCCGTTGTAAATGGCCGGCACCGACTCCTCTGTCTTGTTTCCCCATCCTGACCGCCCAGAGCAGATCCGTCGTTCCATCTCCGTTCCCGTTGGCATCGACACAGAAAAAACAGGAGTTGACGGTCGACCCGAAGTAAACCCGACCATTATTCCCGACCACCGGACCGGTTAGTCCTCCGCCTCCATCAAACGTCCAGAGCAACTCCCCATTGCCGGAATCAATGGCAAACACCTGAGCAGCGACCGGTATACCCCCAGGCCAATACTGTTCAAAGTAGAGATATAGACCTTCCCATCGTTGTAGACCGGAGTAACGTTGAAGATCTTCGACTCCAGCCCGGGTGTCCATATCACCTCTTTCGACTCCGGATTGAGATATCGGAACGTCGATCCGCCCACCGGTAGAAAGATCATCCTCTCAGCGCTGATCGGCGAACCGTAATCAGATTCTCCATTCAGCTGATATTTCCAGACCAGTTCCCCACTCCGCTTATCGAACTTGTAGAGATAGTGGTCCCAGCCTCCGAAGAAGACGTGGTCCCCGATTACCAGCGGCTCGCTACAGGTGGAATGCTCAGTGCGATAACGCCAGACATATATGCCCCGACTCCGCATCCAGACAGTTCACATAGCCGTCGACACCGGGAATAAAGACCAAACCGTCCGATACCCATACCCAGCCGACATCCTGCTTCCATATCAGCTCTCCACTGAGAGCATCCAGACAGTTGATTTTGGCGACCACCCCGTCGACCGAAGCGACATAGATGTAGCCTCCTCCCGCCACGGGCCGAGAACGTACTCAGTCTGATCTCTCACTCTGAAACAGAAGCTCTCCGGAAGAGGCATGCAGACAATACAGACTCTTATCCGCACCATCGATAAAGAGTTTTCCCTCATGGGCCAGTGGGGCCGAAAACTACCTGAACTCCCAAGAGATCCGCTCACTGGAAGGCGGCCAGTATCCACCGTCCGACTTCAGACAGTACAGATATCCCGCTCTCGTGCTGATGAAAATGTGCTTCTCTTCTAGCACCGGCTCTGCAAAAGTCGGCCCCCCGTTGAAACCCCACAGCTGCCCACCCGTAACCGCATCCTTACAGACGATCCGATTAAACGGCTGGCAGACGGGTGAAGTTCCCTCAATATCCTGCACCCCGAAGGAAACGATCAGGCACTTTTCACTCGCTGCAAATGGAGCTTGTCCTGCTCTATAGTCGACTTGCCCGGCGTAGATCTTCTCATCGATCTCTCCGGTTTTTTGTCGATGTAGACCACGTGCTTCGTATCTCCTCTGTTGCCCCGACTGCCCATCTCGCGCAGTAGAATGTAGCCTTCCAGAACAGCCGGCGTCGATGCCAGATAGGAAACGCTATACAGCTGATCCCCCTTGATACGCGCCACCTGTCTGGTGACATCGAGCACCTGGCCGGTATCCAGCGCGAGCTTCCACATGATATTGCGCATCCCCGGCGGTGGAGATACATTGCCTCTCCATTGACCACAGGCTTTGACTCCTATGCCAGACCAACCGGAAACTTCCAGGCCGTCCGTCCGTGTATCGGCCCATCCGCTACGGAAAACCCGGTCCGCTGTTCGTTCCCCTTGTAATTCGGCCAATCCACCTCCTGCCCCTGAAAGGTTGGGATGATGTCAAAGAATTTAAAGGAGTCCCAAAAGGATGGATTGTTGCACCTACATTTGCAGGGCTTGATCGGTGTCATCGATGGAGTAAAGACAATGAATATTTGGTTGTCTCAAGTGAAAATATGATTTATATTGCCATGATACAACTCATGCTGAGGCGACTTGCCATCAACTCAACTTAGAGCTTTTAGACACCCTCTTAGATTATCTCCCCTTTTCTCCTCAGTAATTGGCAGTTCCACTGACTGGGCTTTACACCTGGTATGGTCAGTTGAGGGTTGTTATCGTTTGCTTATCTCTATTTCAGTAATGACAGTATGTTCTGTGATGTTTGATTGGCTTACGTCAGCATAAGCTGTACCTGCAAACAATCCAAAAGTTTCCGCATTTTGAGTGGGCTTACACCTACAATGCCGCGACTGGCCATCGCTTTTCTGATCAGGCTAGTTTCCTCTTAGCTTAGCTCTTGCCTACCCAGTTATAGGATCGATCATTTACTTGACAACCATCAGATTGTGTCGTAGGATGCATTCCCACATTCTCCCCAATCTTTAACACAGCAGCGGAGCCGTATCTCCAGCGAGCACAAGAGCCCATAAAATGATACCTTCATCCAGGTAACAGGATTGGGTTGGTCACTGTCTATCGGTGGTACAGTGTGGGTATATATCTAGCCTAAGATAGGGCGGGGAAATCATTTTATATGGCCTAAAGACCTTAAAAGGCTTACACCAAATTGAAAAGTTTGCCATAATGCTATCCATCCGATTGACAACGAGAAAATCTGCCACCATCTGACGCTTCAATCAGCCCACTTGATCTCCTTAGCATTGCTTGTCTATTAGAATGGAAGCCGTGTTGACTAAATAACCTTCTCGTCATACCATGTATTTCGCGTGTTGTCGCCATTTGGGTTGCACGACAGGATCTACCATGACCTTACCACCTATTTTCCATCCCTTCCATTTTACGGCTGAAGAAAAAGACACTGGACCAGGATAGTCATTTTACTTTATATTACAGGTATAATGACTGAACATGTCTGTCAAGAAATGACTAGGGCTTTAGCTGGGATTCAACCTTTGCGGCAATCAAAAGATCCGGTTCTTTCCCATCATAATGGGCATGCCGGCGAATACGACCCCTACCTGGGTAGTTTAATCACACACCCTAAAATGGTGATTAAAGTTCGTAGTAACGCCATTTAAGGGTTGTTTGAAAATCGGAAACCTTGGATAATTGGGCAGGATCATAGAGTTCAAAAATATGAAAAATTCGATCGACCACCATGGTTGCCCTTCCTTTCATGCGATGTCCCGTCGTAAAGCGTTGCAAATCGGAGTGTTGGGAGGGCTTGGGCTCTCTCTTGGCGACCTGCTTCGCGTGCAGGCGACGGAGGGACAAAAGAGGGCGGTGAAGGCGTTGAGTATAATTCAGTTGCACCTCGGGGGTGGGTTTCAGCAGCAGGAGTCGTTTGATCCCAAGCCGGAAGCACCGGTGGAGATTCGCGGGCAGTTTGGGGTGACGAAGACGGAGACCGGGGATTACCTGAGCGACAATTTTCCGCGAACGGCCAAGGTGGCCGACAAGCTCACGGTGATTCGCAGCGTGGTGGGCAAAGTGCCGGATCATGGCATTGCGACGTATCACCTCTTCACAGGCTACACGCCGACGGCGGTCATCGACTACCCGCAAATGGGCTCGGTGGTGTCACATGAGTTGGGCAAGCGTAAGGAGATGCCGCCGTATGTCATGATTCCGAAGAAGACCGGCTTCATGGGCGGAACCGGTTTTCTCAGCAGTGTGTATGGACCGTTTGAACTAGGTTCGGATCCAGGCGGACGAAGCTACCAGGTGCGTGATTTCCAGATTCCCAATCACGTGTCGATGGAACGTCTGGATCGGCGGCGAACGGCGCGTCAGATCATCGAGGAACGCATCCGCAAGCTGGAGTCCGATCCCAACGTGCTGAACACGATGGATGGGTTTTACCAGGACGCGTATGCGCTCCTGACCTCGCCCAAGGCGCAGGCCGCCTTTTCGTTGGACAATGAATCGGCGGCGATGAAGGAACTCTATGGCAGCGACGTGGTGGGTTTAAAAGGGCCGGACAATCGCTACCATCCGAAGGGACTTGCCGAGCGACTGATCGTGGCACGCCGCCTGGTGGAAGCCGGCGTGCGATTTGTAACAGTGACTTACGGCTCTTGGGACTGTCACGTGGATGTGAAGCGCAGCACGCTGGATCAGATGCCCGCGCTGGATGCTGCGATTGCGGGGATGGTCACCGATCTGGAGCAACGAGGGCTGCTCGACACGACGATCTTCTGGGTCACCAGCGAATTCGGCCGCACCCCCAAAATCAATAAGGACGCCGGTCGCGATCATCATGCACGCTGCTATTCGATGCTCATCGCCGGTGGCGGTTTCACCCGGGGCCAATTCTACGGAGCTAGCGATGCTACCGGCGCGGAACCGGCCCGGGACGCAGTTCCGGTGGAGAACCTGTTGCATACTGTCTATCACCAACTTGGCATCGACGCCTCGAAGGAGTTGTTGGCTTTCGGCACACGCCCGATTGAGATCATCAAAGGTGGGAAGTTGGTGCAGGGTTTGGTTTCCTGAACGATGAATTATTTGCGACTGCTTTTACTGGTTGTCGTCATCTTCGGAACCGTGTTGGGCTGGGCGCAACGGATGACGAAAGGACTAGAGTACGTGCGTCCCCGTTTCGGACAACAGGGCACGACGGTGGAGGTGCAACTGCAAGGGATCTCCGAAGCCCTGAAGAATCCGAGAGAGGTCATCTTCTTCAAACCGGGCATCAGGGCATTCGACCTGATGCCCGGTTCCAAGCCTTCCCGGTTGAACTTTGCTCATGGCGGCTACATTGANGCGTCNGTGTCGTGCAAGTTTGAGATNGNGCCGGACTGNCCNCCNGGNCAANACCCNTTTCGNCTGNTGACNGCCACNGANTTNTCCCTGATCGGCACNTTTCACGTGACGCCGTTCCGTATCGTTTCNGAGTCGAAGAAGGNNAATGACAAAGTGGNGACGGCNATGCCNATCGAANGCNGNGTGACCGTACTTGGNGCGCTGGGNGCGGACGGCNTGGATTTCTATCGCGTGCCGGTNNAAACANGCANGCGGCTTTCANTCGAGCTGAACGCCGTGCGCATCGCCGACCGNAACTACGGCGATTCCGAGTTCGATCTGGCANTACGNGTNCTCGACGCAAANGGACGCGAACTNGCGNACAACGACGACAACGCCTTTCACATCCAAGACCCGGTTATNTCCATGGTCGCTCGTTNTACGGGCCATGTCTTTCTGGAAGTGAAGCATTCGGTCTATTCGACGCGGGAGGTGGTCTANGCTTTGCATGTGGGAGACAACCGNAGGCCGACGGTCGNGTACCCGATGGGNGGNATGGCTGGCAGTGAACAGTCGTTCCGGATGATCGGTGATGCCAAGGGCGCTTTCACGGAGACACTGCGAGTTCCCGATAAGACGGGCGAATTCGATTACTTTGGCGGCGCACCTTCGGCGGTCATCTTGTGCTCCAGCGCCTTTCCGAACGCCTTCGAATCCAAATCGGATGAACCCGCCAATATTCCAGCGCTTCCCGTGGCGTTGAACGGGATCATCGACAACGCTAGCGATACAGATTCGTTTCGCGTTTTGGTCAAGCAGGGACAGGAATGGCGGGTGCGCGTCTATTCCGCTTCGTTGGGATCCCCGATTGATCCGCGATTGATCATTCGACCGATCGGAAAGGACGGNGCGCTTGGCGACCCGGAGGTGGAGAAGGATGACGCAAAGCTGGATGAGCGCGATATGTTCGGCACATCCTATCGTGGCGGGGGCGGCCGCCGGGAAGTGCTGGATCCATCTGTGGTGTGGCGGCCGAAGAAGACGGGCGATTATCTGATCGAAATCTACGACTCCAGCGACGTGGGCGGTCCGACTGGCGTTTATCGCATCGAGATCGAAGCCTTGCCGACCGTGTTTCAAACCGTGCTTCGTAGCCGGTCGAATGACTGGGTGGAGAGCATGCGCTTTTCCGGCTTTGCCGTTCCGCGCGGAGGCCGCTGGACGATCAACGTGACACTGCAAGACGGGCAGTTCAGGAATCTCAATGGCGAGTTCGACATCGTGGCCCGCGGNCTGCCGAAGGGCGTTCGCTTGATATCTCCTCGGGTGAAGCCCGGAACGAAGCTCTGGCCGGTGCAACTCGTCGCCGAGCCGGACGCACCGCTTGTTGGCTCAANGTTTACGTTGGAAGCGCGGCCGGTGGAAACAGGACAGAGCCTCGTGTCACGATCGCAGCAAAACGTTCCTTTTATCAACCACTCGGGCGGCAATTCGCTGCACTACGTCCAGGTCGATCGCTATGTCGTGGGCGTGACCGCTCCCGCACCATTCAGCATCGAGATCGGTGTGCTCTCCGCGCCGATCGTGCGGAACAGTGAGGCCGGNATTCCGGTTCGCATCCGGCGGCGCGATGGGTTCAAGGGCGAGGTGCAGATCGCGGTCGGGTTTGTCGGTTCGGGCATCTCGCCCCAGCCCATCACGACCATCCCGCCGAACGAGGATTCGGCGATCCTGAAACTGTCGGTCGGTGGTTCTGCTGTCAAGGGCAGACAACCGTTCGTGATCATCGGCAACAACGTCCATGGGACACTGACCCCGTGGTTGGGTACGGGTCACATCCACGTGTCGTCGGATATCGTCAACCTGGAAGTTGCCGATCCTTATCTGCAGCTTACCNCCCAACCCGAAAGCATTCGCCGTGGTGAACGGAAGAAATACNCCTGGCGCGCCCACCAGTTGACGCCATTCAAAGGCAAGGCCACGGCGAGGCTACTTGGTCTGCCCAAAGGACTGAAAGTGATTGAACCACTGCCCATTTTGACATCTACCAGCAAAGAGGTGGCCTTCGAACTGGAAGCNACCCACGAGGCNCTGCTCGGCCGTGTCACCGGCTTAAGCTGTGAGGTTATCGTNANCTCGAGTGGAGCGCAGATCGTTCAACGNGCCGGGAAAGGAACTCTACGAATTGATCCGGCATTTCGAGCTGCGCAAGGAGCGGAGCAATGAGAACCGTATTCATAGCGATCCTCCTCCTTACTACTCCGCTCCTACACGGGGCAGAAGAAGCTGCCAGTTTCCGCCGTGACATAATGCCCATCTTCTTCCGAGCGGGATGCAACGCCGGAACATGCCACGGATCCGCGCGCGGCATGGACGGATTCATGCTTTCGTTGTTCGGCTATGACCCCAAAGGTGATTACTATCGAATCGTCAATGAGATGGTCGGAAGACGCATCAATTACGCTGTTCCCGAGCAAAGCCTGTTGTTGAAGAAAGCCATCGGAGCAGTTCCCCACACAGGCGGAGAACTTTTCAAGAAGGACAGCGAACACTACCGGANGATNCNNTGCTGGATCGCCGCGGGCGCACCGGATGATACAGGTNATGTGCCGGACACANTGGGCATTGAGCTTTCGACCGAACAGNTCGTCTTCGAAGAACATGGCGAGAAGGGTGCCGTGCAGGTGACNGCGTTATACAGTAACGGNTCGCGACACGATGTCACTGCCCTGGCACGTTTTCACAGCAACAATTCCACCGTGGCCGAAATCGACGAACATGGGTACGTTATCGCCAAGGGTGCGGGTGATACCCATGTATTTGCACGATTCAGCCGATTTACAGCAGGGGTGGAAACGATCGTGCTGCCGACGGCCGAAGGATTCAGTTGGCCTGATCCGCCGGCGAACAACTACATCGACGAACTTGTGTTCGATCGCCTGCGAAAACTCCGCATGGCCCCCTCCGGCTTGTGTGTCCTCTCTTCGTGGTTTGATTGTCTGCTCATGTTTGATGTGTCGGTGCCAGTATGACCCCGG
>PACG01000106.1 GCA_002699335.1 Candidatus Poribacteria bacterium
TGATAGCACCAGCAGGCCTAAAAGTGGTAGTTGGGAATACGGGAATTACAGGCCAACAGTCAGTGACCGTGGACGCTAGTGGAAATTACAGTGTCACTTTCTTCGATCCATTGAGAATTGTAGCTGAGTCCGGGAACCAACTCGAGATCACGGTTACAGATTCGCTGGAGGAGACATTCCAATCGACCCATTCGTTGACGGCAGCAGAAGTTAAGGCGGGAAAAGCAGAGATCAACCTCGAGACAGACCTTCCGGCGCGAACAAACAGCCTGATCGTCAGTGGACAAACATACCTGGTTGGAGGTGAAGTCAAGGCTCGTTCAGGTCTAACGGTCACCATTTCAGTTGGTGAAGCGGAGGGTAGCGGTACAACCGACGGTACTGGATCTTATAGCGTTACCTTAGGTGATGGCACCACTGCGATAGCCGAAACGGATTCTGAAGTTGTGGTTACGGTGAATGATGGAGCTAAAGATCGTGGATCCGATAGTGATCGCTTGACCGTCGCCCAGGTGATTGGCGGCCAAATTGCCGTCGATGTGATAACNGATTTGAAACAAGCGACCAATGTTCTGGCTATTAGTGGCTCGGTTCTGTTGGAGGATGGAGTCACGTTGGTAGGGTCGGGTTTAAAGATAGAAATCACAAACACAGCCACTGGCCGAAGTGGNAGTAGCAGCACCACCACAGAAGCGGATGGCTCTTTTGCTGCCACCTTCTTCGACCCGCTTAGCATTGTGGCTGAAACTGGCGACCAACTAGAAATTAGTGCTACCGATGTCNACGACACAGTCTATACACAAACACATGTGGTTACTTCTAAAGAAGCACTGGAAGGACAGGTCAACACCAATCTGGAAACACCTTTCCNGGCTCGAAATGCGACCATCGAACTCTCGGGNAGTGTCTATCGCGAGGGGGGGGAAATTCTAGCCCCTGCCGGGCTGACGGTTACCGCTGCNATTGGTGTGGCGACCAAAACCACGACCACAGCCGCCGATGGCAGCTATAGCATCAAGGTTAATACAGCCGTCCAAACGGGCAGTGAGGTGTCGATTGCCGTAACCGATGACAGCGGTCAACGTGGAAGTATAACTCGCATTCTAGCCACTGCTGAGGTTTCTGTTGGAGCCGCTAATGCGGATGTTCCCACCGACATTGGAGCGACGACCGAGTTGTTGACAGTGACCGGTCAAGTCACCGCTGAAGATGGCAATCCCGTCGGGTCAGATGTGAAGGTCGTAGCCACCTTGCGGGAGGCCACCCAACAAGTTAACACTGAAGCTAATGGTAGTTATTCAGTTTCTTTTGTGAATCTGTTGGGAATAGTAGCTGAAAACGGCGATCTGCTTAAATTACAGTTGTCGCAAGCCTCGACGGGGGACATCTCTAACGTTAATGTCAGGCTAACCACCAAACAGGTCATTGACAAAGTGGCAATCATNGATGTTGAGTTCAGCGGGTTTAATTTGTCAGGGNCGATTGCTGAAGCCGATGGGAAATTGCTANAAACTGATTCAGCCGTTGTAGTCAGAGTTGTGAATACCGGTTCAGGTCAAACGGTTCAGGCTAATGCACAAGGTGGTGGTTACATGGTGCAATTTACTACGACCGAAACCGAGAAGTTTGTAGTAGGCGATGTGTTCGAGATTCAGGTTTTAAGCGCTGCCAATCCGAGTCTGGCTTACGGCATAGGTTCTTATGAACTGACCGCCGCAGATCTGGAAAACAAAACGGGNGNAGCCACAAAGATCACCATCGATAGAACTTCCACTTATACCATTCAAGGGTCAGTACTCGATAAAAATGGTGAAGCGGCTATCGGTGCGACTATCATTGCCACCGCGCCGCAAGNACAGGTTACAACCACCGCCGAGGCCAATGGGAAATACCGGGTCCGGTTTGTCGATTTGGCNACTAANCCTGTGGTGNNCGATGAAATNGTGCTAGTGACGCAGATCGAGGGTGAATTACCNCGTCAGACNATTCTTCGTGCCTTTGAAACCCCAACGCGAATCGTTGAAATCGATCTGATCCCCATGCGATTGGGTGGACTGTCGATCAACTCCGGCCAGTATCGTGACTTCATCGATAGACTGGTCGCTAGGGCAATTGAGAAGACCAGTGTGGGTCAATTGCTACAAGGCGAACTGATGAAGCTAGTTCGCAATGACCCCGGTTTGCGAGTCCAGATGACCGGTTTGCTAAACAGTNTGGTGCCGGGTGGATTATTACCAACGCAAGTACTACTTAGTCCTGAGTTACCACTCGTTTTTGCCGATCCAGAAAATAAAGATTTGGAAAACTTCGGTAACGGTGTNGTGCCTGCCCCGCTGTCTGGCCTTTTGGATGGTCTGGGCGAACTCAATATGGGGCTTACACCTTTTGTTACCAGTGATAAGCTAGATCTGTATCTATCTATCCCAAATCCAGAGGTGGCCAAGGTCGAGTTCGAACTAAACGGGCCACAGTCGACCACCTCTGAAGCTGAAAAGGTGATGGCGGGAGGAACTTTTCCTCATACCTTCCAGTTCGACGAAGAGTTGGCGGCGGCCTTCTTGCCGGTTTATCCCGGTGGTAACAACGGCCAAATGTTTGCCGGTGTCACACTCCGTTATGCGGAAAAAGATCTGCCAGAACCGACAGCGGATGAAGGGCCGAAAACACTGGAAGAACAAATTCAAGAGAAGGTTGACCAAGTCCTGGAAGATGTTGCCGACATTAGTGATAACGCCACAGAGGTGCTAGGTAATTTGGCCGNNGTTGAGTTGCCCGCGGCTCTTCAGNATCAATTAAGCGATATTACCAGTCAGTTAGATTCATTAACCGCTGCCGCTTCAGGTGGTGATGTTCAGGCCTTACTAGAGGATCCCAAACAGATTGAAGCAGTTAAGGAAAGCGTCCAAGATTTCCTGGTCGAAGTCACGACAGCAGAGACGGTTCCAGAAGAATTAAAAGCGCAGGTGTTCGATCTAGAGAAGAACCTGAATACCTTGGATGATGTGTCCAATTTAGCCAGTTTGGCAGGCGGCATGGATTTAAGTGCGCTACTCGGTGGTGGTTCTCTCAACCGCTTGGTTGGGCCAGTAGCCTACAATCGTTTAGTTGCNCCACCAACCNCTGCTGAATATTCTGGTAGTGCNGCCATGCAACCCCGTCAGATTGGCGACCAATTTACTTGGGAGACGGCCATTAATATAGAACCGGCTAAGATCTACTATTACTATTTCGAAGTCGAGTTTGCCAATCCTATATCTATTAAATTGGCTGGTGGTTCTATAAATAATATTTCTCAATGGGTAATGCCTGACCTGCGAAATATGCAACTCGACGACCGAGGCCTGATTGAGCAGTTGCTGACCGAAGAGGCTCAGGATGCGATGGGGCCAATTCTAGATCCACTCGTTGGCGGTATCGTCGGCGGNGGTGGCGTTTCATTGGAGATTGCTCCCGCCGATCAGGATAAATTGGTCAGTATTTTGACCAAAAATGCAACCGCCCTATACGAAGATATTTTGGCAACGCTGGATCCAAAATTGGTTTCGCTCTTTGCCACACCNAGGATTNAAAGCGATGAAACCCTGTGGGTGACTAAAATTGACTTCGCTGCCAATGCTGATGGCGAGTATCAGCTGGGAGCCTCCGCTTACGACAGTACAGGAAATACACTTGACCGGTTGAGTCCAAAAGGATTCGTTTTGGATCGAACTGCGCCGATATCTACGCTTGAACCCGTTGTGGGCGAAAATGCTGGNCACTATATAACCAGTGATGGCGTACATGTCGCTTCAGCGATCAAACCGGGGAGTATGGGTATTCTAAACCTGCACAGTAAGCCGATAAGTTCTCAATCAGACCTTGTGGGTTACCTGTATTATATGAAGCGAAACNACGATGACCCAACCAGTANCTGGTTCTCTTTACCCGTTCCCAAATCCGATGATCGTCNCGGTGCCAGTCAATTGCTNACTGGCCTGTTACCGGGGCTTGGACTCGAGGGAATTCTGGGCCAATTGGATACGGCCCCGGCCTCAGTTAGTCCGCCACATCAAATGGATATGGCACTCAGTGTTGTTGAACCTGGCGACTATCTAGTTCGTGCCATTGGTGTAGACAGAATTCTTAACTTTAGTGCCAATGCACCGGCGACCCAGATCCGGATCGCTGCACCGGAAGCTGATACCATCAAAGTTACCGAGTTGCTGATCGGAGAACGAGAGGGACANGATACCATTTTCGAGGATACCCTGGATCTGGCCATCAAACTGCGGGTTAGCAAGCGGACAGTTCACCCATTGACGTCTGNCATTGTCAGCTTGGGCGATACCGAAATCGCATCTGTAGAGGCAGAGGCCTTAGCCTCAGCGGGAGCCGATAGTGAGTTTGATTTCGCCTATACCATCGATAATTACGATGAGTTGTTAGCGGCTGGAAATGCGATCACGCTTAATGTTACTACGACTAACGCACTTGGTCTTTCAGACACCCAAACCGTTAATTTGAAGTTGAGTGAGGGATTATATCCAGCAATACCAGATATACTCGCTATACAGATCGGGGTGGCCGAAACCAGTATCGATAGTGGTGGGACCAAAGGGGTTGTAACCATCTATGCAGCCACTCCGGCCAGAACGGTTCCAGCGACTACTTCTGTTGAGCTCCAAATTCGTCGCACTGACGAAACGGAGTGGAAAACACTAGCAAAGGTTACCGANCCAGTTCTTGATGGAAGGCAGAATAAGTGGTCTGTTAGTCTGGATACGCTGACACTGGACGACACTATTAGCGCCGACAGTCCAGGTGCACACGATGTGTCTCTGGATGATAACCCTTATCTTATTCAAGCCATTCTAACTGACGCGAAAGGAACAAACTATACGTCGAGCATGATACCGTCATTATCTGTCGATAACGTCGACGATGTTGGGCCCAGAAGTACATCTAGGATTCTCAGCCTTTCAGATGCTTACAATCTACTAGAAGCCGTAGATGGTGTTTATGTTGCGGGNGGATTGCTGGCTGAGGGGGTCGAGTCTCCCGTCTTATCGGTTAGGGCTGAAATAACAGCCGATCCGGTTACCTTTGCTTCGGTTAACCTGTTTGTCGACGGTAATCTAATGGTCCCTCTGNTTCCAGATGAAAAAATGATAGGATATGGGATTTATGAGGTGGCGTTANATCTNCAACTGGTTGAGAACGGNTCNCATACCTTGCAAGTTCTAGCTGTCGACGAGGCCGGGAATAGTGAAGAAGAAACAGATGACTCAAGTATCGTCGTTCGCATCGAAAACTTCACCTCCCCATTTATCGAAGNAGAAACANCACCGATCGCCATAGGCGAATTGAGTATAGCCGAAGTGGTCGCTGCATTCCCGGCNGGATTACCCGTGGCAACGGAATTTGCCTTTACCTTAACGCTGGATGGTGTCAGTGCAGCAGAAATTGACGTACTGATCGACGGGAAATCGGCCAGAGAGCTCGGCTTACTAACAATCGAAGTGGTTCAGGCCTATCGTTCTGCTGAAAGCGAAACGGTAAGAACCTTTGCCGTGTCGCTGGATAGCTCTAACTTCCCGGAAGGAACGCTCGAAAACCTGGAAGGCGTCGTAAAAAAGAAAAACGGTTCAGTCAGTTTCCCACTACCACCGCTTAACATCGACTTGACCGCTCCTGCGATTACAGTACTATCACCAACTGCCGGACTTGAGGTGAGTCCTTTACCGACGCTGTATGTCGCCTATAATGATGGGGCAATTGGAACCGGCGTTGACGTGGACAGTGTGAAGCTTGATCTGCACCATATTACACCAGATGTTGTGCTAGTGGAATTGGATAGTAATCTGTTAAAAATCAACGACAAACGGTTAGTCTTTACCCGCGAAACACCATTAGACGGTGGGGCATATCAAGTTATAGTCAGTGTAACGGATAAAGTCGGACATGTTGGCACAACTTCTGTGGATTTTGTAGTTGAGGGCACCAAACAACCGGATACGACACCGCCAATCTTAGCGCAAGCCAGCCCNCAAGGTGTCATCACAACTTCCAATGTGACGATTTCCGTTCTAGCCTCAGATGAGCAATCTGGTATTGCAGGGGTTAACCTGACACTCGATAGTAAAGATCTAGGTGAAGGCTCATCGCAAAGTGTGAAGAATNTGGCAGATGGGACGCATCAGGTCGTTGTCCTANTCACCAACGGTGATGGTTTGGAAACAACCTACGAATGGTCTTTCGCTGTTCAGGCCAAAGATACTACACCACCAGTAATCTCTGCAGCTAGTCCGCAGGGGATGGTTCTTTCTCAAGACGTTACCCTGACNGTGTTNGCAAGCGACGAACAATCAGATGTAGCCAAAGTACTGTTATCGGTTGATAGTGGCAAGGCCAGCGAAGGCACAACCCTAGCTCTAAAAGGCTTGACCTCCGGCCAACACCAGGCCAAAGCTGAAGTAACAAACGGGGCCGGTTTAACGACGACTTACACCTGGACTTTTAGTGTCGACGTAGATACAACCGCTCCTATTATTTCTAATCCGCAACCATCTCCACAGTCGATTGTCGGAGACCTAGGCGGAAAAGATGTCGTCATATCAGCCAATGTAACCGACGAGAAATCCAAAGTTTCCAAGGTTGCCATTAAGCTCGATGGTAGTGCCAAAAGCGCCAAAATATCTGATGGCCTGGCCTTTGTTAAAGTTTCAGGGCTTAAGACTGGACGACATACGGCTGAAATCCGAGCTACAAGTGCGGGTGGTACTTCACTCCTCGAGTGGACGTTTGAGGTCGATGGAACTCCACCTGTTATCTCCAGCGTGGCCCCGCAGGGCGTAATTCGGAGCGATTCGGCTAATGTAAATGCAGTCGTTAGTGAAGACCGATCCGAAGTGACGACGGTCACGATTGCGGTCGATGGAGAAGTCACCAAAGCGACATTAAAGGATAGCGCAGTTAGTCTCAACATTTCTGGCTTGGATGATGGAACACACACTGCCACCGTTACAGCGGAGAGTATTGGCGGTAAAAGTTCTCACTCCTGGACGTTTACTGTGGAGCAAGATAATACACCACCCCAAATTACGGTGACCGATCCACAGGGTACCATCAGATTGGAAAAACCAATCATCTCCGTATCGGCAACAGACGATCTGTCTGGTGTGGATTCGATTGAGGTTAGCTTGAAAAACAGTAGCGGTAAAGCCGTATCAGGCCGAACAAAGTCGAGTGGAGGCGGTGATTCGGCCGAATTCAAGCCCAGCAGTGCGTTGAGTGCGGACACATACACAGTGACCGCCAAGGTGTCTGACGAAAACGGAAACGAAAGTCAGGCTCGCTGGACCTTTACCGTTGAGTTCGATACCGTTCCACCGGTAATTGACATTGTTTCGCCGACAGGTGAGTTACCGGTCAGGGAGACACGTCGACCTGTCATTTCGGCTAAGTACAATGACGCTATTTCCGGAGTTGATACCAAGTCGGTAAAAATGTCTGTCAATGGTGCATTGATTACCCCGCAATCGGCAACAGCGGATCAGGTGACATATACACCGAAAGGCGATCTCAGTTTTGGCCGACACACAGTCAAAGTCGAGGTCTCCGATACAGCAATACCAACACCGAATAAAGCGACCATCGAATGGACCTTCATTATCGAAAGTCCAGACGATGCCGCAACGGTCGTACTCAATGCGTTGAACTACCCAAATCCGTTTAATGAGAGAACGACTATTGCTTTCAGTGCTTCAAGACAGGCGAAAGTAACCATCGAAATCTTCGATGTGTCGATGCGTCTGGTCAGAACGCTGGAGTCGGCAAAGACAGTAGAAACGGGCGAACAGTACAAGAAAGTTTGGGATGGGAACACAGAAGATGGCCACTCGCTTGCCCGTGGCGTATACTTCTGCCAGGTTACGGTAACCAGCGATCTCGGAACCGAGTATCGTCTCCTGAAACTGGCACTTACCCGCCCTCGATAATATTAGGTGCATGATGAGTGAAGTGTGGCGGGGGTTGCACTTTTCTCACATCGTACAGGAGAATTAGATGTTTCAAAAAACAGTTCCATACACAATAGTTTGGTTTTTACTTTTCGTCACCTCTGTATGCTTGGCGGATGTGGATTCCGCTCCATATCTTCGGTTTGGTGCTGGTGCACGGTCTGTGGGGATGGCAGGCGCATCTACGGCCGTCGCAGATGGTGCAAGTTCGGCGGTGTTGAATCCGGCCGGATTGACGAACGTGGATGGTCTCGCCTTTACGCTAGCAACACAGAGATTGTCCTTTGACCGCAATCATAGTTTTGTGGGAGTGGCCAAAAACTTGACCCCACAAAGTACAATCGGCTTGGCGATAACCAGTTTTGAAGTCGCTGGGATTAAAGAGGTTACAAACGCAGGGGAGGAAAAAGGAACCTTCCCCTACGGTTCAGGTGCGTATACACTCTCTTACGGTCACGCGCTGGAACAGGTGAATCTAGGTGTCTCCTTACGGGTGATCTCGGATAAGTTTGGTCTCGATAGCGATAGCCGACAGACAGGACTTGGTGGATTGGATCTGGGTGTTTTAGGGAAACTGTATTCCAATACGGTCTTCTATGGTGCGACTCTCAAAAACTTAGGTGGCTCTACGGCATCAGCCTTAGACCTGGGAGTTGCTTTCCGTTATGGTGGGAAAAATGCGGTCACGGTTGCATTGGACCTAGGAACAGAGTTTGCCAATATTGAAGAGAGTACAACCGCCGTCAAGCTCGGCCTTGAATATATTTTGGCCAATATGTTTGCCATTCGTGGTGGCACACAAAGAAGCGCCAACCGAACCAGTTTATACGTTGGATTTGGTGTTAATGTCGCAAATTTCGATGTTAACTATGCGATCAAACCAGTTGATAGCACAGACTTTGATGTCGTTGGTGATGCTAATACCCACTATGTCTCCTTGTCCTACAGCTACTAGTAATAAGAACCTTGTTTAAGGAGTATTCCTAATGAACATGAAAAAATTTCACTCTCGACCTCGATTGAGAGGCCTCAGTGTCATTTTTTGTCTGCTGTTGATTGTTGCACCGGTGATAACCGCTTTTTCGGCAACAATTTCACCTAAATCTCAAAATGGGAACACGAAGCTAATCACCATTCAAAAAGGTGATACCTTATGGGATTTAGCGCAGGAATACCTAACTGATCCTGCTCTATGGAAAGAGTTTAGAAGACACAATGATTTTACTGACCCTCACCTGATTTATCCAGGAGAAGAGTTGCGGATTCCAACCAGCTTCAACATGCCTGCTCAGGCGATCGTGAAAGCGGTCGAAGAAAAGGGCCTCCTATCCAAAGAAGAAATTGATCAGATTAAGGCACAATTGGCAAAAGCAGAGGATGAGCGCACGGGCCAAGGGCAGCAAATTTCTGATTTGGAAGCCCAAATCCGTCAACTGAAAGCACAGAGTCAGGCCTTTAAAAAAGAATTGGCCGATGCGGTCGAAGAATTAGATGCTATTGGTGGGTTAAGTAAAAGTCTGGATGAACTGAAATCAGATATAAAAAACGTCGCGGGTGGAATACTGGATGATGCCGGCGAAGAGATCGAAGAAGTTACAGAGGCCGTCGCGACTCTTGAGGGTAAGCTAAGTGATTCCCACAAGTCGGTAAGTAAATTAGTTGCTGGGAACGAATCGTTACTCGAAAAACTCAAATCGACAGAGGATCGTATTACCTCATTGACTGAAAAAGTTCAAGGTTTAGAAGGGCAAAGAGATGCAGTGGTTACGATTAGCGATAGCACTGAAGAAGACGAAACGCTGGAACAGTTGGTCAGTAGCCGTGACGATGGAACAGTATCAGACGAAGAGTTTTTAATCAGTTTATCGGAGAATGGGCTAGATACAGACGAGAAGTTAGAAGAACTTCATCAACAAGGTATCCTGTCTGCAGAAGAACTAGCACTAAAGAAAGAAGAAGGAAGAAAAAAGAAAACGATTGTCGTAATAACAGCTTTAGCGGGTGGAATTGCATGGTTCGCAGTCAATGCACTCGGCGGAGCTAACTAGCTAGACTGACACTACGAAGTGATAAGAAAGCAGGGAGTCGCCATCCGTAGGCCCCCTGCTTTTTTTATGTGAGCAGATAGTATAGATATATAGCATGAAGTTCCAAGATTTCGCAAGCGCAGGCACACTAATCGAGTTGTTTGGTGACCGGACGGAGTGGATTGGTAATGCGATCGTCGGCGGATTAGCATGGCTTGGTTCAGAAAAAATTATCTGGGCGGAAGTCCATGAGAAATCAGAAGAGATTGATCCATCCAGCGTCAGGAGACTTCAGCGTTTACTCCAGATCTCAACTCAAACCGGCCGGGCCACGCTACTATCTGGGCATTTGATTGATCGGTTGGCGCACCAGGTTCAACAGGCCTCTATTGAGAGGAGGGTCGCCATCCAGTTGTGGGTCAATCAGGTTATGGATCATCCAACACCGATCGTGATCGTTGGACAAAAGGCTAAATTAGGTGCTTATGCAAAGATTTTGGCCGACGGAATCGTCACGGACAAATCAGAAGCGATCCAAATGATCCGGGAGCTAATTCAGATGCCGAAAGAGAAATTACAGTTAGAACGTCAACAGCGGATTGTCAGTTCTGCCCTGAACTAGAGAAGTACTGATTCACAACGGGAATGATAATTTGCATAATGTCGGACAGAACTTCGACATGGCTAGCGACCGCATCTACTTTTTCGACTAATCGTTCCGAATAGTGTTCCAAAACGGGTCGCGTATCAGTGCGATAAATTTCCCATCTTCGACGAATAATATCATCTTTTGCATCATCAACGCGGTTTTCTTTGAGTGCTCGTTGCCGAATCCGTTGAATCATTGCATCCTCGTCTTTACTTATAAGATGAATGATCTTTAAGACCTGGATGTGTGTGTCAATTCGTTGGGCCTGATTCAGATTTCGTGGAATGCCGTCGAGAATTAGTAGGTCCTTTTGCGGTTTATAAAGGCCTAGAACGGTTCGGGCATGGATGTTCTGTTGCCAAAATTGGACGGTAATATCGTCGGGCACAAGCTCACCTCTAGACGAATGCTCATAGAAAACCCGGCCGAGTTCTGAATCGACATCAAGCATCCGGAATATATCACCACACGAAAGGTGAAAAAGCCCAGGAATAGAACCGAGAATGTTTCCTTGTGTTCCTTTACCAACTCCCGGAGCACCAAATAGAAGTACAGTTGGATAGCGATTAGCCATCAAGTTGTCCAAAAAGCCATAATCCGCTAATTATACCTGATACCAAGGGGTCTAAAACTAGGATAAATCGAAGGTGAAAGTCGTAATTGCCCCAGATTCTTTCAAAGGGTCAGCGACAGCTGTGGAGGTTGCAGAAGCCTTGGCGATTGGATTTCAACAAGTCTTTCCTGGGGCTCGAATCGAGATCGTTCCGATGGCTGACGGTGGAGAGGGTACTGTTGAAGCACTTGTATCTGCGACCGGAGGCAAGACGCGATCAGCATATGTGCAAAATCCGCTTGGCGACGAAATCTCTGCTGAGTATGGGATTCTAGGGGATGGTGTTACAGCCGTAATCGAGATGTCGGCCGCCTCTGGCCTGACGCTGGTGGCGGAAGAACTGCGAAACCCGATGGTGGCGACGACTTACGGCACAGGTCAGTTAATTCAATCAGCGCTGGACCACGGCTGTCGGCGGCTTCTAATTGGCCTCGGTGGTAGTGCCACCAACGATGGTGGTGCTGGAGTCGCAATGGCACTTGGCGCTAGCCTCAAGACATCAGACGGTAAGTCAATTGAAACAGGTGGGCAAGGGCTCGCAGATCTGGCTGAAATCGACATCACCGAAATAGATCCACGTATGAACGAAACCGAAGTAGTCGTGGCTTGCGATGTCGATAATCCACTGACGGGGCCGCATGGTGCAGCACATGTCTACGGTCCACAGAAAGGAGCAACGCCAGAGATAGTTCAGATTTTAGACCAAAATCTAGAACACTATGCATCCGTGATCGAACGATATCTAGGTAAAGTTGTTACCGAAATCCCGGGGGCTGGAGCGGCCGGTGGTCTAGGTGCAGGTCTAATTGCATTTACTGAGGCAGAGTTGAAGCCAGGAATTGACATCGTTACCGAAACAGTTGAACTGGTACAGCGCATCAAAGAAGTAGATCTTGTCATTACAGGTGAAGGAAGATTAGACGCACAGACAATTTATGGTAAAACACCTGTTGGAGTTGCTAAAATTGCCCGGCAGTTTGGTGTACCTGTGATTGCTATCGCCGGCGGAATCGAGGGAAATCCGAGTGAACTTTATCAGGCCGGTATTACAGCAATGGTCGATATTATCCCACGCCCAATGCAATTGGATCAAGCCATACAGGAGGTCGTTCCTTTAATCAGTCAAGCCGGTGAACGGATTGCACGCCTCATCTCCATTGGGATCGGGTTATCCTGAAAACGAGAAGGCTAAAATTGTAATGTTGGAAGTTCGTCTTTTTCCTCTCTTAACTCTATTTGGATTGATTCTCCTTTTGATGTTGCCAGTCATACCAGGACAAGCGGCATTTGTAGATATCGGTACTGGTGCTCGCCCAATGGGGTTAGGAGGAGCATTTACGGCTTTGGCAGACGACGCCAGTGCCCTATATTATAATAGCGCAGGTATCGCGTTCTCAGAGGCCAGACAACTCCATGGAACACGGGTTTCACACTTAGGTGGATTGGCAAGCCATGACTTTATTGCCGGTATTCTCCCGGTTGGTAAGATCGGGGCATTTGGAATCAGTACTAACATACTTAGCGAAAGTGAGGAGATTTATCAGGAGCAGGCGATCAAACTCTCGTACGCTGCATCCTTCAAGGGAAAGTTTTCTGCTGGCATTAGTGTCTCGACACTACGAACTGCCTATAATCAAGAATCCAAATCTATCACTGATAATCCCTATTTCACCACGTACCAGACCTCGGCGCTTTCGGCTGATCTAGGGGTATTGATTCTGCCACTTTCTGGGCTCCGGGTTGGAATGGTGGTCGAAAATTTAATACCAACTAATATCAGTGTATCGGAGAGCAACGAGGACAACGTCCCCGTCAACTTTCGATTCGGAGTTGCTTATGATCTGGATGCTGTAACAGATACAATACAACAAGAGTCATTACAACAGATCCTCAAAACAGCGCGAGGTTCGGCAGAAATCGGAAGACGAAATGGGCAAACGGCAATTAAAGGAGGGATTGAAGTTTGGGTTAATCCGACCATTGGCCTCCGCACAGGCTATGCTTTGCACAATAACCAAACCGGCGTGATTTCGCTGGGTGGGAGTCTACGTTTGAAGCTATCGTCAACCAGGCTACAACTCGACTATGCCTATCGTCTGTTTGCAGTTGAATTGACAGAAAGTAGTAATTCACAACTCTTCTCTTTAGGAGTTGCATTTTAGCCAGGGACAATCATCTACATGAAACATCGTAGTTGGATTTTTATACTGTTTCTTACTCTGTGTACATATTGGCCCAATATGTACCTGATGGCGGCCGTTACCTCGCTGGGTGAGATCAATGCTCGAGGTGACGATCTAGGGGTTGTACCTGCTAGTTCAAATGTTGAGTTGGTGATTACGATCAATATCGATCGTTCTCAAGCTGAACCTGGAGAGGAGATTAAAACCATTGAGGTGACTATCCCGCCTGGATTTTTGACAGGGGCCAATGATGTTATATCAGTTAACCGGGAACAGACAGAGTTAGACGTCAGGCCCGAAATGATCGGGCGAATCCTACGCATTGTTTTGGTTAATGAGGTTGGAGACTTCACCACCTCTCTCTATGAAATCGTTTTGCGTAGCAAAACGCCGAATGTGGTAGTTAAACAAGCCAGTTTCAAAGTCATTTTGCGGAATCTTAAAGATCTCGCCATCGGCGAGTACATAAAACCGGGCAATGCGGATGGCCGTCCAAATAACAACGATTTTATCCTGGAAGTGATCCCTAATGTGCCACCGAATCCGGTCCGCCACTTTCGCGCTGAAACGGATACTAAAGGGGAAAATGATGTCCATCTAAGCTGGGAACCGTCTAGCAACACCGATGTCAGCGGCTACTTTATATACCGGGATAACAACAACCAACCGCTGATAACGCTTAGAGTACGAGAAGCCAAGCAAGCGGTAGATGTTAACGTTCCATCAGGAAATCATCAATATATGATTCGTGCATACAAGTCACAACTCCTGAAGTCTGAACCCAGCCAGATTATTTCGGTGAATGTTCGATCTGATACTGCTGCACCAGTCTCCGTCGGTACATTAACCGTTCAAACCTTTGGAGAGACCGTCAAGCTGATCTGGACTGCAAGCCTAAGTCGAGATGTTGAGAAATATCAGATCTGGCGTGACGAAACAGTAGTACCTGACGGAGAAATCCCAGCCAAAGCCGAAAAGGAAGAATACGAATTCGATTACCAGTACCGACTTCCAAAAGGAATTACCGTCTACGCGATCGTGGCAATCGACGAAGCCGGCAATGAATCTGAACGGACAATACAGAAGATCCGCATTTTTGAAAAGCCCTATCCCAATCCTTTTACACCGCTGTCTGACGATCCCGATTTTAATAAGGTTGTTTTTCCCAAGCGGACGATCAAAGATGCTGAAGGCGAATTTTTGGTACTAATTTTCAATTTGAATGGTATTTTAGTCAAAACCTTGGCGGCAGATGCACTGATGACCAAATTAGAATGGGACGGAAAAGACGAGAGTGGTGTCCTGGTCGAGAGTGGTATCTACGTCTATCAGATGCAAGTTGGGTCAGACACTGTTACCGGTACAATAATTTTGGCAAAGTAGTGATGGGGTTAGCTGATATTCAGACAGTTGTTTTTGATTTTGGTGGAACTTTGGACAGCAACGGTATCCACTGGCGGAATCGGTTCTTTGAGTTGATTTGTCAGCAAATCCCAGAATTGGTTTGGGAGCAGTTCGAACATGCAGACCGAAAATCGATTGCCGATTTTATCGCAGATCCAGCGACACCTCAACTCAACATGCGCCATTCGGCGGAAGCGATACTGGCGGGTATCGATCGGCACTTGGAAATGACCCAGCTAGACGTGGCCCAAGCTGTGGATCTCTTTTGTCAAAATTCAGAAGGTTACTTAGGAAGCAGCAGAGAATTTCTAGAACGGTTATCCACGACTTATCAACTTGGCGTTATCAGCAACAATTTTGGCAATACCAAAGGCTGGTGTGATGAATACGATCTAACCCCGTTTCTCGATACGATCATCGACTCGACGGTGGTTGGGATTCAAAAACCGGATCCACAAATTTTTCAAATCGCGCTCACAGAACTAAAGGCAACCCCATCAACCTCGATTTACGTCGGAGATACTTTTATTGACGACGTTTTAGGGGCCAAGAACGCTGAAATGCACTCCGCTTGGCTGGTTGGTGATCTAGACAAACACTGCCCAGATCCCTCCCTGGTAGATCTGGAGTTACCCTATCTACAAGCGCTAACTGGCTTTCTTTCCTGATTCGTGCACCCGGTCGAGTTGGGTTTAATCTGCCCAATCCTGATGTTATCATGTCTGAGGATTTGACTACCCACACCTACACTTTAGAACCCGATCACCTGAGCGAAAAACTACGTCAGGCCTACAACCTACATCAAGCGGGTCGACGAGAAGAAGCCAAACAACAATACCAGCAGATCTTATTAGAAGACCCTGCAAACGCGGATGCCTTGCATTTGTTAGGGGTGATGGCCTTCCAGACAGGTCAAGACGAAATAGCAATTAACCTGATAAAACGGTCAATCGTTGCCGCCCCTCGCAACGTGCATGCGTACAACAACTTAGGACTAGCACTGGAGAAGCAAGGGCTATTGGCAGAAGCAATTGATATTTACCGTCGATCTATTCATCTGAACAGCAATCAAGTCGGGATCTTGGTCAATCTAGGGAATGCATGGCAGAGACAAGGACAACTTGCTGAGGCCATCGACGCCTATCTATATGCAATAACACTCCAACCGAACAACGCTCAGATTCACAACGATCTGGCGAATGCTCTCCAAAAATGTGGTTCCTTAGACGAGGCCATTTATCACTATCGTTTAGCGATCCGGTTAGAATCAGGTTATGCAGAGGCTTACAATAACCTGGGGCTAGCCCTGCAAAGAAAAGGGTTACAGGAGGAAGCCATTGAGGTTTTTCAACGAGCGATTGAACACAGTCCAGAAATAGCTGTCACTTATTACAATCTCAGTGGGGCACTGTTGGTTCAAGGCCGTGCTACGGAAGCAGTGGAAACTTACCGTCGCAGTATCACAACCAACCCAAACCATGCGATACTTCGTTACTACTATGGTATGGCACTGCTTCTAACAGGAGATTTTAAAAGTGGATGGACTGAGTACGAGGAGCGGTTAAAACTCAATGCCTTCCGGCGCAAAGATACTATTCCGAACTGGGACAGATCTCCACTGAAGGGTCGAACGATTTTACTATACGCAGAACAAGGGATTGGTGATGCTATTCAGTTTGTCCGTTTTATACCAAATATTGTCGAACTTGAAACCGAAGTTGTGATAGAGTGCCAAACTGAATTGAAGCCTCTACTGAAACAACACCAAACGGCTTTTGGTGTAAATGCAATTATCGATCCTGAGCCCCCCGTAGATGAAGACATCCGCTCGAAATGCGATTTTTGCCTTCCATTGATGAGCTTAACCTATATTTTGCGAGTTTACGACGAGGATTTACTGGCAACTAGGGTACCGTACCTTCGAGCAATTGGAACTGGCTCTGTCCAGATTCCAGATACGCGGAATCTACGGGTCGGCATTGTCTGGGCGGGCAATCCCAACCATGTTAACGACCAGTTTCGATCTATCCGTTTAGAAAGTTTCTCGGCTTTGTTCAAATTGCCTGATTGTGATTTTTACAGCTTGCAGGTTGATCAACCGGCTGAAGAACTAGCACAAATCCAGTCCAAAATTGAGATTGTAGATCTAGGCCAGCATCTCCGAAACTTTGCTGATACGGCTGCAATCATCGATCAACTGGATTTGGTTATTAGCGTCGATACGGCGGTGGCACACTTAGCAGGCGCAATGGGAAAACAGATCTGGACTTTAGTTCCAGCAAAACCAGATTGGCGCTGGCAGTTAAAACGAACTGATAGTCCCTGGTATCCAACCATGCGGCTGTTCCGGCAAACAAAATTAGGGCAGTGGTCAGACGTTATCACCGAGGTCAAATCGGAACTGGCACTTTTAACTCAAACTTATCGAAGGGGTACGCAATCCTAGCCTATGTTTTATCACCTCTTTTTTGAAGTTCTGAGAGAATACTTTTCTCCCTTTAACGTTTTTCAGTATATTAGTTTCAGAGCGATTTACGCTACAATTACTGCTTTGGTCGTCTCACTGGTTTTTGGACCGATGATGATCGCTTTTCTAAAACGGTTAAATATAGGTCAATATGTGCGGGATGATGGCCCCGAAACGCATCTTAGTAAAGCCGGCACGCCAACTATGGGTGGTATCCTGATCATCATTTCTATTCTGCTATCTCTGGTTCTTTGGGCTAGATTAGATCAACCCGCTATCTACGTGATGATCTTCAGCCTGATTTGGTTTGGTAGTTTAGGCTTTATTGACGATTATAAAAAACTGGTCAAAAAACAGTCGCTTGGACTAAGAGGTTGGCAGAAGATTAGCCTACAAACGATTGGCGCAATCAGCATTGCTATCTACCTCTACCTTTACGGTTATCAAGGGAAAACCGTCGGAACTGAGTTGATTATTCCGTTTTTTAAGCAAATTCGGCCAGATCTCGGTTTTTTGTTGATTCCATTTGCGGTTCTCGTGATTGTTGGATCCTCTAATGCAGTCAACTTGACAGATGGGTTAGATGGACTCGCCATTGGATGTACCCTTTTTGTAGCCGCCACTTTTGGTGTGGCTGGCTATTTAACTAGCCACCAGGACCTAGCATCCTATCTGGATATTGTCCATCTACCCGTCAACGGCGAAGCCACCACTATTTTTTGTGCTTCCCTAATCGGTGCAGGTATCGGTTTCCTCTGGTATAATTGCCATCCGGCAGAAGTTTTTATGGGAGACACCGGGTCACTAGCCCTAGGAGCTTCGATTGGAACTGCAGCTTTATTGATTAAAGAAGAAATTATGCTGGTGGTCGTCGGTGGTATTTTCGTGATGGAAGCACTTTCCGTGATCTTACAGGTTTGGTCTTATCGTGTCCGGAAAAAGCGGATCTTCAAAATGGCGCCCCTTCACCATCACTTTGAACAACTGGGGTGGCACGAAACCAAGGTTGTCAGCCGATTCTGGATTATGGCCTTGATCTTGATGCTAATTGGATTAAGTACATTAAAAATCAGATAGCTAAACTGAAAGTGAATATGACAGGAGAATGATGACACCAAAACTACCGGATCCACGCAACGAAAATATTTTAATCTATATCGGCGGCCAATTACTGCTTAGGGAAGAAGCCAAAATCTCAGTTTTTGATAGCTTGGTACAGGGCGGTGACGGAGTCTGGGAGGGTTTGCGGGTTTATGATGGTCGAATCTTCGCCTTGGAGCCTCACCTTGACCGGCTTCGGGATTCGGCAAGGGCGATGGCTTTTGTCGACATTCCGTCTCACGACGAAATTAAGCAAGCCATTTTTCAAACCTTAGAAGCCAATGGAATGCGGGATGAAGTTCATATGCGACTAACGCTGAGTCGAGGGAAAAAAGTGACTTCTGGCATGAGTCCGCACTTCAATCAGTATGGTCCAACGTTGATTGTTTTAGCCGAGTGGAAGAGGCCAGTCTATAATCCAGACGGCGTTCGTTTGATTACTTCAGCCATCCGGCGGAATAATCCACAGTGCATCGACTCAAAGATCCACCATAATAATTTGCTCAATAACATTCTAGCCAAGATTGAGGCCAATGTCGCTGGAGTTGACGATGCCATTATGCTTGACCTGAACGGGTTCGTTTCTGAGACGAATGCCACTAATCTCTTTATCTTCAAGAGTGAGCAACTCTTAACCCCTCATGCAGATAGTTGCCTAGCAGGTATCACCAGAGGTACGATCTTACAGATTGCACGGTCTGCAGGTATCGATACCGTAGAACGGAATATTTCGCTGAGTGAAGTCTATGCCGCAGATGAGGTCTTCACTACCGGCACAATGGGTGAACTCTCACCCGTACTAGAGGTCGATGGGAGGAATATTGGTAGTCGGGTTGGAGAAATGACCCAACAATTGCAAGACCTTTATGCCGAAGCTACGGCCAGTCAAGGCGAACCTCTGCCGTTTTAAGCCACTTTTCTGCCAAGATGTTGAATCGCACACTAGACGACCAGATTGGGGAAGGATTAGCCCAGTTATGCCAAAGAGATCCAATAATCGACAGGCTAGTTAAGATCTACGGGAAGCCACAGATTCAGCCGTCTCAGAAAAGCCACTACACGTCGTTAGTCCGGTCGATTGTTTATCAACAACTCAGTGGTAATGCCGCAGGTGCGATTTACAAACGGCTGCAAAGACTGTACTTTGAAACTCCTGATTTCGATCCAGAGGAAATTTTGCAGACCAATAATTCAGTGTTGAGGCAGGTAGGGTTATCTGAAAGAAAGGTAACCTATTTGAAAGATCTAGCTCGACATTTTCTGGATGGCAAAATCCAAATAAATGAAAACCTGAGCGATACCGAGATCTGTGACAACCTAATGGCTGTTAAAGGGGTTGGCCAATGGACGGTTGATATGTTCTTGATTTTCAAGCTCAGCCGACTAGATGTTTTCCCTTTCACAGATTTGGGAATTAAGAAAGGTCTGCAAGTCTTGTTAAAGTTAGAGGGATATCCGACCAAAGAACAGATGACCGAAATTTCAAATAAGTGGCGGCCCTACCGATCATTGGCAACTTGGTATTTGTGGGAGGTGGCTGACCGTGGATTGCCCAAGAGTTATGACTAAACTAACGCTTACTCGAAGCCAACCAAGAGAAAGAAGAAAAGAAAGTCAGTTTCTGGGGGCGTGTAATTAGTCGAGGGGCTTGAATTCAAACCCGATTTTGCTTGAAAACAAAAAACTCTCCGGCTGACTAGCAAAAGGGCTGACTGTAGTTGAGATATTTGGTATAGGCTTACTTCAGTATCACCATTTTCTGGTTTCTGCGTAATTCTGTTCTACCAGATAACTCCTGATCCGTATTTTCTCTAAGTTAATTACAGATTATCAACCAGCTCATCTGCTTCATAGAAGTCATTGTTTTATTTCTCATATTTTACTGCGCTAGAGATCCTTGCTTCTCTCCTTTGGTGAATGATATCATGTAAAAGTATTAGTGGAGATGTGCATGAAAATAATTTTCAGTTTAAATCTAGTCTTGGTGTTGATTCTAATGGTACCTTTGGCTGACGCTGCAGATCCTAAGGATCTAATCATACATCTACCTTTTGAAGGTAATGGAAAAGAGGTGAAAGATGTATCACCCAATAAATTCAAGGGTAAAGTAGTGGGCAAAGCCAAATCGGTAGAAGGTGTGGTCGGCAAAGCCTTAGAATTCGGAGGAGGGGCCGCAAAATTCGACCCCCTAAAATTCGATATGCCCAAAGCTATGACCATTGAGTTTTGGTTTAAGCCCAGCGAGGCGGTTAAATGTGGTGGTAGAATGGATCTACTGTACCGGAAAAATGGCGGTGGAAGGCCGCATATAACCTTCTGTCGGGGCGGGGTCACACTCGGTCATTACTTTGCTACCAAGGGGGCAGAATTAGAAATCAAGAGTAAGGAACTCGTATTTGAAAACAGGTGGTACTACTACGTTGCTACTCAAACCAAGAAGGAGGCGGTGCTGTATATCGATGGGAAACTTGATGGCAAGACGGCCGCTGGTGGTGATGTCAGAATAGATTTCCCTGAGCACGGCATGTCAGTAGCAGAAAATTCCGGCGGTGGAACCTTCTTCAAAGGGGCGGTAGACGAACTCAAGATTTGGAGTGTGGCGTTCACTGCTGATGAGGTCACGAAAGCGATGGAGGCGGCACTGGCCGTGGAACCATATAACAGACTGGCTACTAAATGGGCAGACATCAAATTTGGTGGCTCAGGAATGGCGAATTAAATAATTGTCATAAAGTATCACCAGTGCTAGATTGACAATAATCTTGCATTTGTTTGGTGTATGGAGTCGAGACACTGAACATTAATTTTTTATAACTTATTTTTCAATTTACGAGGTAAACTACTAATGAAGCAGAAAGTAATTCTCAGTTGTGTCCTGATATTATCTTTAGCCATTGTATCGGCAGTTAATGCAGGCATAACCAAAGGAACCAAAAGTTTGCTTCTTCACTTGCCCTTTGAAGAAGCAGGGGGAAAAGTGGTGAAAGATGTTTCACCGAACAAATTTGTTGGGCAATTAACCAATGCCAAATCGGTAGACGGTGTTGTCGGCAACGCCTTGGAATTCAATAAAGGTTCAGCCAGGTTTGAGAAACTAAACATTGATCCCCCCGAAGCTCTTACCATTGAGTTTTGGTTTAAGCCCAGCCAAAAAATTACTGGCGGTAGCAGAATGGATTTGATGTATCGGGCCAGCGGCGGTGGACGTCCACACATCACCTTTAATCGTGGCGGCGTTTTGCTGGGTCACTATTTTGCTACGGACAAAGCCGAATTAGAAATCAAGAGCCAGGCGAAAGAATTTGACACCAAATGGTACTATTATGTTGCCACTCAAACCGGGAGTGAAACCGTACTGTATATCGATGGTGAAGAAGATGGTAAAGCTGCTGCCGGCGGGAGTGTCAGAATAGACTTCATCGAGCACGGTATGTCAATTGCAGCAAATCACGAAGGAGGGAACAACTTTAACGGAGCAATGGACGAAGTTAAAATTTGGAATGTGGCGTTGACGGCCGATGAAGTAAAGAAATCTATGCAAGCCGCTTTAGCCCCCACCACCGCCGTTGATTCTAGAAACCGGCTGACCACTAAATGGGCAGATATCAAGTTTAATCGGTAGGTCATAATATTGAATCAATTGCGGCTGGTAGAGGCCTCACAGACACCGCCTACCGGCCGCAACCTAAACCTAATTTATTACATTGTCTCCCCAGGGTCATGGTTTCCCTGCTAAATCACCCTAGCCCCATACTCCCACTAGCTGGAGTAACTGTTGTGGGCTAAGAGTTTAATGAAAGTTTGATACTGAAA
>PACG01000107.1 GCA_002699335.1 Candidatus Poribacteria bacterium
GGCGAACCCGTGCCCCTGGCCAAGGCCCACCACCCTTGGCCGGTCATCGACGAGGTCCACGCCGCGACGACCCGCACTGAGCCGCCGTCTAATGGCTACTGGGATGCCCACCGGATCCCGAACACCACCCTTGTTCATGGCGAGAGCCCCAAGGGTCTGGCAGCCTCGTCCACCAGCGTCGAAGTGCTGTTGACATGGACGGCCGCACCGGGATCCACCTGGAGCCCTCCATCCAGTCCCTGGCCCGAACGCTCCCTTGGCGACCTCACGTACACCTGCTGGTCTTCGTCCACCGGGTGCAGGGCCTCGAACCTGGCCTCTACTGCCTCGTCCGTGACCCTGCGGCGTACGACAACCTCCACAACCATTTGGCCCCCGAGGCTACATGGATTCGCCAGGCCTGGTGCCGGCTGAACTTCCTGTTCTACCTCCTTCTACAAGCGCCTTCACTGGGAGGCGGAAGCGATCGGCATACGCTCCATCGTGTAGCTGAAATGAAAGGTCACACCTTCCAGGATCTCTACCATTTTACGCTTGGTGGACCAGTCGACGACGATCGGCTNGTGACCCGGCCGCCCTATGCCCATCTTGGAGACGCTTGAAGCAACTACCAGCCGTCTATAGATAGCCTATTCACGAGGTTTAGCAGCTAAACCTGAGACTATTAAGGNAGGCTNGGATATCAACAATCTCTGGAATGAAGTGAAAAAGTATTTACTTGCCGATAGGGACACCCGATGATTTGGGTGAGTTGGTTTGACGCCATAGCCTACGCTAAATGGNCCGGGAAAAGATTGCCGACTGGAAAGGAATGGGAATTTGCNGCTCGGGGAGGCTTGAAAAACGGGGAGTACTCTTGGGGAGAAGATGAATTTTTGGCCCGTGATTATGCTAATTATGATGGCAGCGGTGGCAAAAACAAGTGGAAATCTACGGTTTTCGATGTGTTGCGAATCTGCCTTAATTGCCTCAGAACCGCACAAAGTGCATCCCTGTTGCGGGTTAGCCATTTTACCCGTTGCAGCAATGAGCGCCCCTTAATCTCGGCTAATTGCTGATGTTCAGCTTGATAACGGCTTTCCGTTAATGCTTGGAGTTGCCACGCCGAAGATAGCGAGATAACAGGCAGGCAGCCTAAATGGGTCTGTTGGTTGGCTTGAGTGATGGCTTACATTCTGAAACCTATTGACTGGGCTATATATTGTTGCTGACGGTTAGCCTGTGGACGGTAGAAGGTGAGGAAGCAGAGAATCACATTCCNTTAGTGACTAACGTCAAGGCTGAACAGGTGGACTTTGAGNATGTCTTGATCCGCTATGATGTGGAAGAGNGGNGTANCCGATAAGAAAGTTAATGTGGTTGTTAGTATTGATGTTAATTGTTTGTTCGGGATGTGAAGATAATACCGAGTTGATAGACAAATTGACTACTGAAAACAGTCAGTTATAAACAGATCTTACTCAGTTAAATATTGGGTTGGCAAGTGTTCAGGCGGCTCTTGTACCAGTGCGACAGAGTTTCTGCAAAAGATCGTAAAACACGGTGCGATAGAGAGCAACACTCCCGTCCAGAGGATGGTAAGTTTTTTCCCAAGGGGGCTCAGTCTTATCTCCCCACGGATAGCACTTACCTGCCAATCCCCCACGAGCGGCATATTCCCATTCTACCTCCGTAGGCAGTCTCTTGCCCTCCCATTTAGCATAGGTAGTGGCGTCATTCCAATTCACATACACCATTGACTACTCATCTCCAGGTGAATCCTCAGCCACATTATTCCAATCCCCTTCATAGTTCGCACCAACTGCCTGACTTGCCCCACCGTCACCCGTATTTGTCCACATAAAATCCATCTAGTTCTACTCTATGCACTGGACGCGCCGACTTCATCCGGTCTTCAGGGCCATTCATAGCATCTCCTATCTCAAAGCTACCCGCTGGTATCAGCACCATCTTTTTGCCATCTTCCTGACAAGTAATTCATATGATTACCTTCCTTGATATAAGCCCATAGCAATTCAACTAGCTGTACCGTGAGACGCGTGATATTACTATATTCTTTTCTTGGGGGTAATGGTCTTGATTTTTCTGAAAGTAAGCTCAACTCCAGCAGCAGTCTACACCGTCCCACAGTTGCACCACACCTAAGCTGAATCCCCAAGTCAAATTACAACAGGACGAACAGAGGTTAGAATAGGTGAGTAATGAATTAAAGGTACTACAGGATACCATTGTACCACAGCAGGAACAGATACGGAACTTTAGGGATCAGATAACAAGGAAGTTAAAACAGGGGGAGAAAAAGTGAAACCGTCTTGCACAGACTACTAAGAAAGATAGAAATCAATCTCGACTAATCCGTCTTGGTTTACTTTCATCTTTTTGATTACGGAGTTCAAGACGGATTTTTTGTATCTATGTCAATACCTCCTTCCACTTTCTCCTCAACTGATTCCTGAATGTCTCTAAATCCTCTGCTGTCGGTGCTTTAATTTCTCCTGCTGAATAATTCTGTCCTGTAAACTTCGTGCGCAGTATGTGCTTGTGATAGCCTACAACGTCAGTTATCATATTGTGTGTATCCGCAGACATTACTCAGACCAACATCCCAATAGTGAGGTTCGGTATGGGCGAATTCGGTTATATCCATGCATTAGACTCTACGGGGCACTGAGAAATACTGCATCATGTTAGCAAACCGCAGGCGGGAAACCCCGAATGAAGAATTTGCGCTCATTGGTTTGATACCACCATTGGTTACACTTAAGCTTCTGATCATGATAATCAGATTGGATCACTTGCTACGGGAAAACCCTGTTACATTAAACCACTATCCATTGCCGTCCAACAACGCAGGATTTGATGGCCAATTGATACTTCGCGGCTTCAACAATGCATCGGTATCAACAAGCATCAATCTGTCGCGTAAAACACACAAGCTCGAAATTTAAAATCGCACCGATTGATGGAGAAGGAAATATTAATCATGGCCGCCACCAACAAACCCACGCTACAACCGGAACTGGAATCACTTCGAGTCTATGGTGAAACGCAGGTCGGATGGGATGAGAATGTTCCACCCAATGAAACCGTAGACGCCGATGGTAACGTTAATCCGAGTCATCGTGGGTTTGGAGTAGCTGACCCAAACTCACCCAACCATCGGGTGTATAGTGATCCTGGTGTCGAAGCACTACGCTCGCACCTACGACAATACAACGGAATTCGCGGCCTCGAAGTCTGTGCGCAACACGAGATAAAGAGAGCAGCCAGGATTTTTCATCGTGATGGTTTCGTGGTGGTACAAGATCTGCTCAATGCTGAACAACTGGCTCATTGGAGAGAAGGTTGCGCCCGGGTACTAAGGGACATCCTTTCGATACCTGGTCAAGGAAACAGAAAATACATCAGCGAAACTGGGCGGCTGCCTCACCGATACAGCTATGGTACTTCTTCAGCTTCAAGGCAAATGCTGCACGATCCGGTCTGGGCCAGCATGATTGATCTACCCACAACGACCCCCATTGTCGCAGAAATCTTTGGGTCTTCCGATTACCGGGTCTGGGGGGCGGGCGGTGACCTCTGTCTGCCGGGTGCAATCGAGTATCAGCATCTGCACCCTGATGGTAGGGACGCACAACATCTTTCGGAGGGTCGCATTGAACAAGCCAGACGACTCAGCCTTGAACTCAAAACTGATAGCTCAGGACAGTTCGATGTTCCGACGCAAAAACTGATTATAGAAATGACACCGCCAACGGTGACTATCAACTTCCTGATGTGCGATCTGACCTGGGAGAACGGGCCTATACGTCAGATCCCAGGCACTCATGTTGCCCAACAACTACCACCGAAGCCTGCCGATGAACCGGAGTGGATGAAACATTCCACCTTGGTCGGTGCGCTAGCAGGTGCGGGCGTTTTTCGGGATAACCGTGCTTGGCATGGAGCCACACCGAACTTGTCCAGGGAGGTGAGAGCCTTGCCAAATGTCGAGTATGCTGCTCCCTGGCGCTCGTCCCACGGTTTTAAAAAGACCATGCCACATGAAATCTGGGAAACCCTGACACCGTATGCCCAGAAACTGTGTGACTGGATCAAGGCGGATCCAGGTGTCTGGCCACCCGGTGCCGGTATTGTGCATCCGTTGGCAAGTACGCGAGCGGAAGCGTCGAAAACATGAAATACTAAACAAGGAGGAAAGAGATGTTAAACTGGGGAGTAATGAGTGCCGGCGGTATTGCCTATGTATTCTGCAATGGAATGCGTTTTACGGATACAGGGCAGGTTCTGGCTGTAGCCAGCCGGACCCCAGCCCGTGTGGAAAGACTTGTCAACGATTTCGGTATTTCCCGACAATACACTAGCTACGAGGCGCTGCTGGAAGACGAGGACATCGATGCCGTTTATATTTCAACCATTCACCCATTTCATGCTGAATGGACGATTAAGTCTGCTCAAGCTGGAAAGCACATTCTGGTCGAGAAACCAATCAGCATGAATTCCGCCGAAGCCGAGGCGATGGTCGAAGCGGCACGAGAACACGATGTGTTCCTGATGGAAGCCTTTATGTATCGTTGTCATCCTCAAATAGAACAAGTGGTGAAGCTAATACAAGATGGGGCGATAGGAAAAGTACAGGTGATTCGGGCCACGTTCAGCTATCAACTCAATTTCAACCCGCAGAGCCGTATTTATAACCATGAAATGGGTGGTGGCGGAATCCTTGATATTGGGTGTTATACCGCTTCAATGGTTCGGAAGATAGCTGGTGCGGCTGAGAATAAGCCGTTTTTACATCCGACTGCGGTTAAAGGTAACGGGAAAGTTGGTCCCACCGGCGTTGATCATATCGCAGCAGCGACCCTTAAATTTGAAAACGGTATCATCGGCGAGATAATTGCTGCTGTTGAGTGTAGCCTAGGGAGCAGTGTATCTATCTATGGTTCGGAGGGCATAATAACTATCCCGAGTCCCTGGCTTCCCTCAAGCCCTTGCCGCCATGCCAAACAACCTTTACCACTCGATACAGTTTTTCCTTCAACAAAGATTATCGTTCAATCCTATCAAAACCGGGAATCATCTGAGATTACAGTCGATGTAGACCGGGATCTTTTTACCTACGAAGCGGATATGGTGGCCAATCATATTGATGATCGACAAGCGCCAGCCATGTCCTGGGATGACACCCTTTCAAATATGCGGTTGTTGGACGCTTGGCGTGAAGAAGTAGGGGTTGTTTCTTAAAAACCATGATGCTCCGCCATAACGGCGAGATGATGATGAAATACGATTTGCCCTTGTCACCAATCTACTATCAACTACTCTAATAGAAGGTGTATTAACCTTGGATTCATCGCTCTATTCTGGAGGACTGCGGTTATATAGCACGGGCGGCCTCCCTAATGGATCGCTTGATGAGTCCGGCTGGATTATCGAGTAAATCGTTCGTACCGATGTTGTTGTCCTTTGCCTGTGCAATCACGGGGGGATGGCTACACGTGTGATCGAAAATCGGCGTGATCGGTTCACCACAATTCTGGTTGCACCACTGATGAGTTGTTCGGCACGATCACCGGTTTATACTATAATGATCGCCGCTTTTATTCGAGCTAAACCAGTGCTGAGATTCTTTGGACTCCAGGGAATTACTCTATTGATCATCTACATGGTTGGCGCAGTAGTTACCGTTCCGGTAGCTTGGCTCCTCAAAAAGACGATCCTTCAGGGTGAAATACCACCGTTTGTAATGGAGATGCCTCCATATAAAATAGCAGATCTTAAAACCGTCATCTTCGGATGATTGATCGTAGAAAAAGATTCCTAGTTGATGCGGGGACAATAGTTTTTGCTACTACTGTCGTGATCTGGGGGTTACTATATTTTCCTCGACCGGAGTCAATCGCCGAGCAATACGTCCAAAAAGCAATTGAAATCCAATCTCAAGTCCTTTCTCAGGATCGACAGAAAGAGCAATAGTAAAGCCGAAACTCGCGCTTTTTTACGTTAGTCAGTTTTTGGACGTTTAGGAAGATTGATTGAGCCGGTCGTCAAACCGCTCGGTTAAGATTGGAAGATCGGAATAGCCATAATAGCCTCCTTCCCTGCTCGAGCAGTGGCAGTTGTCACCTTGGTCAGCACCTATTATCTCGGTAGTGAAGAGAGCGAGGAATCAGCGAACCTTCGTTAAAAGATGGANCCCGCAACTAGGGATGACAATCCAGGTCAGAAAGTTTTCACGCCAATTGTGGCTTTATCAATAATGGTATTTTTTGCTTTGTGTACTCAATGCGCAGCAACATTAGCGGTGATTAAACGGGATGCAGGATCATGGAAATGGGCGGTTTTTACTTNCAGCGACATGACCATATTAGCCTACTTCGCAGCCTTAATTACCTGCCAAATTGGTAATTTGCTGATTTAGCTAAAGAAATGAAAATGGGTTTTCAGGAAATCGTTGCCTTGATGATTGTTGCTGGTTCAGCCTTCTTTTTAGGCAACCGGTGGTTTGGTAAATCGACAACCAACTGCAGTTGTAGCGGGTGCGACAATCAACTTCCAAAGGCTATCGGTCAAAAGTTGCTCACTTTGAAGATTCCACCTTCAAAGTAGGGGTATTTCAGCTATTATCCTACTCATCATCTGCGTTTCGCAGATGCCAATCAATAGTTGGCCATTTCGGGTTTCCATTTTTTCTCTAGCTAGGAATGAACCAACATCTTGACCACTACTTGGGAGGCCATGAACCAAGGCTAGGGCTAGGTGACTACGCTCTGGTAGACACATATTCTCCCACAGAGAGCGATCATCGTAAACAATTGGTTCAGGGCTGGGTAAAACAAGCAAAAGTAAAACCTGGAAGAGGTCACCGGACAGAAAATTCGGGAGTTGAATTTTACTGACNANTGGCTAANGCTCTAGTGACNGCGGTTGAGTAAGCCGGATATCTGGTCTGAGATCGAGAAGAGATTGGGACGGAGCCTCAGCCACCTCGACCTCGATTCCGTACGCCTCCTAGTGGTCCGTGAAACAGACGCGCTTCCCAGTGGCCAAAGCAGCCTTTAGGCGTTTGAAGGTAGCCTGTGATCCACGATCCCCCTGTTCACAAGTCGCTATAAGTAACAACTATAGGCCTTCTAACCCCAGAGTTTGTGTTTTTCTCGATCAAATAAATACTACTTTCGTCCAACTTGACGATCGTCGCCTGGTCTGGAACTAGCTTAGGCAGATAATGATGACGGTACAGGGTAACCCGAAAGTGGATAACCGACGCGTTCCGAGCGTATGTAGCAGTGACTTGCATTTTCGCGCCGCTAGTAACTGCATATTGCTACTGCAACGAGAACAGATTGACATTGTAGTCTCTATATATTACATCTCGTACAATACAGATAATATACAATAATGATATGTCACCGCTGCAAGCTAACACTCTCAAACATATAACGTGCAAACTTAGGAACAAAGAATGAGTAATAACGAAATGAAAGATAAGCGAGTGCTGGTAACCGGTTCAGGAACGGGAATAGGTCGGGAAATTGGGTTAGAGTTCGCTCGAGAAGGCGCCTCTGTGGTGTTCCATTATGCCCACAGTGAAGACGGGGCGGCCTCAGCGGTTAAGGAAGCTCGTCAGATAGGCAGTAGAGCAGAGGTATTCAGAGCTGATTTCAATGATGTTGCCTCTGTCAAGAACCTAGCTGAACAATCAATTGAATTTCTTGGGGGGCTTGACATCCTGGTTAACAATGCAGGAATCACGATGAACCTGCCATTTGAAAAGGTAACCCCAGAGCAGTTTGACACGCTGTACAATGTCAATATACGTTCCATGTTTTTCTTGACGCAAGCGACATTGCCATCACTTCTTGAAAGCAACGGTGTTGTTATCAATCTAACATCTGTTCATGCCTTTTCTGGTTCGCCAGAGCATTCGGTATATGCGGGAACAAAAGGGGCGATTGTTGCTTTTACACGCGAACTCTCAATCGAATTAGCTCCAAGAGGTATTCGTGTTAATGCAATTGCGCCTGGAGCCGTGGCTGTTGAGAACCACTTTAAAGCTATTTCAGGTTATGATCCAGAGGCTAATGGTCAACTTATCCCTTGTGGCTTTGAGGGAGAAGCCCTGGATATCGCTAAGGTCGCTGTCTTCCTTGCTTCAGAAGGTGCCAGATATATTGTTGGTCAAACGCTGATTGCTGATGGAGGAACTACTTCTTGGATGTCTTTTCATGACGGGTTTCGTCAATCAAGTACAGCCCGTTTTGGTCGAGGTTACGTGCCAGGACTATAGCCTGATTGAACAGAATCCGAAATGATTTCTGCGGTCTTTATTGCGATTGATAGATACCATGAACAATATATAAGTAAAAAATCATACCGCTTAATGAGAGTTCTCACAATACTGGTAGATCCTGACTGGTAGATTTTGGTAGTGGTTATTATTGAGGTATTTCCAACTGTTCTCAACCATCAGGAGAAAATTTGAATGAATTCAACAGATTTAATGAAACCAACTGACGAAGAAATATCAATTTCGAAAGAGTGGTCAAGCAGTCTTTTTTCATCAGACGTGTCTAATTTAGCTTTTTCTTTTTTCTACGATGGCAATTTATCTTCAAGTCTAATTGGGAATTGGCAGCTCAATCAATACGCGGAACAGTTGGACAAATGTCGGAAGCGACGTTCGCTTGTCCTTTTCGATTTAGAGACCGGACTTGAATTGCAATGCCTGTTAACGGAATATACTGATTATCCCGCGCTGGAATGGGTCGTTTTTTTTGAGAACAAAGGCGATGATATAACTCCAATTATTTCTGATGTTCAAGTGGCCGACTTAACTTTTTCTGTCAAGGATGCAGGGGACTTTATTCTTCATCATGCTGAAGGCAGTCATGCCCGTATTACGGATTTCCAACCACAAGGTGAGATCTTAGTTCCCGGTGAGGAGAAGCGGTTTGTTCCTTATGGTGGCCGATCTTCAGATGGTGTATTGCCTTTCTTTAATTTAGAAAAGCCAGACAGTACAGGGATAATAACCGGGGTTGGTTGGAGCGGCCAATGGGAAGTATCCTTCACTAGTCAAGACGATACGTGCGTCGATTTTCAGGCGGGTATGGAATCGACCAAATTAGTATTACGGCCTCGTGAAAAGATTCGCACACCTGCCATTCTCCTACTATTTTATAATGGTAATTGGATACGTGGTCAGAATTACCTAAGAAGACTTCTTCTTACTCATTTTTCCCCGTCCTTCAATGGGGAAACTGCTAATCCACCTATTAGCGCCTCACCTCATGCTAAAGTGGCTTTTGAGTCGACGACATCGACTAACATGATTGAGGGAATTAAGCAGATTNCGGATAACAATTTGCCTGTAGATACGTGGTGGATTGACGCTGGTTGGTATCTCTGCCCAGATTCTGAAACCGACAAACGTAATTGGGTTAGAGGTGTTGGCAACTGGACAGTCGATCCTGATCGATATCCGGATGGAATGAAACCAGTAGCTGATGTGGCTCATGATAGGGGGTTTAAGTTTCTACTATGGTTTGAGCCGGAGCGTGTTATGATAGGCACTTGGATGTATGAGAATCACCCTGATTGGATTCTCTATCCCGGGAAATTCCCACCAGAGCAACAGTATCAAGCTAAGGATCGGTTCCATCTACTGAACTTAGGGAATTTAGATGCATTAGAATGGTTGAAATCTAAAGTTTCGTCAGTGATTGCTGAGGTCGGTATAGATATTTACCGTCATGATTTTAATATGCATCCGCTTAACTATTGGCGTCAGCATGACACTGAGGACCGACAAGGCTTGACAGAAATCCGTTATATTACGGGGCTNTATGACTTTCTTGATACTCTGTTAGATAACCACAGCAATCTAGTTATTGATAACTGTGCTAGTGGGGGTCGGCGCGTTGATTTTGAAATGTTGCGGCGTTCTCTTGTCCTTTGGCGAAGTGATTTATGTTGGGAACCAGTTGCTGAACAGTGTGCNACCTACGGACTTTCTCTATGGATACCTTTGCATGGCGTTGGTTCTATCTCCCTGGACCCGTATCATTTTCGTAGTGGTATGGGCAGTAATTTTTCCCTCGCTTTGAACTACTATGATGANCCGTCAATTTGGGAACCGGCGACCAAATTGCTCAACGAATACATAGAAATCAAACATATATTTAGGGGAGANTTTTATCCGCTTACCCCCTACNACACCTCCCAGAAAGTTTGGATTGCGTGGCAGTTTGACCGTCCAGATTTAGGAGAAGGTCTGATACAAGCGTTTCGTCGACTAGAAAACGATTCCACTACAAACAAATTCAAGCTTCAAGGGTTGCAACCTGATATACGATACGAATTGATCAACTTTGATACTAAATCAAAGTTGGAAATTATCGGCCATGATTTAATGGAGGGAGGGCTAGAGTTAGATATAGGAAATTGTCCTGGCTCCATTACTATCAAGTATCGGTATCTGAAATGATTATTAGCCTATAAATTCAGTCCTTTTACATAATTGCACCTAAATTAAAATTATGAGCTGGAACCCTTTATCAAATCGCAAACTGAGCCGGTTGAGTGCACCCCTGTTTTCGGTTAGCAGGTTCGAAACCGAGCTTTACCAAAAATATCATCTTAATCCGCTGTAAATCGAAACCAATACGCCAGACGAAATAATTCCGCATAGGACCGAGGTCATACCGGTGTGGACCATGCAAATCAGCTGGGACATGGCCTTTGGTGGTGGCATTGCACCATGGGCACTGTTTGATCTCGGACTCGATATGTTCGACCATTTTTTCAAACACAATATCGATTTTGGTACACCACCCATAGTACCTACAGAGACGTCGGTCCGTGTCTCTCCGTACAGGCCTGAAGCGCATCGACTTGAGCCACCGCAACCGTCTTTCGTTCTTGCTCATTCCGCGCCAATCCATACCATTTTTGTTTACCCTTCCTCCGGCTGCCAGTTGTAACCAAGGAGGATTGGTCCGGTTCAGTTTGCGAGGGACATACTGTTATCGGGCTTTTAGAGCGATCCGTGTCGATTTTTAGGCGATAGGCTCGAGTTTCTGATTTTTATCCCCAAAAAACCTGTCAAGTCCTGATACTCTGGAAAATCTTAGTACTCTGGGGAAAAAAGAGGAGAAAATTGTGACGACAACACTGGGGATGAAGAAATCGTGGGAGTTACACGGCCAAGCGTTACAGGTCATTCCAATGGCTACACAGACGCATTCGAAAGCTCCGCGCGAGGCACTGCGCGGTATAGAACCATGCTTTTTAGTTCGGGGCAAAGGTTGCCGGGTATGGGATTTGGATGGAAACGAGTATATCGATTTTCGCAACGGACTAGGCCCAATCACGTTGGGTTATTTCTACCCGACCGTTGATGACGCAATTCGTCAACAAATGGAAGATGGCATCATATTTAGCTATCCTCACCCGCTAGAGGTAGAAGTGGCTGAGTGGCTGGTGCGGGTAATTCCCTGCGCAGAGCGAGTCCGTTTCCTAAAGACCGGTGGTGAAGCGATGACCGCCACACAACGACTCGCCCGGGCGTTTACCGGACGCGACCTCATTTTAACCTGTGGATACCCCACGGTTGGGCCAACACGATATCCCGGTCAGGTGTACCGGAGGCAACCAAATCAACCTATCGGTCACTTAGCTGGAGTGATGCCACACCTTTTTGCTGAAGCCCTTCAAACAACTCCAGACTAGGTCGCGGGAGTCAGTATAGCTTGCAGCTATGCAGACATTGAACAGGATCATACATTTTTGGCTGACTTGCGGCAACTCACGGAGCAGTACGGCGCGCTGCTGATTTTTGATGAGATTGTGACCGGCTTCCGCCTGAGTTTGGGAGGGGCACAAGAATACTTCAGCGTAAAGCCAGATCTCGCGGTTTTTGCGAAGGGAATTTCCAACGGTGTCCCACTCTCATGTGATGTGGGCCGGGCCGACGTGATGGATATCGTCGAAAAGGTTGTCATCTCTTCGACCTTCGGTGGCGATACGCTCGGGTTGGCGGCTGCGAAGGCGGTTCTCGAGGTTTATGAAAACGAAAATGTTATCAAAACGCTCTGAGCCCGCGGTCATCAGATTCACGAAGGATTCAATGCTCATTGCAAGTGTCTTAATCTTCCGGTTAGTTTTCAAGGATTGCCTCTTTTAGGACAACTTGTCTTTAATCATCCAGACCGCGAGCGAAATAGCGGCCTCTCCCTCAGGTTCAATGAAGAGGTTTTGAAACGAGGTCTGATCATTTTTAGCGTCTTTTACCCGGGTTATTCCCACTCCGAAGCAGATATTGCTGAAGCCCTCAAGGCGATGGGCGAGACAATAGAAGTTATGAAAGCTGAAGGTTTGTTTGATTGTTAAGTTTCTTTTGACAGTGGTTGACCCGAGAAACAGAATGTTGTAGACTATCCAGACCGAAAACTGAGAGGGTTTTTGAAAATGATTGCCAGAGTAGAAAAAAGGTTTAAGAGTCCTGGGCCCCAGCCAAATGGTCTACAAGCTGCGGATGATGGATTGTGGGTAATCGATCAGGCCAATCTAAAGGCCTACAAGTTGGACTGGGAGACTGGGGAAACGCTGGTCGAAATCCAAACCGATACGGAGCACTCCAGCGGAATTACTCTGGGTGGTGGATTTCTGTGGATCGCTTCTACCTTCGAACTCAAGATTGCCAAGTTGAATGTCGATACAGGGGAAACTATTGAGAAACTCGATTCGCCCGGTGCCGGCATCGTCGCCACCAGAGAAAGCGTTGAAGGAGCACAGGTGACAGGTTCACACGGTATGGAATGGAAGGACGGAATGCTCTATATCGCCACTCCCCCTTCGCAGATGGTGCATGTGATCGATGTAGAAACTTGGGAAGAGGTAGGCCAGTTTCGTACACCTGGTTTACGCAACCACGGGGTTGCCTGGGGGGAAAATTCTCGCCTGTGGGTGGCCGATACGTCAGCCGGCGCCATCAGCTTACTAGACACCAAAGATGGCCGGGTCTACGATGTGTTTCGGGTCGAAGCGCCGGACGAAGTACATGGTATGACGATCCATGAAGATGTGATATGGTACTGTGACGCCACTTCCTGCGATATTGGCCGTCTGATTCGGGACGAATAAGCCGAGAACCCAATATTGGCAGTTCGCATCAACGACGCTGGGCCAGGAATCTAAATCAAAAAGGGGAGGTTTATGTCAGATACAAGCGCGCAACAGATTGGTTGGAAAACAGTTAGCAAAACGGGAATCGTGGCGGCAGGTGGAGCCGAAGCCGTCAAGGCGGGAATTGAGATTCTGGAAAAAGGAGGCAATGCCGCGGACGCAGCAGCAGGAACTATTCTGGCCCTCAACGTCACCGACCACGGTGACTGTTCAATAGGTGGCGAAGTTCCGCTTCTCATTTACGAGGCACAGAATCAAGAGGTAAAAGCCCTCAGTGGACAGGGACGAGCGCCCTTATCACAATCCGCCATCGATTGGTATATGGAAAATGGCATTCCCGACAAAGATATCAAGATGGCCCCGGTACCCTCGGTTGTAGACCTGTGCATTACCACTCTTCAGCGTTACGGCACCCTGAGCTTTTCGACAATCGTCGCCCCAACCCTCGTCCTATTGGACGCAGGAACAGAAGCGTGGCACCCCAACCTGGCCAAAACGCTCCGCCGCATGGTCGAGGAAGAGCAACTGACCGGAGGTAGCCGCGAAGAAAAACTCCAGGCTGCCTGCGACCGCTTCTACGGCCGACACCCCGAGCGCAACGACATCGCCGAGGAACTGGAAGCCTTCTATATCGAGCAGGGGGGGTTCTTGCGGCGTGAGGACCTAGCTGCTCACCAGACACTCATCGAAGAGCCAGTGTCGGTTTATTACAAGGGATACCAGGTCTACAAATGCGGCCCGTGGACACAAGGTCCATATCTCTGTCAGGCGCTACGCCTGCTCGAAGGATTTGATCTCAAAGGTATGGGACATCTCTCGACTAACTACGTCCACGTGGCAATCGAGGCCCTTAAGCTGGCCATGGCTGACCGCGACGAGTACTACTGCGACCCGTGTTTCGCCGACGTGCCTATGGACATCCTACTCTCCGACGCCTATACTCAGCTCCGCCAGACGCTTATCAGCATGGGGCAGGCCTCGCTTGAAGCACGCCCGGGAGATCCGTACCAGATGAAGCCAACCAAGGAAGACGGTCTCTTCCGTCCAGGTGAAGGTGGAACGACGACCTGTATCGTTGCCGACCGCTGGGGCAATGTGGTTTCAGCAACACCCAGTGCCAACGTCTATCACGCCGGTGGTAGCGGTAGTACTGGTGTCTCCTATGGCAACCGCCTACGCAGCCTCAACACTACCTCCGGGCATCCCAATCGCATCCAACCCGGCAAACGACCCAGCATAACCTTAACCCCCACGCTGGTTCTCAAAGACGGCAAGCCCATACTCGCGATCAGCGTGGCTGGGGGTGACCTGCAGGATCAAGTGGCCTTGAATCTCTTTCTGGACTTCGTAGAGTTTGGTATGGCACCAGCAGCCGCCGTTATTGCACCGCGCTTCGCCACCGACCATCACCAAGACTCGTTCGATCCTAACCCCATCCGAGAGCAGACCTTCAAGCAGGCAGGCTCGCTGACCATCAGCCAAGCAGTCGACCAGCATGTCCGCGATGAACTGGCCCAGCGCGGACATCAAGTTGAAGCCAAAAGTGGGCCCATTGGCACGCCGTCGATGCTGTATATTGACCAGGGGAATGACACCTTTTATGCTGCTGGTGACCCGGCCACGGGCCGTCACGCGGCAGGACTGGAGTAATAAAAAGGCTATTCTGTTAGCATTTTTTGCACCTGTTCCGAAACGCCATCTATAACCGCGGCCAAGATTTGGCCGCCTTTAGATATACTGGCTAGTTTGGCGTGTTCGTAGTTTACCTGGTTGGGACGGATACGTTGTGGAAAAGCGACCATAGCGAAAGAGGTTTCAAACTCCCCGGCATGCCCGGCGCTCGTTTCCAACTCCAGATGTTGTTCATAAAAGGATGCCGGACAGGTCTTCCAGTAAGTGATATAGGTAATTCCCAGATCATCTAGTTTTTCCATCTGCTCAGGCGCTTTCGGTTCCAGATTCTGCCGCATATTTCCACCGTGCCCATTAAGAACCATAATTTTTGGCACACCCAGACGCTTTAGGCTATGGCAGACATCATAGACATACTCCAGAAAGATCTCAGGCCGAATGGTCAGAGCACCACCGTGCGCCATGTGATGTTCCGACACCGACATAGGAACAGTGGGAGCTACCAGAACGTGCGGACTAAATTGCCTGGCCACCCGTTCCGCGATCTCAGTAACACTGACAGTATCGTGGATCATGGCTAAATGGTCCTGATGTTGTTCCAGAGCGCCGGTCGGTACAATGGCCCCCTTGATGGTTCCGTTGGCAATGCTCTCACCTAACTCTTTACGTGTGAATTCTCCCAGAAATAGACTATTTGCTTGCATTCGTTCCTCCTTGAACCAGAAACAGACGATTTTTTGTCCTACTGTTTCCTCATCGAATATGAGACAGTATCTACACATACTGTCTCATATTCGCTAACGAATCGATTATATTATCGTTTTTCCCTTAGGTCAACCCAAACCTTTGAGTGAAAAAATGAAGTGCGTTATGTCTCTAGTAGGCGTATAATGCATCGGTGAAACTTTCCGGAGACACGCCATAGATCCACGAATGTACACGTCTTCCTTTGGTCGGTTTGATTAAACAGGAGTTTCCAATGCAAATTAAAGATATCAAGGTTATCCCAATCTATCCCAAGTTGGCCGAGCGGTATCAACACCGTCAGGTAGATCTATATGGTATTGATCATCGCACTATCTACCGAGTGGAAGCGGATAATGGATTGGTTGGTTACGGAGACCAACGTGTGCGTCCGGATGGTCAACCAGCCCAATCCAGTGTCGATCCACTGATTGGTCGTAATCCGTTCGACTATATCAATCAAAATCTGGCTCCAGGCCTCTGTGGTGCGCTTTACGATTTGATGGGCAAATACCTGGAAGTGCCAGCCCACAAACTAATGGGGCAAAAGGTCCGTGATCATGTCCCGGTTGCCGCCTGGACCCGTCCCGCATCACCGCAGGACTTCCAGAAAGAAATCGTTCGGGCGATGGATCATGGCTACACCATTTTCAAGATGCACACCTGTACCTACCACGATGTAATTGAGCAAACGCTATTGGCAGAAAAGGTCGCTCCCGAAGGGTTTCAGATCCACTACGACCTGAATGGTAATCGTACCTTAGCCTCTGCCTTACCGTTGATTAAGCGACTGGAGAGAGATCATCCGATAGTAGGCTACATCGAAGACCCTCTGGTTAAGAACGATCTGGACGGTTGGTGCAGGCTTCGTGATCAGGTAGGTCTACCTATCATCATGCACGGTACACCGATGGGTGGGATTCAGGAATTACTGAGGGGGATCGCCGATATCTACATGCTGGAAAGCGGTGTCGGTAATACCTTGGCCGCAGGTTTTGCCTTTGGTTTGGGTAACATTCAAACCATTATCCAGTTGACAGGTGGTACCTTGACTAAAGCCATGGCCCTGCACATGGCCGCTGTTCTGCCAACACATTCAGCACATACTATCAACCTGGATGACCAGTACGCCAACAACCAGGATGTTGCCCCACTAATTCCGGTGATCGCCGGTAGCTCACCCGTACCGCAAGGGCCGGGGCTAGGTATTGACGTCGACGAGGATGCTGTAGCGAGTTTAGCGGCTAACAAACCCATAGAGATCCCCAAACATGTTGGAATGCTACGCATGCCGGGAGGAAGTACGTTCTACGGTCGTAGTTACATTTCGCCAACTAACGTCACTGGCCGTGAAGAGGGAACCATTCGTGGGGTCAAATCCGAACTGTGGCTGGATGACGGCACTCAGGACTTTGACCAGGTGTACCAACGTGTTCAGAAAGAAGGCACCTTCCTAGCGAATTAGTTACATACCAAGTCAATATTGAAAACCAAACCATAATCGACAGATTGATGAGATATTTGCGGTTATGCTAGCCGAAAATTGCTGCAGATCTTCATTAGAAAGTGATGTGGCCTGTCAAATTTCGGTAGTCCAAAAAACTTCGTCGGACAAGCGCCATTTAAACCTTGAAGTAGGAACACCTTGAAACCCTTTATCGATTAGCTCTGACCAAGAGGGTTTGATAAATGCTGACGATAGAACAAGCACGTCTCTGCGTTACCGGTTGGGATCATAACCGACCAGCCAATTTCCCCGGCCTAGGTGATTTTATCGGTTGGGCGCGAGGGATTGAACGTGCTCCCAATGGAGATTTGCTGCTGGTGCACTCTGCTGGCTATTGGCACGTCTCCTTTGCTCGGCCCAGATTATTCCACCAAGGGACGCGAAAAAAGTGGGAAGCAGAAGGTTGGCCCCTCGACTATGATGCGCCTACCGGGGGACGGTCGATGATGACCCGATCTCAGGATGAAGGAAAAACGTGGAGTCAACCGAAACCCATTACCGATTTTCCATTAGACGATTCTCCGGTAACTCTGTTTGTTTGTCCAGACGAAACTATTCTCTGCTTTATTAATGTGCAAGCCTCTTGGTATGGTTTCAGCCAAGCGCCAGAGACGTTTAATAACGACTTGGAGGGGTTAAATACCCGGCAGTGCGTCATCCGCTCGACCGATAATGGCGAAACCTGGAGCCAACCAATTTGGTTCGATAGCCCCGGTACCTTCTACCAGCGGAGCCATGCCCAGGCGATTCAACTGCCCGATGGTGGTATTCTATGGCCAACCTACTGCGCCGATCAGGGAAAAAAGCAACTGTTCGGAGCCGTACATCGGTCCGACGATTCAGGTCTAGCCTGGCGAACAATATCGACCATCCGTCGCCCGGAGCAGGATGTTGACGAACCAGCGGTAGCCCGCTTTAAGGATAAGCTCCTGGTAATGGTGTCGCGCCCGGATGGCGGAATCTTCCTGTCAAATGACGATGGGGTTAGCTGGAACGGATCGGGAAAAATTGTCGAAAGTGGTGTTCTCAAGGCGCCACGTTTAGTAGTATTGCCCGATCAGACTCTGGCTTGTATCGCCACCTACCAAGGACACTTACACCTGTTCTTGAGCCGCGCCGATTCCGAGCTGGCGTCAAATTGGACACACCCTATGCCTGTAGATGCGTCTTGCTACGGTTATCCAGGCGGGCGGTTAATGGAGGATGGAAGCCTACTGATTCCTTATTGTGAGAGTGGTAGAGCGCCAAATCGGGTTTACCTGGTGCGGCTTCGTATTAATACCAGCCGTGATGGCTTTGAATTCGTGCCGATATCATCGGATGGATAAATGATAACCTCCACATTATACCACACAGCGTCAAATGGGATTTTCCAACTATGAAGATTGAAGACAAACATCGACATCTCTCTGCACTGCTGGACTCACACCGATCATACCGGCAGAATTGCCTGAACCTGATCGCCTCTGAAAACGTTCCCTCCCCATTTGTGGACAGCCACCTAGTTGAGGAACTAAACCAGCGATACGGCAACTATACTGGCATCGACTTGACTGAGCGGTTTTACCAGGGAAATAAATTTATCGTCGAGATCGAAAGCTACGCCCACCAATTAGCAAAGGATTTGTTTAGAGCCAACTTTGTCGACCTACGTCCACTTTCTGGCAATATCGCCGGTATAGCCACCACTTTTGCTTTGTGCCGTCCGGGTGATACTGTCTTGGAAGTTGGCAATGGTCACCAATATGCGAATAAGCTAGCTTCCTCTGGCTTGAAAGTGGATTTGAAATCGGTTTCGATTCCGTGGGACGATGCGAGATCCAATATTAACTTGCCCGCCACTATCGAATTGATTAAAGAACATCGACCTCGTGTAGTCAATATCGGTTCGGGCATTTTTCTTTTCCCCCAGCCTACCAGTGAGTTGAAGCAGGCGATGATAGAGGTGAATCCCGACTCTTATCTGGTGTATGACGCCGCCCATGTTTTAGGATTGATCGCCGGTGGTCAGTTCCAATCTCCACTGGAGGAGGGTACTGATGTCATCATCTCCTCTACTCACAAAACGCTGGCTGGCCCTCAAGGTGGCATGGTTTTGACTAATGACAGATTGATTGCGGAGCGGATCGGTCCTGCTATCGCACCGTTACTGGAAAGTAACCACCACTTGAGCCGGCTTCCCGCTTTAGCTGCAACGTTTCTGGAGTGGAATGAATTTGGAACTGAGCATGCCACTGCCATTGTCAAAAATGCCAAGGCTCTGGGACAAGCTCTTGCTGATCGTGGACTTGCACTGGTTGGTTCTGACCTTGGCTACACTGAATCCCACACCTTGATCCCGATGGTCAGTCAGTTTGGTCCGGCCAAAGCATTGGCCGACCAGTTGGAAGCATGCCATATCATCACGGGTGCAGTGGGCGCCGACCGGCTTCGGATTGGTGTACAGGAGGTCACCCGGCGCGGTATGGATGAGGCCGATGCTCCACTTGTCGCTGACTGTATCGTTGACGCGCTGAAGGGGGATGATCCTGAAACCGTCAAACAGCGAGTGATCGATTTAGTCAAGCGGTTGGATCAGTTCCGATTTACGATAACCCCTGAAAGTTAAGGAGTGTTGCATATGCGTCACCGATACCTGTTTCTAGACCTGGAACACGTTACCCGGACGGATCGACTTTATCGCCGAATGCATCAGCCGCAACGTCACCCGGGAAACCCGATTCTCAAGGGGGAAAACCCCTGGGAAGCAATGGCATCCTTGTATGGAACAGTGCTCCAAGATCCGGAGGATAATCTGTTCAAAATGTGGTACCTGACAGGTCCCTATGTGGATGGCATGATCCAGGTTCGGCAACGTCGGGCCCTTGGCAATATTACTCTACTGGCCTACGCCACCTCAACCGACGGAGTCCATTGGCATAAACCGATTCTCGATCAGTTGGACATCGATGGTTCAAGACAAAACAACCTGATCGATATTGGCCGCACAAATTGTGAAGGCATGGCGGTGTTGTACGATCCGCAAGCCCCAAATACCGATCGACGTTATAAAGGGTTTTACTGGGAGCATGGTGGCTTGGATACGTTTGTAGAGTACGAAGGCCGAACTATTTGGGGCCAGGGAGAAGGTGACGGCATGTGGGTCTCCTTCTCACCGGACGGTGTTCGCTGGACCAATTACGCGCACAACCCGGTCATTTCAATGGGAAGTGACACGACCCAATCCTTGGTTTGGGATCCACAGCTTGAGAAATACGTCGTTTTTGGTCGTTTCGGAGCGGGCGGAAGAAAAATTGCCAGGGCCGAAAGTGAAGACTGCGTGCATTTCAATCAGCCAAAACTGGTCTTTGAGTGTGACAATGTCGATGAAGAAGAAACCCAGTTCTATGGTATGCCAATTAACCTCTACGAAGGCATGTACCTGGGCATGGCCTGGATCTATCGGGAGGACGTAGACGGTGCTATCGACACATCATTAGCTACCAGTCGCGACGGCATCCACTGGCAACGTGTTCTAGATCGTCAGACATTCCTCTCCTTGGGAGAACCTGGTAGTTGGGAGGACGGTATGGTACGAATCAGCCAAAATTTCATTACTATTGATGACCGGATCTTTCTATATTATGGCGGTGTCAATGGGCCGCACACCGGTAGAAAGTTCAAACAGGTCGAGCGAAGCCACAAATCAATGTTGGGGTTGGCCACGCTCCGCCGCGACGGTTTTATCTCTCTGGATGCGGGGGAAGAAGAAGGCGAAATGCTAACCAAACTGTTGGCACTCGACGGGGAACTGCACCTTAATTTGGACGCGACTCGGGGCTATCTGACCGTCGAGTTATGCGATGATCAGGGCAGCCGGATAGAGGATTATACCTCTTTCCCGGTAACCGGCAACCATCTAGATCTGCTTGTCACCTTCAACCAACCGCTAGAAGCGTTAGCGGGTAATGAAGGATACATCGGACGACTCAGATTCAGACTCAGACAAGCCAGCCTATATTCGTACTGGTTTGTTTAATGGAGAGGGACTATCACCGAATGAAGATGGAATTAGAGAAATTTGATGCTGTCATTTTTGACATGGATGGTACTTTGCTGGACACCGAGCGATTATCTTATTTGGCTTTCCTGGAGGCTTGCCAGGAACACCAGTTCAAGGACATGGAAAAAGCTGAATCCGTCTACCGTCAGTGCATCGGTCTTAATAGCACCAAGCTAAAGCAGATTCTTCGGGAAGGATTTGGGAAAACGCTTCCCCCTGAGTTTTACGAAAGATGGCGCAAAATCTACAGCCGCGATGCTTACGAGAAAACACCCCCTATTAAGCCGGGGGCGAGAGAGTTGTTATCGTTCTTAGATTCACGCAATATGGTGATGGCCGTAGCCACCTCAACCAAATATGTCAATGCCATGAAAAAACTGAAGTCTACACAGTTAGATCACTATTTTCATACAGTCGTTGGCGGTGATCAGGTGCAGAACAGTAAACCGGATCCGGATATTTATCTTCAGGCAGCCAAGTTATTGGAAGTTGATCCCAGTAAATGCCTAGCCTTGGAAGACAGCAACAACGGTGCCCTAGCGGCACACAGCGCAAGAACATTTGTCTGTCAGATACCTGATATGCTCCCGCCTTCTGAGGAGGTCAAAAAGCTCGACCAACTCAGGGTTTTCCCATCGCTTTTGGCTGTTCTTGAGGAGTTACAGTCTTAGTCCCTGTTTTTTTATTGTCGTCACGCGGAATGACAAACAAATATACTCCTGTTATCCTGTACGCAATGAAGCAGGATAATCCATCACCGCAGGAATGAAAGTAAAGGGCACTAACTGTTTGGCTCTGATAATCGTTTATTTCAAGTTCTAAGCACTCTTTTGGAAATTGCCAACTTGCTTTACCCGAACCATCATCTAATCTCAAATCCATTTGGCCAAAGCAAACCGACCTTTTCTTCAACCATTGACCGCGGCTAAAACTACCTTTTTCACCGGCCAGGTGTCACCTTATCTGCTTTTCCCTCAACCCCTTTTGGAGACACTGTATGCTAGCTAATTGTAAACCTGTCATTGGGAGGACAGCGCAAGTCTGGGGTTGGATCGTTGGCTTAAGTCCGAAATCCTCAGACAACAAAATTATTTGCACCATGAAAATCGATGAGATACTGAGTTATGAACAGTATTTTACCGACAATCGATTTCAACCTAAGAAACCGTCCATAAATGTGGTGCCTATATATTAGCCTGCCAATGGAGGGTTTTATCAATTGTCTGGCAGTATGCACAACCCCAAAGATATGGAGCACGATCTGAAGGGCAGACGTGTGCTCGTTTCTTCTCAGGAGTTTGTATATTTTGGTCAAAAAGCAGTTGAGCGCCCTCCAGAGCTGGATTGTTAAGTCGTTGGTCTTGTGTACCGTTGTCGATTTTCTCAGGAGCAGATTTGTTACTTCCTCGATTTTATTTTCGATGACCCACGCGGAGAAGTTCTTGCTCTACCTACCAAATGGCCTGTAAATGATGAATCTTGGAGGAAAAGATATGCAACGTCTCATTCTTAGCCGAAAAGGCTTCGACAGCAGTGCGGGTGGAGTTCCGAGCCCGATTTTTCCTGACGGCCGTATCATCTCACTACCGATTCCGGATCGGCGTACGAATCTGCGATACAAGGATATCGATGTCTGGAACTATAATCTGGGAGCGATTGTAGACGATCTCACACGAGGCAAGGTTCGACCTGACTGGAACCTCCACCTAGATCCGGATCTGAATCCGAATCATCTCATTCGCCATGAAGATTGGTGTCCCACTTTCGGTCAGGTTGGCGCGGCCCAGGGACATCTGGAAAATCAAAAAGTTTCAGCAGGGGATTTGTTTTTATTTTTTGGTCTTTTCCAAGAGGTTGAGGGGAAAAAGGGGCGTTGGAAATTCCTGCGCAACACAACACCCAAACACCTCATCTGGGGATGGTTACAGATTGGTAAGATAGTCAAGGTCGATGATATCAAGGATCAATTGGATTGGGCAAAGTATCACCCCCACTTCAATCGACCAGAGGATAAAAGCAATACTCTTTACCTGCCCAGTAGATATCTACACATCATCCCTGGTATTTCAACCGGGACTATTCCTGGAGGAGCAGGTATCTTTGAACATTTTTCTGAGCAGAGGCAATTAACTGCACCTGAAGCGCCAAATTCAACTCTCTGGGAATTACCTGCTTGGTTCTTTCCGGAAAGTAAGCCGGCGCTGACGTACCACGGTAAGATGGATAGATGGCAACGCAAAGAAGAGAACGTCCTATTGAAATCTGCCAGCCGAGGTCAGGAGTTTATCTTACAAACAGAGCATTACCCAGAGGCTAAAAGTTGGTTGAACGAAATTGGACTTACTTGACCCGGAAGCAAATAAAAATGACGGTATGACCAATGAAATTGGAATATTCGCCTGTAAAGCTGGGAGAAGCTTATAGAAAAGGCACTCACGCTATAATTACCGATTAAGAGCCCTATATTAATAGCGGGTGAATTTGGACTGTAATTTATAATTACCCGCAATGATTCCACTGGTGTTTGCAAAAAGAGGATCTGCAAATATAAATATAGCGTTATTCTCACAAGAGAGTGTTGGATAGCAAGAAGGGTCCTTGATCACCATTGAAAGTTGGCTTTATGACCGCTGTCGTCCCATAGCGCCCGCCAATCATCCCAACCCGCAACTTCATGCGGAATCCGCTGGCTTCGAACGATACACGAAATTGGCCGATGCCATAATTCACCCAACGGCGTATGTATCTGGCTGTATCGAAAGTCAACCGACCAACGAATTGATCCAGTGCGGTTTATTAATGACCGGTGAAAAACAAGGTTGTGAAAAATGACCAGGTCGCCGACTTTCATCTCCAAGGAATCAACACCGACATTACTAGCCGCCGGATCGTCAGTAGGACTTTTAAAGACCTCACCTTCAATTCGGTGGTGAGGCTTCAACCCTAATCGATGACTGCCTGGGATAAACTGTAGCGTGCCATTTTCCGGGTAAACATCAACCAACGGCATCCATACTGTTAAGTGTGTGTGGTGTTCGGTATCCGGCATATAGGCGCTGTCCTGGTGCCAGGGGAGGGTGGTTAGCTTTTCTGCCGGCAATTTAGGCCGGGCCCAAAAATCACCGTTGAATTGAATTTCTCCTTCGGTTAGCGATCCGACAACATTCAGCACCACCGGGTGGGTAATCAAATTAAACAGCGCCTGACTGAAAACGGTAGTGTGCCATCCATACACCTCATTTTGTCCACCGAACTGCTGGAGAATTCGCCACCAGCGCTCATCAAACGAGGCCTGTCGACATAAATCGGCAATCTTTCCTTCGGCATGCAAACGATCCGCCTGCCGGTCGACAACGTGCGAAATAACGTTAATCATAGGATCTAAGTCCGGTGGGGGAACAACCTGCGGTACCACCAGATACCCTTGATCCTGAAAGGTTTGTATCTGCGTTGAACTCAGAGAGCCGAAGCCGTCTAACGGGTTGGTGGAAATGGTAGGTATGACCATCTGTTTTTTCTCCTTGAATGAATATAGGTATTGATCCAACTTACCTAAAAATTATTCCTGGTTAAGATCCTCAGGTTTAAATAACTTTAGCTGGCCATCTGTGGAGATATTGTGATAGCAGATCTCAAGATATTTAGCGGTCACAGGATCGGGCTTTCCCCAAAGCAAGACATAGTCGACGTACTGAGCATAACTGCACAGATCAATTTCCTCCGGCTGCCAGTGCAACACAACCACCCACTCCTTTTTAGGTAATGGTGGCTGAAAACGGTCCTTAAATTTGACCGGGAAATAGTCGTAATTCGTTTCGTAGTTGGCAACATTGATTCCGCCATTATCTAAGCAATAGTAGTTACCGGCATTGACAAAAATCCCGATCCGATGCGCACTACCCATTCCATCGAAGAACAGCGGTAATAAGACCTGATTTTTTTCAATTGTCATTACTTTGGCGTTAAAGGCTCTTAATTCCTTATCTAATATCTGGCAGTGGTAACCCAACTGTAACACGTTAAGCAGGGAAATGAGTATTAACCATCCACCAACACCGAACCGCCACCAACCATGATTACCCTCTTTAATCAAAACCAGCGATAAAACACAAACCAACATTGCAATTCGATCGTTCAGCCAGCCACCAGGCCCAACTGACCAGGGCAATATCAGATATAGGACCAGCAAGCAGAGACATATAACTAGAAACATTGCCCGGTAGGAATAAGTTTTGGCATTTCTGTCTGACTGCATATCTCTTGTCTCCCAAAGGGTATAAGTCAATAGAAAAATGAGCGTGCCAGAAACCAAATAGCCGACAATGGCTTGTGATTCGTCCCACGAAATCAAGATTTCCATCGATAACAGCTTCGTCAATAAAACGGGGAGGCGAGATAATCCTATTTTGGGCGTTTCACCAGAAAGGAGGTCGGAGGATGGCAGATAAACTAGCATCAAGCTGCTAGCAGGGATCAAGCCACATAAGTGGGTCAAAAGCAGGGGGGGCCGTTTGTAATAGTAGAGAATGATAAGGAGTCCCAATGAAATGAGAGCCAAACCATACGATATCAGGTGCGAAAAATAGGTCGCCACCAAAATGAGATTCAGCAGAATAATAGTTTTAACAGAAAGATTATCTTTGTGCCGCCACCAATAACCGAGAGCCAAAAAGTAAAAGGGCACACTGAGAGCAAAACTGTAAAACCCCATCAGAAAAAGATAATTATAGATGAAAGGGAATACCATCAAATAGACGGTTCTTTTTCCCACTTCAATAGAATTCAGAAAATAAATAACCGCTGTGGGAAAACAGATTACGTAAAGACTTAAAAATACTTTCTCTGCTAGTATCGGCGGAAAGATTAGTAAAAGACTAGCTAACAGAAAATGGGTAATCCAGTTGGGCAGCGGCGACCATTGGATATCATAGAATTCTTGAAACTGGTATGAGGAATTCCAGTATTCACGAATGATTTGAGCATTATAGAGATGACTGGGGCCATCCTGGGTGGGAAAATAATGACAGATCCAAATCGGAATTAAGTGGAGCCCAATGAGGATCACCAGGATTAGCTGGAAGGGAGAAGAATAGCGGAAGCAAGTGGATAGAAAATTGCGGCCGGCTAAAATAAACAAACCAATGGTGGGTTGAGCCCTAAGTCTCAGCAACAACAAATCCGTCGACTTGAGGGCTCAATTTAGAGGCTCCAATTATCTCATTTGGGCTGACTTTTGATATTTGCCCAAGTAAGCGAAAGTTTGTGCAAAGGAATTACCGAGGTCGTTTTCAAAGGCTGTTTCATTTCATCAATGGAAACAACGCTATTCCAAAGTGTGACCTCATCGATAATCCCATTGAAGAAGCTTTCCCCATCGCCTTTACCTCGACATCCGATAGCCAAAGGCAATCCATCAGTCGGATGTAAAGGCCCGGAAGCTGCTAGTTCGGCTTCAGCCTTTCCATTTACCCACAGCTTGGCCAGTTTACCATCATAGGTGCCGGCAATGTGATACCACCCGTTTGGTTTGATCTCAAAATCCCCAATACAACAAGCCAGCTTATTGCCTTTTTGGGAGACATAAAATGACAAAGTTGAGTCCGCTTCCAGGAAGAAACCATAACTCCAGTTTTCATGAACGCCTTTTTCAATTACAGCTGTCCAGCCATTGACTTTAATCAGCTTGATCCAAGCGGAAATAGACAATTGATCAAAGTTGGCAATACTGCCATTATGCCCAATAGATACCCAATCCGAACTGCCATTGAACTCTAGGGCATCACCGGATTGGCCTTTTACCAATTTGGGGTTACCTTTAAGCTGACCATGATTTTTATTACTGCTTAAATCTTTGACCGAATCTCCTTGATCGAAACTCCAATAACCAACCAGAGCACTAAACGAATAGTCGATGGTTACCAGGGATAAGAGCAAAGCAAGGCTAAAAATTATCACCACTTTTGAGCGACATCGTTGGACAGAAAACATTAGATTTTCTCCTTTTTTTCTTCTAACTCGAATTTAGTCTGGTACGAGTTGGATGTACCGAAAGTACTATAATCTTCCTTTCAGTTGAGCCCAAATAACAGCTAATCTCTGTCTTGGACTAACTGACAGGGGAGTATGCAGATCATCTAGGGTGACAGCCTCATTCCAAAGCGTCACCTCGTCGATCACGCCGTTGAACTTATTATTGCCGTTGCGGCTACCAATCGTTAGTGGCAACCCTTCGGTGGGGTGAAGAACACCCTTAGCTGCCATCTGTGCTTGTTCCTTATCATCGACGATTAATTTAGCAATCTTGCCATCGTAGAGACCAGCGATAAAATACCATTTCTCCGGTTTGATCTTGTAGTCACCGATACAACAGGCTAACTTATTGCCTTTTTGAGACACGTAAAATGACAAGGTTGAGTCGGGTTCCAGAAAGAAGCCGTAACTCCAGTTTTCGTGAATACCTTTTTCAATCACAGCGGTCCAACCATTGATTTTAATCAACTTGATCCAAGCTGAAATGGATAATTGATCGAAATCGGCAATGCTGTCGTTATGTTCGATCGATACCCAATCCGATGAACCATTAAATTCCAGTGCCGTTTTAATTTTGCCTGCAACTGACTTGGGTTTGCCCTCAATCTTACCATGGTTATTATTACCACTCGAATCTTGGGCTTCATTGGCGTCATTGAGGTTCCAGTAACCGATTAATTCGCCAAAAGAGAAGTTGGCAACCATTAAGCATAAAATTAAAGCCGGATAGAAAGTCAGCAATTGATAGCGAGCGTTTCGGATTAAATCCATTAATTCTCCCCTTTTCTATTGTTCTGGTTGAGAGATAATTATAATACTGACACCTGTCAGTCCAGTCAAGGAAATGAGGGGTTAACAGCCATCTCTTAACCAAGATTATCGACTGTCTTTTGTTGACTACACAGCGAGAACGGAGTCAAGTGGCTTTCGTTTGTCTCAAAAAAGGTAGTGAAAGCGGCCAGATTTTAATTATTGCCAAAACTGATTAGACAAAGGTATCTTCCGATACTCGACACTTCTTCTCTACGGCTTGATCCTGCAAGCGAGGGGTAACTGAAATGATCCGCATTGAAGCGAATATACCTTTTATAGAACCGTCCCAATGGGCTATTCTCGAGCACAGCCTGATTGACCTGATGAATGGATCGATCGATCCGGTTATGGAACGTTATGTACGCGCGGACGGCTCCATACTGTGGCCGACCCGTGGAGACTTTAGCGGTATCGACGGTCTGGACGATGCTTACGAGAGTTGCCACAGCTGGTCACTCTTTTATCTGTTGGGTGGCAGCGATCATATTCTGGAATATTCCCACCGTACCTGGGAGGGTATCACCCGGCAGTTCGCCCGCTACGATACCGGCCACAACCCCCTATGGTCGTCAAGGAATACGAGCAGGGGTACGACTGGATGCGCCAAGGTGAGGGGCATCTGTTCTTCTATTTACTCTGTATGGCTGACTCGACCAACGAAAAAACTCGAGCGCGCCGAATGCTATGCCGGGTTTTATCTCAATGAAGATCCGGCAGCCCTCAATTACGACGCCGAAAAGAGGCTTATTAAATGTGCCCACAACGGCAGCATGGGACCAGCGTATCGCAACTTCGAGAAGCACTATACGACTTGCCGATACACACGGTGGAAACTCTGGTCTCTCCCCTTCCACGACATTCCCGGTATCGAACGGTCGTAGACCTGCAAAAGCCCGGTATGGAGGAGAAGATGGGGCAGGCTCTGGTCGACGAGCGCATGGGTCGTGACGATGTGGCCTGCAATCTGGCGGCAACCAGCATGGTGACCAACGCCTATATATCCAGTGGAGGTGACAAATAGCAAGTCCTCGGTAGTGGAATACACGCAAGTCTGGATCGAGCGTACCCGGCAAAACAACGGTATNCTGCCCGNCAACGTTGGCCTCTCGGGCGAGATCGGCGAATATCTCAACGGCAAGTGGTATGATGGTTACTATGGCTAGACCTGGCCGCACGGTTGGCACCATTTGAGTGATGCCAGTATTGCTGCGGCCGAAAATACCACCGTGCTTACCGGTGATTTGGGCTATATGGACTTTCCTCGCTCACAAATAGACGTACTGATACAACAGGGGGAAATGAAGGGAGAGACCCTGCACGCCCTCACTTCCACCACGACAGGGCTGGGATGGGTACCGTCCGATGCAGGCGCCCCCTTAACATACATCTGGTGTATGAGCATGCAGGACGAGGATATGGCGCGGCTCAAAAAACAGCGCAACCACGACGCGGCCACGAAGCCGCCTGGATTGCATATCTGCAAGGCGAATAGCCCGGTGGATATCCTGCGCCACAATCACGCTCAGGTACACCAGCGTCTGGCCTTTATGCGCGACGACCAGCAAGATCCATCCACTTACGGCGACTGGTATCTCCAGGTGCGTAACCCCATCACCGTCGCAGGTCTGGTTCAGCTTACGATGGGCGGTCCATTCTTTATGCACAATGACGGTTTGCTGATGGTTCGCTTGCGTTACTTTAATCTGGACCGACGCCGGCCAGGGCTGTCCCCGGACGTAGCTGCGCTGATGGAGACCGTGAAAGGCAAGCGTACGGCGTTACATCTGGTCAATCTGCACCCGACGCAGGAGCGTGAGGTATTGTTGCAGCCTGGCGCCTTCGGAGAGCATCGTTTTACCCGGATCGCCTACCAACAGCGTCGGCAGGTCACGGCTGAGGAAGCAGACCGTGGGCAGACACACGGAGCTCAATACCGGCTGGCTGTACAAGGACAGTTAGGGGACTAGACGGTGGAGGTAAACGACCAATATTTCACCGTCTATCTCGAGGCCGGGCTGGAATCCGGTTAGATCTGGGCATGGAGCGCTTCGTCAACAGTCCCTCCTATGCTCCACCGTGGAATTAAGAGTGACTGATAAAATGCCTTACCAAGGAGGGTTCCGGCGTAAAAAAGAGTTGATCGCGCTCGACCTTCTGCTGATCTTGAGAACAAGGAGAATTCCGAACCTAGACTTTACGTGCTATTGAACGTGATAATGCATTTGTCATTGAGGCGCCGGGATTGATAAGAGAGACGACAAGAGGTAGCCAAGGCGAAGTTGGAATTCTTAAAGAGGGTCCTCGGAGATTCAGCTAGAAACTGCTGTAAGATGTACGGTCTGAAAAGTGGGCAATGAAAGCCACCGAATTGTACTTATTACCAAAACCAGTATAGTTGACTTAATCACCAAACCAACGAACAGATGGCTCTCACAACCTTAACTACATTCTACGATAAATTTAGCGGAATTAACTATTGACATCGGTCGCGGTTTTTGATTTAATGAGGGATAATTGGACGTGAATTTTAGTTTTCATGGTTATCGATTGACATGGTTACCTTGAATTCAAGAGATAAGCGCCCTTTTACTACCTTTACATCGGTACAGCTCCGCTTGGATTGAGACCTAATTTGGGAGGATATGTTATGAAGTTACTTGTTAAAAGCCTTATTTCGGTGAGTGGGTTCACTGGCTACGTTCTTCTTTTTTTGACAACCCAAGTTACTTTTGCGGCCCAAGAACTAAAAGTCGGATTTATTCAAGGTCAGGGTAATGATGCCGCGGTTGAATGACAAGCCTTCAAGAATGCAAAAATAGAGTGCGAGGTTATCGACAAAGGCAACTACAAGATCGATAATTTGCTTAAGTATGACATCATCGCCGTTGGCGCATATATGACAAAAGCGAACCACTCAAGGATAATTTCAAGGTTGTTAATCAGTATGTGGACGCCGGGGCTATCTGGTACCTGTTGACTTTCAACAGGATTCAACCTGGAAGAAAGACTTTCTGCTCCATCCGTTAGTACTGCTCGACCCGGATTTGGAAGATAATGTTGGTGTGACCTTAGCCGGCCACGATCCATTTAAAAAACCGAATAAGCTGACCGACAAGCATTTTGGTGGCGGATGGTCCCCACGAAGCCCCTAAACCGCGGGTGCCGTTAGTCGTTGACAAACAGAACAAGCGGCCGTTGGTGGTTTGGGCTAAAGCGACAAAAGGCGATGTGGTCTTTGATTCCCTGCAGATTTTACAATCGTTGGGCCGGGCCAATAAAAAAGAGGTGACTGAGGTACTGTATAATTCCCTGTTCTGGCGAGGTCCCAGAGGTGTCGATGCTCAGGAATAAACTCAGTACCTCCTGGGCCAAACTCAAAAACGGCGGGGAGAGATGACCCCTGGGGGGGGTGTGCCTGGTTTAAGACAGACTTGACTGTCGAAGCGGTTGATCGCTCAACCAGCCGATGATCTTTATCAGTTCCTCTTGTCGATCTTGTAGAAAAATCTCTATTACTGCCGGTTGATTGGTGCTTAACGCTTCCGTCAAGGCGGATTTAAAATTCTTCAAGTCGTCAACGCGGACAGCGAACACACCAAAGGATTGAGCCAATTGGACGAAGTCAGGATTTTGCAGATCGGTGTCGATCGTTCGGCCTTCACATCCACGTCTCTGTGACCCTTTAATGGCCGAGAGAGCACCATCGTTGACCACAATAGTGACTACGTTGATGCCGTACATAGCGGCTGTTGCTAACTCCGAAGCCCCCATCATGAACCCACCGTCACCGGTAAAGCAAACCACCGTTTTGTCGGGATTAGCCACTTTTGCCCCTAGCGCCGCCGGAAAGGCGTAGCCCAGCGTAACACCAATGCATGGATATAGAAAGTTGCGCGGATGGCTCACCGCCCATTCGGAGAAAGTGCTGTACCCAATAGCGTGAACATCCACTGAAAGGATCGCGTCCGGAGGCAAAACTGACTGCAGATCCGGCAAGATTGGTAGAGGAGACTGACCAGTAAACTGTTGTCGACTGTCGGCTAATATTTGGTGCCAGCCGCCATCGGAGGCGTCTTCCACGGCTGGAAGCTGGTCTGTCAAGGCCTGAAGCGTTGGTGTCAGCCCGCCACACAGCCCCAACGAGCATTCGTATTCCCGACCAATTTCCGATGGATCTTCGTCAATTTGGATTAGCGAGGGCAGGTCTAAGTTCCAATGCCCTGTGTCCAGCGAAGTAAAGCGACAACCTATGGCGATAGTACAATCGGTGTGTTGAATCGCCTGCTGTCCCAGAAAACCGCTGATATGCTGTAAAGCCAAGGGATGGTTTTCGTCCAGAACACCTTTACCACACCGGGTGACGACGACGGGGGCTTGTAGTTTCTCTGCTAATTTTTGCAAAGCAGGGCGCGCGCCAGCATGCAGGACAGCAGATCCGGCTAAGATCAACGGTCGCTTGGCGGACGAGATCTGCTGAACAGCGCGCTGAATGGCGGTCTCGTCAGTCCGCTTATCGATCGGCCGTCGGATCTTGGCCGGTAATTTCACTTTATCCTCACCCAGAATTACGTCCATCGGAAACTCGAGCATAGTTGGGCCTGGGCGTCCAGTCCGCATGGCGTAAAATGCGCTCTCAATCAAATCGGGAATATCCCTGACGGTTTTAGCCGAGCCACAGAACTTGGTCAACGGTTCAAAGAAACGCATCTGATCCAGACCGTGAAACATTTTCCCCTGATCCCGGTGACTATGTTGGGTATGTCCTTGGCCAGTCATCAACAGCACCGGGATACAATCGGTATACGCCTCCAGTAAACCGGTCGAGGCATTGCTGGCCCCAGGTCCCGGTACAGTTAAGGCCACTCCAACTTCACCGGTTGACCGGGCAAATCCGTCCGCCATGATAGTGGCTGAGTACTCGTGCCGCACTAGATAGTGCTCGATAGTCCCCTCTCCGTAGCGTAAAAGCGCATCGTAAATAGCGATATTTTGTGTGCCTGGTTGTCCAAAAATGCATCTGACCCCTTGTGCCTTAAGACACTCGATCAGTATTTCTCCACCTGTCATGTTCAATCACTTTCCTCGCAATCTTTTTAAAGGAGTTTAACATAGTTAACCGAGTTTGCCAATGTTGGTAAGGCATTGATTCCCTGATAAGTTGTAGCCTATTTTTCACAGGATAGGAGAATGGAGCAACCACATAACCTTCCCCTAAAAGTGTATCAGGATGAGCGGGATTACATGATGGTGCCTGGATTTCATACTGGTTCCCTGATCTTGATCTGTTTTTTTACCGGCGGCATTCGCGGACACCCAAAGTGGTACAACAGGCTGAGGGGCATCTGGAAAGGGGGATGTAACACTACGCCGATGGCGAATTGTCCAGTGCGGTGGTAGTGTTTACGCAATGCAGTCACTAGCACCTGCATTGCCTATGCCGTGGGTCAGTATAAGACAGGTCTATCGGGTAAACCGATTAGAATCGGCAATTTCATCATTGCAGTTCGCTCTATCCATCCAACCGGAT
>PACG01000108.1 GCA_002699335.1 Candidatus Poribacteria bacterium
CGATAGAGGAGCGAAGATAAATCACCCCACCTCGATATTGAACTGTTTGAGCGGGCATGACTTGCCATATCTTTGGAAAACAAGGATCTTTGGACGACAAGGAAAATGGCCAAACTCTACAATCACGAGCAGAACAAGCATCTTTACTATCTCTCTCTTGAATTCACCTCTAATTGATCTGGCAAGTAAGATCTACTATAATCACTTTATGGCCTTGCATCAGCAAATACTACCGCTCAGAGATACCTGAAAGGGGGCCATAAAATGGCTGATGAACCTTTTTTTCACAATAATAACTTGTGGATTTACGCCGATGGTATTCTCGCGATAGAATGTGTTTCTTCAGATTCTATCGATTTAATAATGGGTAAAGTCCCAAAGCAGCTACTAAATGAGTAGCTTCTCCAATTGTTTCATCATCAGTTTTTTCTGCGTTTCAGTAGTCTCATTGCTATGATTATCGCGCCCGACATATTCAGCCAGGCCAAGGGGCAATCTCTCTTGGCCTATTCCTCCTTTGGCTGCCCGTCGTCGGTTCAAATAACCCTGAAACCTGCCAGGCCATTAATCTGCTTCCCTCTACTGTCACTGTACTCTGCCGCATGGTGTTTTACCCGGCCATGAACCTAGCCTTTAGCGGCAATACCGGTGTCACTCGTCCGAGGATCGGAACAGACGCTACCGCCAGCTTCTAGCCGTCGATAGATCCAGGGTAACAGTGTCTTGGCTTCTACATCCGGAACCACTTGGGCCCACACCTTTCGGCCAGGGCAGAGAATGCCGAAGACCGGCCTCTGGGAAGTTCCCCTACCAGGTTTGTGGCACCAGTTTGTAGGCGGTGTCTCTTGTTCTTCCATTGTCGGCCTAAATAAGCCTCATCTACTTCAACGGTGGCGGAAAAAAGATGGGGCATATCTGCCTGGAAAGCCAGACGAAGATAGGTTAAGGTGGGCAAGACTGGCTTGGGTTCAATCCCTGTTTCCTGGGCCATGGCAACAACAGATCCGCCCGGNCAAAACCGGTGCCAGACTTGACCCCATTCTTGGCGTGATAANCGTAGAGAAAGCTTGCCCGGCATCCATGGGTNACGACAAAAACACGGCAAGGCANCGGTTCTCGNGNTACAGAGTACAATTTCTTGCCACCAGACCTGAAGCTTTTCACACGCTCACCATATGAGTAATCTAACAACATTAGTGGNTAAACTGTTACTTTACCCTTATTTTAAAGTTAGTCAGTGTCACATCGGACGGAACACGGTGGCCAGTAAATGGAATGTACCTGTCCTGTTCCATAAGCCAGGTAACCTTTACCATCGCTTTATCAATAGCATCCGGTCCCCTTGATATGGCGATTGGGTCTGTTCCCGCTACAATTTCGAGCGGATACAACCCATTCACCCCAGTTTCAAGAAACAACTTNACCATATCATTGATGTTGCCATCACTGTCGCAGAGGATAACGTCAATGCCACTNGGCCTGATGAAATCCGTAACCCGCTATAGTATGGCGTCACAAACTCGCGGAAAGCGTGTGGCGATATGAGCGAGCCATGATTATATCCTATACNTTCCCAAACGGCAGATACCAGGAGATGGGTTGAGGTGCTCTATCTTTAGATAAACGCTCGATTGGTCTGAATGGGCCATCCCCAACTAGATCAGGGAGGTCATTCTAGCTTACTTCTGTGTTATTATTAGTGTACACGTTTGCTCAAAACAGTAACGCAATATGTCGAGAAGAAAACAGGCCCACGCTCACAGACGAGTTCAAATTCTACAATAACTGTAGTGGAACTAATATCTTCATGGATAGAACGATCTTTTTTAGCAGTCTTCTCGCAAATTAATCCGAAAAGTAAGTCGCCAACTATCGACTTAAAAACTACAAAAAGTGAAATACTACACCAAACAAAAGAGATCGTTTTCGTAAATGGTTGNGTTCTACAGCTAAATCATTATAGTATGGCATAATAGACGCCATGACATATTGCCTCTATTTTCGAACCAGAGCTTTTCAGATCCAAGAGAAAAAGGACTGACTTTTGAACCAATCAGCCACCAGTTTGATATTTCCATTCGTCCCCTCTGTCGTTGGCCGAAAAATAAAGCCAACCATGAGCCGAAATAAACCGCCAACAAGTGTTGAGNGCGCTTTACGGGCCCAGAATATTGAGTACGGCCTGATGACTATCAATCTGGCACGATCAACNATACATTCTCTTCTGTTTCCNCTTGGTGTCAGCTATNAAAAACGTTGCAACATCCAAAGGCCAACCCACAAGCGCAGATCAACTTCCAACAAAAAATCAGCGCTTACCAACAGGCCGGTACTCCTATGGTTGATCTGAATGAAAGCGGCTTGGCTCAGGATTGGCAAGCTATAGGGCGAATGAATGCCACAGGAGCCTTAATGAGCATGATATTCTTAACCGTTGCTCTGTTTGATGGCCAGTCTTAACTGGGATGTTTTATGCCTGGCTGGGCCAGGAGCCAGGATCTATTAGCCCAAACAGCAGCGGGTACAGTGTTTGTGATGGACCATGCTAGCTTAGACAAAGGTCATGAGATGTTGGAAGCTATCAGCGCCAATCAGTGTCTGGCCGAGTTCCTTCCAGCTTACAGTCCCGACCTTAACCGGATGGAACACAAATGGGCTCCAGCTAAAGCCATTAGAAGGCAATACCGCTGTGGTGTGGATAAACTCTTTTCTAAGCATTCACAATATGTCGTTTTATAATGCTTTAGCTATAGTTCCCAAACCGGTTTGGAGCGCGGTTTGGTTAATGAAAGATTAGAACTTCGAGAACGATCGTAGCGTTGTGAAAGTGAGAGTGAAAATGGTGAAACCGAACATGGTCGAGATTAAAATGCGGCATTAAATATCAAAGAGCTGAGGCCTCAGTTCTCAGTGCAGAAAGTGTGAAATTAACTGAGTTGGATACATTTGCCTGAACCTGGCCCCCCGAGCTTATTGGTAGAGAATATGCCAGCCGCTAATTGCACAAATGCTCAAAGAACTATAGACTTTAAAGGAGAAATACTATTTCTAGTTATAAGAACCCCTATTCAATTTCATCCCGCTGGCTTCGTGGCAACCTGCACGGTCATACCTGTTGTGGCCAATTCATGGATGCTAGCGTCAGCGGACAAATCTACGCCAATCTCGGTTACGATTTCATGGCCATCACCGATCACAATAATGCACACACTCTTGAACAGTGGCAGAAGTGGCAAGCAGGAACCGATCTAGTCATTATTCCAGGTGAAGAAAATGGCAGTAAGGGACACATCCTGGAGTTGGGAGTTTACGCAGTCACACCAACAGAGACAGATATCTACGCTGAACGAGCGGAGTTATTGCGACAAGCCGGTGGCTTTATTGTCGGTTGCCATCCACAAGAGTATCCGGATTGCGGCGAAGACGATGTTTGTGAAGCGGCCGAATTACTACACGGCTTTGAGCTTTTTAACGGGTTACGGGAAAGTAGAGGTTGTGACGAAATGGCCAATGTCAATCTCTGGGATCGGATCTTAACTAATGGTGGACAGATCTGGGGGGTTGCCACCGATGATTTCCACTGTGCTTATATCACACCGGGGCACGGTTGGGTATCTGTTCAAGTTCCAGAAGATGCACCGGATCCGGTTGATTGGCAAACCATCGTCCAGCAGTTGAAAAATGGGGCTTTTTTCTCCACTACTTATCCTGCCTTTGAAAAAATTATACTGGAATCCGATAGCACCTCTTCTGGTTGCCTGATCGTGGAGACCAAACGTGCGAGAGAACTTCGGGTTATCAGCGATGGCGGTACCGTCTTACACCAGTCTGCAGGCAACCATTTAGAATGGACAATTGAACCGAACTTGACCTACTTTCGAATCGAAGCTGTCAGTGGTAACAAACGGGGATGGAGTCAGCCTTTCTATTGGGAATCTTAATCGCGCTGATCGCAGTCAAAGACCCATATTTCTGAAGTTCTCGCTTGGCCCAAACTGCTTGCCCAGTTGGGCCAATCTGGACTGAAACCGAAAGGTTATATAACTCCGCGGTTTCAACCGGGAAATATGATCAAACACCAAAAATCAAAAAGCTTTAAGTGTCAAAATTTAGGTCGAGCTAAAATCGGGCAGGTGCATGTTGTTTCATCACTGTCCTAACTTTTCTACTCTTGTATGCTGATTGTAATTGATGTACCTGGTGTTGTTCCAAAAATATCAAAATTGTGTCGGGAGGATTCCCTACATCCCCGGTTAGTTTTTCTGATTTGCCTATCACTATGTGGAAAACTCTGTGATATGGGATGATAATACCGACTGGGTTGAGGCCACTGGTCGGACCGGTGGATGTTAATAAGCAAGGAAATATCGTGATAACGGCCAGATGGCACGAACCGGGTCGAAATCCTCTTTCTTTCATCTGCCATTCGGTGTGGAAAGTGCGGGGGATACCGTCTCGCTATTCCAGACGTAGCACCCGTTAATCAACAATCTTCAATCAACCAATACTCAGGCTTCGATCCGCCACTGGGAGCTCTATTTTTTCACCCCCTCGCCGGTGCGATTCGCGCAGGCCGATGGCAATTTCCAGAGCTTCGCGTCCGTATTCTCCTGGACATAACGGTTCACTATTTTGATCCAGATTTTTGACCAGTCCCTCAACCGCTGCCTGCTGAGAACTCCGAGGACGCTTAGGGTTGGGAAATTGGCGACGAATGGGTTCTCTGGTCTCTGGGTGACGGCTCCACATCTCAAAATCAGCGTGTTCGTTGCGGGCGCTGATCCAACCGTCCCGGCCGACAAAGTCGATATTTAGCCAACCACCGGAGTTCAAAAACCCACGGATGTCACTTTCGTAGTAGATCATTCCGGTGCCGCTGAGGTCATTGTCACCTGCTGCGGCTTCGCTGTTATCCATATGTCCGAAAACCCATTTGGCTGGTGCGCCGGCAAATAGACGAAACAAAGCCAACGTATGACTGTGGCCATTGGACAGGTTCCAGCTGTAGTTACAGACCATCGACGAAAAATGACCGATCTGGCCCTCTTTAATAGCTCCCAAGCATGCCTGAAACCATGGACTCCAGTTTTTGTGGCAGGCCACAGCTAAAATAGTATTATGTTGACGACAAGCCTCAATCATGGCATCGGCCTCGGCCAGGCTCCGACACATCGGCTTGGTCGCATAGATGGCTTTGACCCCTGCAGCAGCTGCGTTGATCACCACTTCTGCTCTCTCCGCAGTCTTGGTTGTCACACACACGATATCCGGTTGCTCTTGGTCTAGCATCCGGCGATAGTCGGTGTAGAGCGCTGTCACGCCCCATCGACGTTTGAAATCCTCCAATTGCTCCGGCCTGAGATCTGAGGCGGCAACAAGTTCTACACCTGTGGCCTCTATCACTGCTGGCGCATGCGCCCACGGGTACCGAAATTGAGGACGGGTTACCTGTTCGTCGTCAATGGTACTACCAATTCGGCCGCAGCCAATAATCGCACCTCGATATGTCATAAATCCACCATTACTCGTTATTTAGCTCGGTTGTTCCTGATCATTTAGATGAAGGCCGCTTTCGTCCTTCGAATTTGATTGCAACACACGCCTCTCCATCTGACTGTGTTTATGTGTGACTAAAGCCGACTTAGATTTAACTTTAACAACCGTGATCAAATCGAACGGAGATATTACCGAATCCACTCTCAATTGTCAACCGTATTGCATTCCTTGCTGATAGGTTTGTAGCATTTTGAAAAAACACAGGATTAAGTTTTCGGATTACGACACGGTTTCAGACTCCGTTAGCCATACCATCAGTTGGTACGGCTAATCCAACCTAGCCTGTTTTCAGGAGGACCTATTCGTCCAAAGTTTTTGAAATGCCAAACAGCAACCCCTATTCGTTTAAGTTCAATGGGGATCAATAGGTGAGAGAAGACATTCTCTCCAATCAAATTCGGATGAACGTAGCTTTCTAACTGTGTAGAATTCCCTTTATATAATGCTAATGCAGGCCAAAAGGAGCTCGATGGTAAATCCTCGAGCTCTTTTGGATTCATTTTAGACAAAGAGGTATGACTAAATTATTCGTTTCCTTCGGAAATACTGACCTGATTTTAGTTACGGGTCGTTCTTAATCGTAGCCCAGGTTGTAGCTAGCTTTTACCCTGGGTAGCGTTTTCTATTTGGCCTTTCTGTAGTCGTCATCATTCGGAACATAGTTCCGCTCATCCGACCAGCAAAAGACATCCCGAAAGACACTTCTGGCTTCCTGACGGTGAAAAATACACATCGTGTTTTCGCCGTTTTTCAATTCTTTAACATGTTCCTCTTTGGGTGGATTACCTCCCCATATCCAAGGAGATCCTAGTCTTGTTCAAAAGCGCGTTATCCGTTTTGCCCTGGAAAATTGAATGGACCTTTTCCTTTTAAGTCGGGAATATCNCCCCCTTTGTGACCGCCAACCAGGAGAAAGTCTGAAGTGTTACTGGGGTTGACAACTTGTCTCCAGAAATACCATTTTCCACCTTTCCCACCGGCTCTTTTGTGTCGAAAGCCCCACGAACAAATCCACCTGATGTTCCAGTTTGGTTAATGACTTTACCAAAGTCGTCTTTGGGTGGATAACAATCTGTCAGCATGGCCCCGCGAAAAGGCGAGCAGACGAGTGGTGCCATGGAAAAAATTGGTGAAGCCCGTCCCCTCTTCCTCCATTTGGTCCAGATGAGAGTTGAATTGGGTTTNGGGCCGTAGCAACCGAAATCGCTATAGCCCAAGTTAACCAGAATGATGTTAAGAGGAGCAGTCATCGCGAACTCTGTTTGGTTGCTGGTTGATGCCCCCCTGTTGTTTCAGATATTTTCCCTGAAAAGCGAGCGGTGATGACAGACTTCTAGCACTAGGAGAGGATTGTTTAGCCGTCAACAAACGAAGGCGTCTTCCTCTCTAAAGAGAACGAATCGTTTCGCGAAATTGATTAGGTCGCATCTATTTGTGTTTGGGTGATAACCCGATTAGTCGACCCGGTTTCTTTCGATATAATCCCAGTTGATGTCCATCCCCAACCCGGGCAACTGTGAGACGTGGACAAACCCTTGGTCATCCATCGGATCTGCCAGTTGATTTAACCACGGTGCGGGTTCTTCGTAGTCGANGTAGGGGTGGAGCAACCCTCGTTCGTAGAACTCACCATTGCGCATNGCACATAGGGCCGCTAGGTTACCGAACCCACCACCGTGAATTTCACACCTTATTCCAAACGATTCACACAGATGAACGGTCTTCATCAATGGCGTCAGTCCACCGACATCGCCCACCCCGGCTCGGCTGATGTCGCAGGCATTGTGTTTGATCCATTCGGCCCTGATGTGCATCTTGCCTTCGCATGTTTCCGGGCCGCAAATTGGTAGTGATGTTTGCTGACAAAGCCAGATATAGGAGGACATACTGTGCTCATCCATCGGCTCCTCCATCCAGTAGTAATCCAGATCTTCCAGCCCTCGAGCCAAGTAAAGGGCCGCCTCCCGGTCGTAGTAGTGGTAGGGNTCGAGCATACAGGGCACCTCCGGACCCACCGCGTCCCGAACCGCTGCGCATGCTTCGATATCCTTTTTGNGGTTGGGAGCACCTTCGTATGGTGGTTGCCAGGTATGAAGCTTAAAGGCCTGGTAGCCTCGTTCCATTGCCCATTGGGCAAAGTTGGCATAATCTTTTGTGGTCGCCAATCCATTTTCCAGNTCATCTCCGCACATCGTGCTGGCATAGGCGGGTACTTTNTCTCGGTATCCACCTAGCAACTTGTAGACCGGTTGATTTAGAGCACGGCCGGCCAGNTCCCATAATGCCAGGTCGACCGGNGCTAGTACTTTATCCGCTAACGTCCCCAGGTTCAGTCGCTGCCGCTCCATCAAATCCTGCCAGATCCTCTCTCGCATGAACGGATCCTGNCCCACGATAGCTGGTTTGATAACGCTTTCCATCACCGAAGTATTAGCCCCGAAATAGTGGCCTTCTATACCTTCGTCGGTGATAATTTTCAATAGGCTTTGTATCGCCTCGTGTGGAGGCCCCGGATGACCGTGACCATCGCTATCGCGAATCGTATTTGAGGTATATTTAAAACGGACCGTTTGCACGTCAGTAATGATCATGATATTTGTCTCCTTGCATTTTTTCCTCCTTGTATTTTCCCAGGTTTGCCNGAATNGTTGNGTCAAAGAGGTGTTCCTTTAAGCAACCAGAAATATACTCGCCAGGCGNAATCAGGTGATTCTCCAGATTGATATTTTACGACTTCCTGGATTGAGAATAGTAACCTGATAGGCACTAATTTAAGTTAAACTCGTAATAGTGTAGCTAAAGAATTGTTCTCCTTTGGACGGCACCTGGTAAACCCATTCCCCCTGTGGGTTAATCACGCCGGAGGGGGAGGAACAGCGGATCTCTGTCGGGCTGCAGTTATCGACGGTCACGATCCAGATCNGACCGGACCTGGCCCGCATCCGCAGATTGGATTGGTGGTAATCCCATGCCACATCTGACCATTCANTGGCACTTCGACCACCATTGACCGCGTGAAAGATGATTCTGGTGTCCATCTTTGAAAGCTCGTGGCTTAGATGCGGGTCCGGTACTGGCGTACACCCCGGATTAGCCCATAGATCGTTACAGATCAACCCACCAACCTTGACCAAGTTGAAATCGAAGGTTCGCANTGGACTGACCGTATAGTGATTAATCTCACCCTCCGGNGGATCAGTCATGCTGCCNCAGGTCAAAATCTTACTATGGAATCCCAGGTAAATTCCATTCTGGGTGTAGAAGCGGATCTGGTTGTAGCAGTTCTGATCTTTGGGTTCCAGAAAACAGGTGCCGAGTGCTAAACCAATTCCCGCAGTTTTGGCCCTATTTCTGATCCGAGTCAGTGCCTCGTCAACCTGTTGTGAGTCGAACTGATGGGTGTATCCGCTGAGNGAGCCCTCAGGGGTTAATAGGATCTCAGCCTTTTCATCTCTGGCGTAATCGATTGCGCGTTCGATTGTCGCTACATTGTCGGTGATGTCTGGACCGACAGCAATTTGTGCACCTGCAACTCGAAGGTTCATTTCATCTCCTCTACCTTTGAATTCTATCTGTTAGTGAAAAACATCAGACTTTTTGTATGATTAGACCTCATACAAAAAGTTGTTACTACGTTTTTTTAGTGCTATTTTNACCTACTCCTACCCTACGAACGCCCTTCCCCCTAGGAAAAACACTGATGAGTCGGAGAACGACAATTACTCAGATAGAGGCTTAATTTTTTGCCAGGCTAAATAGTTAGCCTCAATCCCCGACTTCAAATCAAACGCTACCAATCCTGAACCGAACCATCTTCTCGACGCAAGTGGGGCGGTTCACCCGGTGTGTGTGGATGTGCTAAAGCTGCCGCTTCGTCCAGGTCTATACCTAACCCTGGAGCCTCCAACGGGAGTAGGTGTCCGTCTTCGGTCTGGAGATGGTGATGGATCACATCGTTCATCCAACCCGTGGCCGGGGCGTATTCCTGGACCGCACAGTTGGGAATCGACATGTTCAGATGAAGCATAGCCGCAGTGCTGACAGGGCTCGAGGTATAGTGACAAGCTAATTCCTGGTAATGGACCTCAGCCATGGCTGCCAGTTTCTTGCCTTCAGTGATACCACCCGTATGACAGATATCGACACGTAGATAGTCGATCAGTTCCTGCTCGATGAGTTCACGGTAGGCCCACTTGTGATGCAGTTGCTCACCGGTCCCAATCGGCACTGAAGTCTGCGACCGCAAAATAGCAAAGGACCCGGGATTTTCGGAGCGAATCGGATCTTCGACAAAGAAAGGACGGAGGTCTTCGATCGCTTTGCAGAGTTCAATCGCACGAGTGGGCGTCAGACGAGTGTGTACCTCAAAAATGATTTCAACCTCATCACCTACTGCTTCACGTAAAGCGGAAAAATGCTCAATCCCGCGTAGTACGGCCAACTTGGAATTGAATCCATCAGTCAAAGTGTCGATGGGAGAAATGCGCAGGACACGCCATCCTTCGTCCAGCAACTTTTGCGCGTGTTCGATAAGATCAGCTGGTGTTTTACCACCCACGTGTCGGTAGACCAACACCTTCTGGCGGGTTGCGCCACCCAGCAGGCGGTAAGTCGGTACGCCCAGACTCTTGCCTGCCAGATCCCAGAGGGCAATATCGATGCCTGCTAACGCGGATTGGAGTACCGGTCCGCCACGCCAGAAGGTGCCGCGAAAAATATCCTGCCAAATATGCTCAATACGGGTGGGATCCTGGGCAATTAGCAGTGGCTTAATGTGCCCCAACGCTTCAACCACTGCGAGTGACCTGCCGCTCAGCGACGCCTCACCAATCCCATAAATTCCTTGATCAGTTTCGATTTTGACGTAGACGAACTGATGGACGGGAAAAACTTGAACCTCAGTAATCTTCATAAGGACACCTCAAAAACTTAATTCACCGATTAATAACACACATCGATTCGATAAACCCTGATCTAATGCAGTCTGATACAGGAAGAAAAGATTCTATCTCCTAATCATCTTGAATTGTTATCGGATGTTGTGAGTATCCATTCGTTGCTTTCAACTCGCATAGCCTTTGCTCCACGATATTGGTCGAAAATGGTTTCCATCTCCTCAATATCTTCAAAGAAGCCAATTAAGTTGACAGTACCAAAACTTTCGCCAGCCTGTATGGAAAAGCCACCGATCTCCTGAATCATGCACACATAACCTCTCTGGTGACACCAGGCTTCGTAAACAGTAGATGGATCCAGGGTCATCCCTGCCAGCCAAGTTCCGTTGGCCAGTTGGTACGCGCGGATAAAGCGAGATGGTATCTTATCCACTTGTCGCTGATAGAGGTAACGGGCATCAGGGGGAAAGTCGGTTGTAAATTCCCGCGCAGGGATGAAGCCATGAGAATCGAGATAGATCTGCTGGAAGGCGTCCCCCTGTTGGTGCTTAATATGCCCCGGCATGTCCATCCTTAGGATAAGACGATCTACCGTGTTAACGCTGGTTACTCTGTCGTAGGCTAAAAACCAGCGAACTCCATCTGGAAAGACCAACCACTGCTCCCAGATCGAACCGGCTTGATAAGGAGAAGGAGCTACGTTCCAGTGGAACCACTGCTTAACACCCACAAAATCAGCTCCTTCTACGATGTTGTATGGCAGATTTTTAGCTTGCGTACAAATTTGTGGTAGTTCAACATAACGTTTAGGCAGGTCTCCGTGTACCATATCCCCCCAGTGATAGTGGTGCTCAGATGAAACCATATGGTCGTCACTACCAGGTTCGAGTAAAAAATCGATAATGCACAGCCCAAAGCTGAGATCGGTCGAACCTGTACGCTTGTCGAAGAAACAACCGGCACCAACACCACTGACATACCCCTCTGTTTGCACAGCAGCCCGGTAGCAATTAGTTTCAATGCGAAGAACCTTTTCCTCCTGAACTATAGTTGCCACGATTTTCCCCCTCGATTTAATCAATTAACAGTTATCATCATAGAATCGGTTTTACCTCCTCGCAACAGAGAAGATGATGGCGTTTATAAAACCGTCTCTCCTGTCAGGGAAAAGGTTGATAGATGGTTTCTCCATAAATACTCCAATTAGGCTCCAAAGGCTACCGACAGTTAGATCTCCCAATGCCATGCCCAGGAAGAATGGCACCGCATTTCGGTAAGACTTCAGTCCCCCGAATTCAAAGATAGCCCACTTTAACAGAAAACTAGTGAAAAAACAACTTCACAGATTAGACATTCCCCAATCTCCGGCCATCGCATATCCGAGTGGATGCAACGGAAACCAAAGAAAACGCATCCGCAGGAACGTGAGCGTTGAATCGGTCAGCAAACCGATGCCCATGAACAGAAGCCCGGTCTGGTTCGTTTCGGTTGGAAAGTGAAGCCAGTTTTGAAGCCGGGTAAAGGTTTCTCGTCCAAAACCTAAGGTCCAGGGACCAAAATAACCGGAGGACGCCCCAAACCGATAATACAGATCCAGGTAAACCCAGAAGACCACCACCCTGGACGTCACCACAGATAGTAGTACTGCCGATAAGAGCCATTGAGCAGACGAACTGATCATGCCAGACATTTTTAACCCTTCAAGCAGGTGCGGCATTGGGTGGCTCCGATAGACCCGATTAAAAAAGCCGTAGAGTGCGAAAGTAACCAGAGTCTCTTTATTAAAAGCCTTGCTCCCCATCCAGGTCATCATAACCTGCCTCGGTTACAGACCACTCAAGCCGTGAACACACAGTCCCAGTTCAGCTTGCACCCTGGAAATAAAGATCGGCATCAGGAAGTAGAGGCCGAAAAAGATCGGTACAACCATCACGGGCATTCCAAGCCGTGTCGAAATCAGCAGCAGAATCAGAAATCCAGCCACGACCCAAACATGGCAAGACGGTCCGATGGGGGTGTCGAACCGTTTTTCCGCCAGACCGTTGAGACAACGCTTTTCAGATGGCTTCTGCCCATCCAAAGCACGAAAAGGGTCAGACTTACAACCGCACCAAATGCCTGTTCGTTTTGATATGGAAATTGATTTAGACCTTGCCAATCGACAAATCCACCAAACAGCTGCTAGGCGTTGTGGAACCAGTAGAAAGCCCAGCATGACCATAGAAGAAGATCCAAGGGAATTAGAAAACCGACTCCGATCACAAAAGGGTAGAAGGAGAACCGGGCGCCGCCCATTAAATTCCAGGGACTCTCGTTAATAGGCCGTGTTCTCTAACCCTAATTTGGCGATGGTATGGCAAAACTAGAACTCTTTTTATTAGACTAAATTTTCATCTTAACCTCATCTTTGAACCGCATTCATCTGGTTAATGTGTAACTTTCTTCGCCCTAGATGGCGAGGGGATTAACAATCATCTACAGGAAACCATGCTCCACATTTTTCGTATTATCCAGACACAGGATAGATTTGATACAACTCCTGGGGCAATCGCAGTTATTTTTTTGTTTTCCGCTAAGTTGCTTACGATGACGGTTTTTGGAACTCAGTAGGAACTGGAACAAGTGAAGATAAATTCCGCCGGTCGGAGCCGAAGGTAAGTCTACAGTCGAGAGTCCGGATTTGTTATTGACACGTATTTTGGCAGGTGATACCATTGCTGGATTCCCCGGTCCAATCATTCTAATGTTCTAATCAGAGAGGATCAGTATTGATTTCCCGACAGACTTCGAGGCTATTAGGCGGACTTTTTCTATTCTTGACCTTCCTTTGTTGTGCCTGTTCAACAGGTGAGATCGATAATTTTGAGGGGATCAGGATTGAATCGGATCTTCGTGTCAGTTATGTTGGTGTGCGAATCGTACTGGTCGATGGGAATCAACAACCCTTGATATGGGGAAGCAGTATTCTATCTCCAGAAGTTGGACTAAGTGCCATACACCCATCTGAAATTATAACCGAGGCTGAAATTCATTCGCTCCAAAACGGCGAAAAGCACAAACAGGTTTTCTCCGGCCAGTTATACAACCTACGGTGGTCCCGTATCATTGGTACTGATACCCGTATCCTGGCGGGTGAAATTCCTCACGTGATGATTGATGAAGACCGAGAGCGAGACACACAACGTGGGATTCTAACCGTAACTGTCAGAACTGAAAAACAGGGGCCATTTACCGATACCCTCACTCGCGTCCGTATTTACACCCGTTCCTTGGAGGTCTACGGACTTTAAGTTCGCGAACCTTCCTGATACCGGTTAATCTACGACCTGTCGTTTTACCAACAGTCTCCTCCCCATGAAAGATTTCATTGAGATCTTGACACAAAAACTAGATCGAGCCCTAGACGAGACAGTTCTAGAGATTGATCGGCAAGAAAAAAAGATCGACTCTACTATCTCTGACCTGAGCTTGCAAAAGGAGACTCTCAGCCAAAAAAAACAGCAGACCGTTGAAGAACAGCACCACCATTCACATGATCAGACACAAACTCAGTACAACCAAATTCTGAATCGACTGGTTGACAACCTGAAAAAAAAGGAAAAACCGGCCTCACCAACTCGCTCGACCACGCAAACAGTTCAACCCCAAAGTTCCTTCTCCGCGTTTCCAATCATTTATGGAGACATTTATCTCACCTACCGATTGACGGCAGATAAATCTGAACAACATGAGCAGATTCCCCGCTATAACCAGTTTTATACCCGGCGTCTGGCTGACCATCTACGAACACCGAATAGACCCGCCATCTATATTTTGGATGTAATACATCTGCTACAAACATTTTTCGATGAGATTCGACACATCGAAAGCTGCCATAAGTATCAGGAAGCTGACTGGAAAACCAATCAGGTCAATGTAGTGCTAAACGAATCCTACCGAACGCTAATTCGCTTAATGGAGGAGATCCTGTCTGGATATAACGCACTATTACAGGTTTCACCAACCGGTGGGCAGCATACCCCACCTAAACAGGTTCGCATCCGAACTGCCACCGATCAAGAACAGGCCGTCGACCTGGCTGATCTATCCTATCAGCCAGATTCGCTAACCTCAGGAAAGGTCCAATATCGTTCCTTTACTACCGAACAATCGATGGAAGTTCAGTTTGCTGGATTTCTGAAAGAAGATCTAAATATCATTTTCCCATTATCCGTATTTGATGTTTTCAACCCACACGTGTTAAATATTATGCTGGGCGAGTTTAAGCAACGGCAACATGGACGTGCCTTAGATTTCTGGCGACAGGCGGAACTACGCATCCAACAACTAGGCGACGCTTATCAAACGGAGCTACACGAACAGTTGATCGGTTGGCTGGAATAGGTCAGGATGCCGATCTACGACCAAAGTTATCAACATTGGAATGGACACTTCAGGCAACCCCGGTGGTCGAGTTGGTGGGTTATTGCGTCGATGGAGTTCTGTTTATTACTGCAGCGGAAGTTTGTTCGGTTAGTGGTATGGGTACCACCACTGCTCTATTTTTTGGTTCATGGTGTTCAAATTTACGTCGCTAACCGAATCCCGGAGGCACGAGTTTTCTGGCGAATAGATCCCGCCTTTTTTAAACAATTTCTACTTCGGGGTCCAGCGCTACCCGGTCTGTTCATCTGCCTGATTGCTATCTTTAGCGGAGCCGGATTAATCGCCAACGATCTGCGGTATAATGCGCTGCAACTCTACCTTTCAAAACCAATTTCGTGGTGGGATTATCTGCTGGGAAAAATAACGGTTATGCTGATGTGGTTAGGGCTAATTACCGTAGTACCCGGCCTACTCCTCCTGTCCGAACATTTGTTACTGGCTGATAGCATCATCTTCCTGAAAAAGAATTACGGATTGTTGTTGACCATTCCCCTCTTTTCCTTACTGATTATTTTGCCAACTAGTCTGCTCATCTTGGCCCTGTCGTCTTTGACCACCAATTCTCGCTATGCTGCCGTTGGATTTGCGGCGCTACTGGTCGGTACCCCGGTATTAGCAGAGGTGCTATCTTTTGTCACCCGTAAAGAAGCCTTTCACTTGTTATCAATCTGGGCTAATTATGACCTGCTTGGATCTTACCTTTTTGGCCTCTCTCCGCCTTATTCGTATCCGTGGTACTTGGCCTTGCTGATCTGCTTAGGTATTATGGGCTCCAGTCTCTGGGTCTTGCAAAAACGGATTCGTGCTGTTCAGATCGTTCAGTAGTTGATCCCTTCAAATCGAGGAAGATCTACATATCCTCTAATCGAACACAGAGACGAACGAGGATCTCCGTCAGCCAAGCCGGTTGCTAAGTATGAGCAAAATGGAACGACTCAGACGAGTCGTCAATCGCTAAACACGGTTAAGTTAATAGGAGAACAATGATGCAAACATCTGTGATCAGTAGAAACCTGGTCGATCGTATTTGTAGCGCTAGCTTTATCTATTTCCTTTTTGTGTGGCTAGCGATGTTATCATCACCTGGTTGGAGCACCGAAAGTATTGACAGTGATCGGGGGCGTCTGGTTTTTACCGTCCGCCGACCATTGGATAGCTTGGATAGCTTTCGCGCCATCATCGGTGATCGGCAACGCCGAAGTACCACCGCCAAGGCTTGGTGGAATCTATTTCAATTCGATATTTTTACACTTCATCCAGACAGTTATGACCGACAACAGCTAACGACAGACGGGATTAGCCGGCGGCCCAGATGGTCTTTCGACGGGGAACAGATTGCTTACATTTCGGGGTTGGATCGGGCTGAATCTCTGATGGTAATGAATGCTGACGGCAGTGGAAAGAAAAAACTGCTCAGCCGACAATACCAGATCCACGATTTTTGGTGGTCACCAGATAGCACCGCCGTTCTGGTTTCGGTTGAAACCGAACGCTCACAGGATCCAATGGAGAATTGGGTAGTCTCAGTTAAAAGTAGATCTAAAACCCAACGCCGGATGCACAAATGGGCCAAAGGGTGGTACCACTGGTCACAAAAGCGAGATGGAAACTGGACGGTTAAAGAACCAAAAGATCGATTGCTTCAGAGTTTACCACCAGATGTCACCTGGCCTGTATGGTCGCCAGACCAAAAGTATATCGCCTTTGTCACGGCTGGTGTGTTAGCACTGGCGGAAGTTGATTCTGTCAGTATTACGGGAAATTGGTATCTGCAAAGAACAGAACCACCTTGTCGTCAGATCGAAAAGTGGTCGCCGGATGGCACTCAACTCTTGTTCTATGCAGGCCGGGATATTTGCCTGGCGACGGTGGAAGACGGAAAGTTCACTCAAGTTGTTGACCTGAGCATGAGATCTGGTAGTAGCGCCACCTGGAGTCCAGGTGGCACCCAAATTGCCTTTGTTTCTTCAGATCAACATGGCCGTCGGAGTCAAGAGATTTTTGTTATGGATGCGACAACAGGTCAACTGGAACAAATTACCCAGACGCGCTATATCCATCAAGATCTACACTGGAGATAGAAGACTAGAGTATAGAAGAAATTGGAACCGATTTTGATTGAGATGCCAGAAAAATTAACGACCGAACGGCTGGTTTTGCGGTGTCCGAGGTCTAGAGATGGTAAAATAGTCAACGCCGCGACCTATACGACTTTCGACGATCTCCATCGGTGGATGGATTGGGCAGAATCTAAACTGACCGTTGAGTAGTCCGAAGCAATCATGCGCAAATTTCAGGTGCGATTTATTGCCCGTGATGAAATGGTGTATTTGCTTTTTCTCAAGGGAACAGAGACCTTTGTCGGTGTGATCGGTTTAACTCCGGAGGACTGGCAATTGCCCAAGTTCAAAATTGGCTACTGCTGTCACTGAGATCATCAAAATCGCGGATATACAACTGAAGCCGTCAGATGCTTAACCGATTTAGCTTTTGAAAAACTGGATGCGATCCAGATCGAGATTCGTTGTGATNCCGAAAATGTACACAGCCATCGAGTAGCGGAAAAATTGGATTACCAATTAGAGGGGAAGCTGAAACAAGAAACTCTTTCGACCAACCTTGTAAAAAAATATCGAGACACACTGATTTTTGCCAAAATTAAACCGGATGATAAGCATAAATTAAAGAAGGATTTTGAGATTGAGTCCCAACCAACACCACACTGTAGATAATTTAAGTATTGACGAACAGGTTATCCTGATTCGGCGTGGCACGTCGGAGATTATCTCCGAAACTGAACTGAGACGCAAGCTGGAAACAGCCCAGAAGGAGAAACGCCCGTTACGCGTTAAATTGGGGCTTGACCCAACAGCCCCCGATATTCATCTCGGTATCGCAGTAGTTTTGCGCAAACTCCGCCTATTTCAAGATCTGGGTCACGAAGTCACCATTATTATCGGTGATTTTACGGCTACAATCGGTGATCCAAGTGGTAGGTCCAAAACACGTCCTCAACTGACTGCCGAAGAGGTTCAAGCCAACGCTAAGACCTATCAGGACCAGTATTGCCAGATTCTAGATCCAGACAAAACCCGAATTGTTTTCAACAGCCAGTGGCTAAACCAGATGAACTTTTCTGATGTCATCAAACTTTCGGCCCAAACGACAGTCGCTCGTATCTTAGAGCGAGACGACTTTGCCAACCGGTTTGCTGCTAACACACCGATCGGGATCCACGAGATCTTATACCCGATCTGTCAGGGCTACGACTCAGTCGTACTAAAATCCGACATCGAGATGGGGGGGACTGACCAAAAATTTAATAACCTGATGGGGCGCGATTTGCAACGTGCCGACGGGCAAGATCCACAAGTGGTTCTCTTGACGCCTTTACTGGTCGGACTTGACGGTACTGATAAAATGAGTAAATCATTGGGCAACTACGTTGGCATTTACGAACCTGCCAACGAGATGTTCGCCAAGCTGATGTCGATACCGGATGAATTGATGGAAACCTACTTCGAGTTGACAACTGACATCCCGATGGCTGCAGTAGCGCAACTACAGCGAGATCTAGTCGACGGAAGCGTACACCCGAAAACGGCTAAGCAACGACTGGCACGTGAGGTAGTAACGATCTATCATGGCGAAACCGCAGCTGNGTCCGCCCAGGCGGAGTTTGACCGTATCCATCGGCATCGCCAACTACCATCAGAAATTCCATCGGTTTCAATTTCAAATGCAGATCTAACCGATGGCAAAATCTGGATTGGACACCTGCTAACCCAAGCTGGTTTCGCCAAAAGCACAAGTGAGGCTCGCCGATTGGTTCAACAAGGTGGCGTTCGTTTCGATGGAGAAAAGGTAGTTGACCCTGCAACTCTGATNCAACTCCAAGAGGACCTGATTCTACAAGTTGGCAAACGGCGATTTGCCCAAATCAAAATTGGTTGAATCGTTACATTAGGTCTTGATGAAGACTTGTCTGCTGCTACCTGCCTACAACGAGGCCAAAACCGTGGCCACTATTATCGGGGAAGTGCGTCAATTTATTCCGGACATCGTCGTCATCGACGACGGATCGACCGATCAAACGGCAACACAAGCCATAGAGGTAGACAGGATNTGCAAATCGACGGTTACGGTTCTACGACATCGTTGGAATCAGGGCAAAGGTATGGCGTTGCGAACCGGTTTTGACTATGCCCTGTCCAACCGATTCGAATTGATCGCTACTATGGATACCGATGGCCAACACCGGCCGAGGGANCTTCCTCGTCTTTTGAACCATTTTCATTGTCGTGCCCCTGATATTCTGATTGGGGGTCGTATTTCGTCGGATCAGCAGTCATCGATGCCGATACACAGGCAACTGAATAATTGGTTGGTTTCTGCCGTTGGAAGTTCATTGTGCGGACAGCGAGTGCCCGACTTTCAATCTGGATTCAGACTGATTCGATCTACCGTTTTACAAGCAGTTCAACTGGAAACCAGCCGATACGAAACCGAATCCGAGTTGTTGATCAAAGCGGGGCGGCTCGGATTTAGAATCGAAACCCTATCGATTGCTACTATTTACGGTAATGAAACCAGTGATATTCAAACAGGGCGAGAGATGTGGTTGTTCACCAAATTATTGATTAAGAGTTTACAGAATATATGATTTTAATTACCAATGATGATGGCATCTCTTCGCCCGGGATTTTGGCGCTCCGCACCGCGCTGGCGGATCTTGATTCTGTTTTTGTCGTTGCTCCTGATCGGGAACGGAGTTCAATCGGTATGGCGATTACGCTTCACCACCCACTTCGTTCCACTCAAGTCTCTACTGATATTTATGCGGTTGACGGTACTCCGGTTGATTGTGTGGACCTGGCCATTGCCTCGCTGATGCCACAACCACCGACCCTGATCGTTTCTGGTATCAATAAAGGGGAAAACCTCGGCCATGATGTTCATTTTTCAGGGACGTTGGCAGCGGCTCGAAAAGGTGTTCTGCTAGGCATTCCAGCGATCGCCATTTCGCTCGTGGGTTGGCGTGGAAACCGATCTCAGGAATCAATGTCCACAGGTNATGAGCAAGACCAATCTTTATCCCAAGACCTGATCAAAGCCACTATTGACGATACACTAGAAGCCTACCAGCCGGCCAGCCAAATTGCTTGCCGGTTGGTCAAGCAGGTTTTATCGAAAGAGATCCCGAACGGCTCTCTGTTGAACGTAAATATTCCCAATGTTCCCCTGGCCGAGATCGGCGATTTCACTGTTACGCGGCAAGATCGGGGAGGTTATAGTGCCTTGGCGGTTAAAAGGGCTGATCGCTACGGTAACCCTTATTACTGGATCGGTGGGGAACGAGCCAGATCCGATATCGGTCACGACACCGATATTTACGCACTTCAACAGAATCAGGTGTCAGTGACACCAATTACGGTTGATTTGACTGACTATCAACACCTGAATTCATTGAAAACCTGGATTAACAGTTAAATTCTCATTCGTAGGAGTAATTATGCGATGAAGTACATCATGTTTACGAAACATCTAGAAGGCTTGGATATTGACCAGGTCATTCAGACACTTCTGTCAGTCGGTGTTGAAGGTGCAGATCTATGTGTTCGGTCTGGCTATCCAGTTAATCCCGACAATGTGACAGTGGCTTTACCGGCTGCGGCACAAAGTTTTGCCGACCATAATTTATCGATTCCTTTGGTAACNACCCCNGGGGACTTCTTAAACCCGGAAGCCGACGTTACGGTTCGAGTGTATGAAGCCTGCCAGCAAGCCGGTGTAGAAAATATTAAACTTGGATATTGGAAATGGGATATCGGTACCGACTACTGGCAGGAGGTTGATCGACTGCGTAGACTGCTGGATAAGTTTCAGACGTTGTCCGAAAGAACCCGGGTTCGGACCTGTATCCACAACCATTCCGGTACCACTATGGGTTTGAACGCTTCGGCGGTAATGGCTTTAGTACAGGGATTTGATCCAGCTTACGTCGGCGTTTTTGCTGATACCGGACATCTTTCGATTGTGGGCGAACCAATTGATATGGCCCTGGACATCGTTAAAGAGTACCTGGCCGTCATTGCTTTCAAGGATCTGGCCCGACGCTCTGGCGATCGTGGAGGACAGGTGATTCATATGGGTCATGGTTTTGTAGACTGGGAGACGACGCTTCAATCACTGCAACGAATCGGCTTTAACGGCCCGGTCAGTTTCCATAGTGAGTACAGTGGTGAACCGGTCGAAACCGTCGTCGATTTAGCTCGAATCGACGTTCGTTATATTAATCATCTACGAGCAAAAATCTCTATCTAGTGAAAGACTCCTTCGGTTAGAAAGTGAAGTTGCCAACGTGAGTAAGACAGATAACATACCATTGCTCATGTTACGTTCCGTAATCGGGGGCATACTAATGGGGCTTGCCAATCTGGTTCCCGGTATCAGCGGCGGTACGATGTTATTAGCCGCAGGCATCTACCCCTGCTTTATCAATGCCATAGCCGAAGTCACAACACTGAGGCTGCGTGTTGCGACGATCGCCGTACTTGGATCAGTAGTAGGGGCTGCTTCTGTGGCGATCTTACTTTTTGCCGGCGTTGNCAAAGAACTTGTCGTTGACCATCGNTGGATGATGTACAGCCTGTTCATCGGTCTATCGCTTGGTGGTATCCCGATCGTTTGGAAGCTGGTGAAGCCGGCCCGCCCGGCAACGTGGCGTGGGGTCCTAGCCGGGTTCATCGTGATGGCACTTCTGGCGTATTCACAACAGAGGCAGGCTGGCGCGGACAACAGCAGTACCGGGATCATCATGCTGTTTCTGGCCGGCGTGGCCGGTGCCAGTGCTATGATACTGCCGGGGGTTAGCGGCGGTTACCTGCTCCTCGTGCTTGGTCAGTACATCCCGATTCTATCCGCCGTCGATGTCTTCAAGCTTGCACTAAAAGGTGGAGAGATGAGCAAGGCCATCCGGATCGCACTGCAGGTCGGAATTCCGGTAGGCCTGGGCGTTGTGGTCGGGGTGNTCGGCGTTAGTAACCTGCTTCAGCTACTACTCAAAAAATTTCAGAAAGCAACGCTGGGAATTCTGATCGGCTTACTTTTAGGCTCGGTGATAGGACTTTGGCCTTTCCAGGTCGGCGTGGTACCGGCCACCGGCGATGTCGTCAAAGGAGAGACNATGACGGAGGTATTGATTGCTCAACTGGAGNTGGAGGATTACCCCACACAGTACTTCACGCCGGCTACCGCTCAGGTCGGCGGGTCAATTGGTGGGATCGTGTTGGGCTTCTTTATCACCTTTGCTATCTCACGTATCGGTGACAACGATAAGANCTGAATACTATACCTTGCGGGTAAATTAACCGCTTTTTTCAGTACAATTCGTTCGGCTGTTCTACACCCACCGACCAATGTTAACGATCCNTCGTCTTTCCTACCCAATAATATCGATTTCGGTTATAATACCAATAGATAGCATGACTTTGTAACATCCAAACAATCTTGTAACATTTAAGGCCAAGTAGATCGCTAAAATCTAACCAGAAGGACGTTGATTTTCGCAGAGTCTAAGGATATCTGAATATTCTACCGAGCCTCACAGCTGACCTAGCTTATTATCTAACAAATAGGCTACTAATAAGGAGTCAATCTCAAATGTCTCAACCAATAAAACTGCCTCTTGGCAAAAAGATAAAACTCGACGATTTTGATCCTGACTATATGGCTGGCCACGATGAAGGCCGGCGTAAGATGAGGAAAAAGTTAACGGAAATTACAAACGAAATTATTGAATTGCAGGAGTTGCTTTATGCCGAAAGTAAGCACGCGCTCCTGATTGTGCTTCAAGCGATGGATGCTGGCGGTAAGGATGGGACAATTAAGCATGTTATGGGGGCGGTCAACCCCCAGGGCTGTGATGTGGTTAGTTTTAAAGTCCCATCTGATGAGGAGGCTGCTCACGATTTCCTGTGGAGAGCACATAAAGCTGCTCCTCGGAAGGGAAAGATCGTCATTTTCAACCGCTCTCACTACGAAGATGTTCTGGTGACTCGAGTGCATAATTTTGTGCCGAAATCGGTCTGGAAGAAAAGGTACGACCAGATCAACGAGTTTGAGAAAATTCTATCCCAGAGCCAGATATCCATCCTTAAATTTTTCCTGTATATTTCAAAGAAAGAGCAAAAAAAACGATTTAAGGACCGCTTGGAAAATCCAGACAAACACTGGAAGTTTTCACCGGCTGACCTGAGAGAAAGAGCGTATTGGGACAGTTACATGGAGGCGTTTGAAGATGTCTTCAACAACTGCAATACCAAATGGGCACCATGGCATATTATTCCCTCCAACGATAAAAGATGCCGAGACTTGATCATTGCAGAAACGATTGCAAAAACCCTCAAAAATCTGAATATGAAATATCCAGAGCCTTCGGTCGATATTGCGAGCATCAATGTCAACGATATCATTTGATCCTATTCAGTAATTGGAGGAACAGAATCCTGCTTTGCTGACACTAGCCGAGAGATCCCCTGTTCCTACTTTTGCGGGGACCGCTCGGCGGAAAACTTGGCTAACAGGTTGGTAGATCTAGATTTCGCTGGCCCATCTGTTGGCTGAAACCCATCCATGGAGGTAATACCTTGAAAATTGGTAGTAGGACTAAACCGATCCACAAGATCCAGCTGGCTAAAGTTGGTAATATACCCGACAGCCGACTAGAGCCGGGATACAATGGCTGGATCAGGGCGGATTTACATCAGATGCTGTTTCGTTTAGCTATCTTACTGATTGCA
>PACG01000109.1 GCA_002699335.1 Candidatus Poribacteria bacterium
GAGAATTTTATCCAAAATGGTTTCGATCTAAGACATTTGATGCGTACAATCACTACCTCCCGGACATACCAGCAAAGCATTAAAACAAATCGCTGGAACCAAGAAGACGAAATCAATTTTGCGCACGCAACCGCCAGGAGATTGACTGCAGAACAGATACTGGATGCAGTTTCTGTCGCTACTGGAAGCCAACCTAAGTTTTCAGGTGTCCCCAAAGGATCCCGTGCGGTTCAGCTGCCCGACAGCAGCCTGGATGATGGCGGTTTTCTGAAGCTTTTCGGCCGGCCTGAACGCGAATCAGTCTGTGAATGTGAAAGAACGACACAGGTCAGTTTATCACACGCACTCAACCTAATTAATGGTCCAACTATTGCCAATGCTATTATCGACCCGCAAGGCCGCATCGTTCAACTGACAGAGAAAAAGATTGACAACCGCACTTTGGTTAAGGAAGTTTATTTGGCTACGCTTTGTCGCGTGCCAAGTGAAACTGAATCGGGAAAAGCGGTTGATTATATCTCCAAAGCGGATTCTCAAGTTGAAGGTGCTCAGGATCTTTTGTGGGCCTTAATCAATAGCCCCTCATTCTTGTTTAATCGGTAAAGTATTCACTCAAACTTTCTAACACCATAGGAACCAAAAGGAGATAAGACAATGTTATCAATTCCAGGTAAGCGAGCTAGGTTATGTGACGGGGTTTCTAGACGAGAGTTTCTCAGGGTCGGAGGAACTGCGATGCTTGGTATAAGTCTGCCGCAGATTTTAGCGCTCCAAGCCAAGGCGAATACAATTGCTACCCCCTCTCGAGCGCTTAACGGTTTTGGCAAAGCAAAATCGGTAATTCTAATGTTTTTACAGGGTGGCCCCAGTCATATAGATATCTGGGATCCCAAGCCGGGTGCACCCTCAAATGTCCGTGGCGAGTTCAAACCGATCAAGACAAATGTACCCGGTATCTGGCTATCTGAAACTATGCCGCGTTTGGCCAAGCAGATGGACAAGGCAACATTAATTCGCTCTGTCAGTTACACGCCTGTGGGTCTGTTTAATCATACTGCGGCCATGTATCAAATGGTAACAGGTTCTACGCCGGATAAAGTTGCGCCTTCCGGCCAACTGGATCCCCCGTCACCCAAAGACCATCCCAACGTGGCTTCTCATATTGCCAAGTTTCTTCCACCCGATGTGCCGATGTTAGCCGGTGTTCAACTGCCACGTCCAATGCAGGAAAGCAACATTATCGGCAAAGGCGGAACCGGCGGTTTTCTCGGTCGAGCGTACGACCCATACTTTTTCTTTCAGGATCCAAATAAGGAAGTAACACTGGATGAATTGAGCCTCAGGAAAGAAATCCCTGCTGCTCGAATGAAACGTCGGGCAACCCTCCTTGAGACGGTCAATGCCGCAATGCCGGAACTTGAAAAGGTGGCTGATTCTTACGCTTTAAACGAATATTATGAAAAGGCCTATGACCTCATACTTTCTGAACGTGCCAGAAATGCATTCGACTTAACGCAGGAAACGGATGAGATGCGTGACCGTTATGGCCGACACACTTTTGGTCAAAGTGTATTGCTCGCTCGCCGGCTGATTGAAGCTGGTACTCGCTTCGTTCAAGTGAATTGGCCATCAGTTGCAAACGGAGATCCCAATACAACTGCATGGGATACTCATGCGGCTAATTTTGGTCCACTGAAGGACCTACACTGTCCAAAACTGGATAGTGCCGTCTCATCATTGTTAGATGACTTAGATCAGCGTGGTTTGTTGGATGAGACACTTGTTCTTGCTATCGGGGAGTTCGGTAGATCGCCAAGATTAGGTGTCAGTACTTCAGGTAATAGTAATTCTCCTGATGGTCGGGATCATTGGCCTTACTGTTACACTGGATTAATTGCTGGCGCAGGTGTCCAAAGAGGAAAAGTCTACGGAAAATCAGACGCAACAGGTTCAACACCTCTAGAAGATCCTGTACATCCAAGGGACATTCTGGCTACGGTTTATCATACTTTGGGCATTGATCCAAAAACTGAAGTTTTGAACCATATTGACCAACCAAGAGAGCTGGTTAATGGTGATCCTATTCTGGGGCTTTTATAACTATAAACCTATAGAATGCAGAATTCCCCAAGTAAAATTGCGTTCTTAAGTTGTGTTCTGTTGTGCTTGGTAATTCCAATTTGTTCAACTCGAGCACAAGCACTTCCACAGTTCACTTCGGTTACGCCGGTTGCTGGCCAGCGTGGGACAACAGTTGAAGTTGTACTACAAGGCCAAAATCTTAATCAGATAACGGAAATTTTGTTTGATGGTTCAGGAATTTCTGCTGAACTTAAACATGCTGCTGCCCAGCCGTTTGTCCGCTTTAATGGGCAGGGAATATTAGGGAAAATCCCAACTGATAGTCGTTTCACTGCTCAGATTACGATAGATCCATCCACCCCAGCCGGTGCTCAGAACCTTCGCCTTGTGACTGCAAATGGTGTATCTAACCCACAACGTTTCATTGTCAGCGATCTGCCTGAGATTGCCGAGACTGAACCCAATTCAACTATTGATCAGGCCAATATGCTGGCACTGCCTGCAGTCGTTAATGGTGTCATCGCAAGCACAGACGATCTAGATCTATTTAGGTTTTCAGCGGAAAAAGATCAGAGGCTAATCTGCGATGTACACGCATCAAGACTCGGATCTCCACTCGATTCTCTGCTCACGCTTTTCGATCCTGAAGGGAAGGAGGTTATCAGTAACGATATCAGCAATGGTTTGGATTCTTTGATTGATTACACTATCCAAGTCTCAGGGGATTATGTGTTACAGATTCGCGATCTACGTTATAAAAGCGGCAACGATTTTTTTTACCGCATCAGGGTCGGGGAGTTGCCTTATCTGGACACTATCTTTCCACTTGGAGGAGAGCGTGGCACGGAAAGTGCCGTGTCCGTCACTGGTCGGAATCTTGGACCAATTGAGACGATTCAAATGTCGATTTCACCGGACACACTACTAGGTGCTCATGAAATGCGTGTCGTAAATGCAGCCGGGATTTCAACGAATCCCCATGCTTTCGTAGCCGGGAATCTAAAAGAGATGCCTGAGCAAGAACCAAATAACGGAGCAGATCAAGCGAATATTGTTGAAATACCTGTCGTTGTGAACGGAACAATTAACCAGAAAGAAGATATTGATTGTTTCTCTCTTCAAGCCCTACCAGGGACGAGACTTATTTTTGAAGTCAACGCACACCGATTAGGATCCCAGTTAGATGCCCTATTATCACTTTTTGACTCCACAGGTAAACAATTAAATATTAGTGATGATGTTATTGGCGCGGAATCTCGAATCGATTTCAGTTTTCCCAAAGAAGACAAATACGTAATTTCGATTCGGGATCTTAATAATCAAGGTGGAATCAATTTCCCTTATCGGCTCAGCATTGCACCGTTGCAACCAGATTTCAGATTAACTGTAACACCTGATAATCTTCGTGTTGCTCGAGGAGGTACAACAAATTTAACTGTTTCCATCAGTCGGGTTGATGAGTTTCGTGAAGCTGTCAGTTTATATTTCTCTGGATTTCCACAGGATTTTGATGTAAGCCCAGTTCTAATCGGACCAGATCAAACACAAACTCAGGTGACCATCACCGCGCTAATATCAGCCGATCTAGGCTTGGTCAAAACCGTGGCTTGGGGACGCGGATCAATTCATCATAACATAGTTGAACGACACTCCACCCCAGTATACTTGACCGTGGTAGACCAACCGAAATTCACTTTGAAAGCGATAGATCCTAGCATACACGTGATACAGGGGAAATCAGCATCACTACACGTTTTAGCAATTCGAGATAGAAACTTTAATAAACCGATTAACCTCTCTGTAGTCGGCTTGCCAGCAAATATGAGTGCCTCGGATACCTCAATACCAGTAGGAGAAAACCGTGCGGTTATTACTTTCACTACAGCTGACTTTGGTCAGGGACGCATCGGACTTGATCTCGTAACTCAGGTACCTTCAGTTGGAACACACCAAATTGTGGTGAATGGAACTGCATCAGTTGAGAACGAAGCCCATACACAATCAACAGTTGCAATTCCGCTTATTATAGCTGAAGCCCCCTTTATTCTGAATGTTGCTCCTGTTAAGCAGAGCTTTCTTTTTCCAAAGTCAGCCAGTGCTGATAGCCCCGTCGAGATTAATGCCGAAATTATTATTGATGTCGTTCGTCAGGGAGGATTTAGCGATAAGATAGATCTTTTTCCCATTGGATTTCCCGAAGGGTTAATCGGAACTCTTCCGAGCATTTCCCTTCGGGAAACTAGATCTAAGATCACATTAACGGCAACTGAGGAGATGGATCTAGGCACTTATGATATCAAGTTATTAGGTACAGCACCTGTCAACAATCAGCAGTTCGAACAGGAAACACCAACAATTACCATAAAGGTTATTGATTAACAGAATTAATCATCCGTAGAGAAATTTCCAAAAGCCGCGTTGAACAGGAAAAAACCTTGCAAATGAGGCTTGGGTGTATACGGAAACAAACGGCATTCTTGCTCGTAATGCCTTGACCGGGTGTAGAGAAGAAGGTTCGCCATGCTGTCTTACTATTTGACGAATGGGGTATACTCTAGCTTTTCAATAGATCGGGCAAATCAAGGACGACCTCACGCCCAAGATCGGTTGACCGATAAATAGCATCGAAGATCAGGTTAGTATAGAGAAATGTGTCAGCCGGAACCGGGGAGGGTAACCCGTGTGCAATAGCCTGGGCAAACTGCTTAATCTCATAGTCGATGTCGATTGAGCCCGGTGGCAGATCCGTTGGCGTTAACTCGGCTAGATTGCTATATCCACCATGCATCAGACGTAACCTGGGGTTCGAAAAAGGGTAGATCTCAGTGCTACCACGACTGCCAGCGATCCGTACCTGCCACTGCTCCTTGAAATTGATGGCCCAGGAATGGGCAAAAAAGAGTGTCATCCCCTCTTCAAAACGGACTAACGCTGTACCGAAATCTTCCACGTTAAATCGTTCTGCCTCCCAACCCCCATCGGGTGAGTGGCCGAATATGTTAGCGGAGGTGCCAGAGACCGAAACAGGCGTCGGGTGCCCCATTAAGTACAGAGCGGTATCGAGGGTGTAGACGCCGTTATCCATAAAGGCCCCCCCACCAGCGGTCTCCTTTTGAATAAAGGTTCGGCCGGGAATTCCCCTGTGTTGCCAACCGATCGCCTCGGTATAATAGATCTCTCCCAGTTTGTGGTCTTCAATAAAGGCTTTAGCGGCTAAGACTTCAGGCATAAACCGCCATTTCATCCCAACCATCAGGATTCTATGGTTTTGGCGACTGGCTTTTACCATCTGAATCCCCTCTTCAGCCGTGGCCGCCATCGGTTTCTCAACCAGGACATGTTTGCCNGCCNTAAGTGCATCGATGCTAGGTTGGCAGTGTGCTTTGGTAAAAGTACAAACGCTGACTGCATCAATTTGATCCAACTGCAGCATCTGCCGATAGTCGGAAAATGCGTGTTTAGCTCCCCATCGGTCNGCGGCCAATTTCGCCCGCTCGTAGTCCAGATCGGCTACAGCTATAATTTCGACCTGATCTGGTAATTGTAAATAGCCATTGGCGTGAGATTGAGAGATACCACCTGCACCAATAATACCGACACCTATCATAAAGTTTACTCCTTCGAAATTGACGTACTGTTATATACTGACCGGATCAGGTCGTGGAATAGAAGCGATACTAAACGAGGACAAACAGGTGTANGAATTTACCTTCGTCAGTTCGTTTACCCAACTGGAACAATTCCATTTTCTGACTAGAATCTTCTGATGCCGTAAGAGGTTCAAGCTGTTCCAACGCACTCTAACAGACCGCTGTTCGTGTCATCACGCGTATCTTTTTTGAGACCGAATTTACCAGATTGTGAATAATCTCTTATTTTTTTACTGTAGGGAATGGCGGTGGGATCGTATATTTCCCANAGGAANCATATGACCGCGGGGCTTTCTTATCAATGGGACACTTGGTNTTCCATCCCACACGGTTCTCAAAAGCAATCCGAGAAATCCAGCTGTTCTGTATTATTCTGATGTAGACAGTTTAACTGAGGCTTTGANAAAAGATGATTCGATAGTGGCNGNCGGAACCAGTGCNTCTTTCGNCGGANACTGGATTGACTCAAATATTAGAACAACAATGGATTGCCCATTGCTGTTCAGTTTAGCCTCAGAGGTGTCATATAGNGAGTTGGAATCCTNGAAAAAATGCTGACTTTTAACCANATTTTCTTCATCCGATTGGTTTNAAATTAAACGGAGCTAGTAGCGCTACCACTTTCGAATCCCAAAATTTCTAAGCCATAATGTTGGTAGAATTGGAACNAGACATGTAGGGGGAAGGCGCTATTCCTGGCGGGAAGAATCTTAGTCAATAAAAAAGCATACAGCTGATTTCTACTTCTCTTCCTCTTTAATGGGGTGGTCCGGTTCCCAGCGAAAACTGATACTACCAGGATCGACATCAGGATTGCGGACCTTGATAATAGACTGCCCTTCCGTTCTGGATTTAATTGGTGTGTCATAGCTGGGTTGGTTAACAAACCGATCTATTGTGAGGCGCATCTCGATTGAGGTAGCAGGCGGCAGAGATGCTCTTAACCACTTTCCTTCCATAGTGTGTGCCTCTCCCTCGGTTTCAACACGGCGCAGATTGTGTTGCCCAAAGGTACCGGTCTGCAGATACAAGCTTTGATTGTGGATTGGGCTCAGGTTGACCAACTGAAGACGAAAACTTTCCTGCGGGTGATTCTCGAATTCGATCTGGTCGATCAGTGCGGCAACATTTGGNGGCAACCCTGGACGCTTCTGATCAANGTCGAAATAGCGGAGGCGAGACTGAACCAATCCGCCGTGATATATAGGATTTGGAGTGCCGGTTGTCAGTTGCAACAGGGCGTTACAAATGACCGGATTCCTCGAAATCCAGTGCTGAATGTAGAGCTTGTCCGGAGCCACATCGTCGTCCCGTATCTCGTCCAAGGCTTGTGACACCGCGTTATAACTGGTTTGTAGAATGTGCTCGGGATAATCAGGCGCATTTCCGTTGACGAAGCGAAACCAACCAGCATTCCCTCCACCCCCACGGGCTGAAAAGGCGTGGTTNAGCCTATCTGGATTGCCAATCCGCAGAATACGATCTGCATCAGATGCAGATCCCGACATACACCAGAGTTGCACAGGCAATTCCGGTGACATCGGCCGAAAGTTGTTCCAACCTGAATCGTTATATCGATGAGGGATCTGCCATTCGCCGTCAATTTTCTGCCGAAGCNCCCAGAGATGATCCAGTTGTGACCTGGCCAGATCCAACATCCGGTCGTCACCTGTCAGCAACATCGCGTTTTGCCCGGCCACTGTCAGGGCCTCCAGCAGTACCGTGCCCCCATGCGGCCAACGCCAACCGTAGTANCCGCCCCACCACTTGCCGTCCATATATTCGCCGATCTGGCCAGAAAGACCGATATTGTCCGGTACAATACCGTTATTGGCCAGTGTTCTTTCTTGCCANGCGTCGAAATAGTCAAGNACCCAGTTTTTATATTTTTCCTGACCTGTGTACAGGTAAGCGTGGGTTACCAGAGTGGTGGCAAAAAGATTAATNGGAACGTCTCCCCTGGCCATCCGCTGGTTGAGGACGGTCAAAATCTTTTCAAAAACAGCGTCATCTTCCCAATCTGCCACTGGACCGGGGACACCGGGGATATCCTCATAGGGTAAGGGGAAGATATGATGGCCTAACACCCACCGGTGGGTCGACCAATCTTCGGCCGTCATTTGGAGTTGGGCTCCGCGGCTACCGTTAATTGGCGACTTGATCAGACGCAGATCTGAGTCGTAGTTATCAGCCTCTGGATCGTCTCCGGTATAAAAATTGGCAAAGCGAACCGACCGCTGATAATCTCGAAGTGTATAGGGATCAGCTAAGGCCAGGAAGTAGAAATAGAGGTAGCTCTCACCGTGGTGCATCCAATCGTAATAGGCGTCGAATTCCCGGTAGAGTTGTCCATACTCGGTGAATTGCCAGGTGACCGCCTCCCACTGTTTGCGCCCCAGGTGCCGATAATCCTCGGCACCACCAAGGGCATAAAAAAGGGGAAAGGTATAGAAACTTTCATAGGCATCATCTGAACCGTCCATACCAGGCCAGTGATCACGCCAAACGATAGTGCCATCCTCTCTAGTGTACTTGTCCAGAAACAAATGACCGGCTTCGTTCATAATTTCAATTAAGTGACGTTGGAGAAGTGCCCAGGTAGGAGGCACCGACTTTTGGGTGGCAGTAACGGTCAACATCGAACAATAAGCCTTTCTTTGCTTCTATGCCTTCATAACGTTGCGCTAGATCGTATATCTCATTATATCACAGATGAAACAGGTAACGATCAATTTCTCTACTTGACACGGATGTCGTTATCACCTATGATCAATTGACAGTGATCAGCCGTTGTCTCTTCGTTCAACTGGTCGGACCATCTGGCCGACCAGTTGAACGAAGATCTCTCAGGCCACAACCTTTTTATTTTTGGAGGATATTAGATGTCAAAAAAAATGAGCCTTTGTGTTTTTTCGGCCTATGCTATGGTATGTCTCTTTTCTCTCTTGTCTCCTGTATTAGCCGTTGAGATATTCAAGGTGTCCAGTTACGCCAAGGGAAAACAGATCTGGTTCGAAGCGGAAGCCTTCGATGAGAGAAGTCCCAATGAGAACTATAAACTTGGTGAGAAAGAGAAAGCGGTCAAACTGGAAAAAGACGCCTTTGGCGATATCGTCACTAATACGGGCGGCAAAGGGTGGCTGCTTTACAAGTTTGATATTAGCCGTGCTGATGGTAAAGCCGGCGAGTGGCGTTTTATCGGGCGGGTAGTGAATCCCAACAATCACTCCGATTGGTTATGGGTACTCGGCGACGATGGTCCCAAGATTCCAGACAAGGAACCCGCTTTTGTCAGACCTGACCATATTATCTTTGAGGAAAACATCCCTCCGCCATTCACATGGAAAAAAACAGGTGACTTTGGCAAGGACGGTGGCACTGTCAATAAACTGAAAAAAGGTGAGAATACGATGATGATCTGGACCCGTCAGAGTAGTCTAAATGTCCAGTACGACGTGTTTTGCTGGTCATCAGACCTTGACTATCAACCAACAGACGACGATTATAAAAAGGCCAAGGAGAAAACGATGGCTATCAAACCGGTGACAGAGTTGACCACTACATGGTCAACCATCAAAGCCAGCCTGAATTAGCAACGATAAGTTAAGGTCGTTTCGGGGCTAATCAGGCCCAATGATACCCCCCTGCTGCTATCCGAATTCAAAATCCGGGCCTAAGATCCCGGATTGAAACCCACGGACATCCCCATCCGGAAACCCCTGATGTTTTTCATTGAGGACATAAAATGGATCAGCAAACTGACAACATTCGCATTCCATCCGAATCCTTTCAGACTTTGATCAGTAGGCTATACCAAAGTGTAGACGTCCCTGAAGCAGATGCTGACACGGTTGCCCGCATGCAGGTTGAAACAGACGAACGAGGGGTTTATTCGCATGGCACTCGTGCCTTGCCTGGTTATGTACGCGGTATCATCAAAGGCGGAATCAATCCCAAACCGGCTCCACGCGTATTGACAGAGGCTCCGGCCACAGCCTTTATCGATGCCGATAATAGTCTGGGGCACGGTGCGGCCGCCTGCTTCGCCATGATGGCGCTACCGGCCAAGATGATTGGCTTCAGCACCACTAAAACCGGAGGAGCCAGTGTGGTACCACACGGTGGCTCCTCCGGTCTGTTGGGAAATCACCCTATTGCTTATGCTATTCCCACCCAAGCAGAACCACCAATTGTACTGGACATGGCCTGTGGTTGGATAGCCTGGGGACATGTCGGCACCTAGGCCATCGAAGAGAAACAACTACCGTTCGGTTGGGCGTTGGACGCCGACGGTAAACCGACGCGGGGTCCCAGTCTAGCGCGGGGAATGTTGACTGTCGGAGGATACAAGGGGCACGGATTAGCAATCGTGATGAGTATTCTCGGCGGAGTGTTGACGGGAGGACCAGCCGCCTGTAACCGAGGGGCAGAAACACCACCGGAATTGGCACGGCGTGGGCATTTCTTTTACGCTGTTAAGGTCGATAATTTCAGTTCTATAGATGAATTCACGGCAAGGGTAGATGAGGAAATCCGTACTATCCGTAATGCCAAACGTGCCGACGGGGTTGATCGAATCTACCTTCCCGGTGAGATTGAGTGGTTGCACCAACAGGAGGCCCAGCGTGATGGTATCCCGCTACATCAGAAGCATCTGAAAGCATTGGAAGACCTGGCCGACGAGTTGTCAGTTGAAGTGTTCTGGAGGTAGAGAGAGCTTGATTCAACTTCCACCTGCGGTTCTTAAGTTGTCGCCACTGCTTCTAATCCGGAACTTTATCGTCGATGAGGCGTAGGTTAAACCTGGTAGCAACATGCCATCTACTTCATCTGCAGGCCACCTCCCACCTGGGTCTAAATCCATATTCTTGCCCGGATATAGGAGATTACAATGAAACAATATTGCGCCTGCATCGTCGGACTGACAGGCATCGGTTCTGGTCATTCATTGACCGACGGTGAAGGTGGGTACGGGACAATCGTGCCCCATTCCCATGCTGCTGCAGATACCTTTCTGCCGGAGACGGAAATCGTCGGGGTCTGCGATTTACATCAGGATCGGTTGGACCAGTTCAGGGAGATCTGGTCGGCATCGCTACCTACATTGGGCAGTACGCGGACTACCAGCAGATGATCAGTGACCTGCAGCCGGATATCCTCAGCGTCATGACTTCCGACAACGTCATGCTGACATAGTCGTATTCGTTGCCGAGACCGGTGTCGGAGGGATCTTCTGCGAAAAGCGATCGCCCATTGCCAGAGAGGGAGCCAAACCTAACCACTTTTGGTGTCAGATTGGAAGCTGGAGTTGAATTTTGGCTGTCGCTGGTCATAATTTACCTCTCAAGAGAAATCCTATTGGGCTTGAGTGAAAGCTCAATAGTAACAGCTAAATTATATCATAAAAAGGCTTATAATAGCCCTTTAGCCCAGACCGGGCGCCAGGGTACTGCTCCAACAGTGATACCATATAAATGAAAGGCCAAAGATAAAAAGGCATCTGAAACTTTTAAGGTTGAAATGAGGCACAAAGAAGAGATTGCAGAAGAACTAATGATGTACACAGTCTGATTGGCCCAAAATGTTGGGACAGTGTAGGTTTCGTATCGATTTGGTGAATATATTGAAGAAGACTCTGATAATTACTCAGTATCCAAATAGACAAAATACTGTTCCAAGTAACTTACGTTCCTGTGGAGTCAACGCCATTTCCAGATGGAATAGAACTAGGAGGCGACCAACCCAAGTAGATAGTCAAGACCAATAAAGATAACAACTGAGTATTATTGGGTAACTAAGAGCCAAATAGCTGGAGCCTTTGGTTTAGAGCAAGAATAGGATTATGATCAATAATATGCTGATGGCCGATTAACTTGAATTCAATTAAGGAACAGGGATCCCAGAAACCTTGAGCTGGATTTGGTAGATTGAACTTCTAGCGGTTATAAATAGTGTTTGCCAGTTCTCTCCCCCCCAACCGAGATTGGCCGCACCTTCTGGCACTTGAATTACACCTAGATGCCTAGCCTCAGGGTCAAAGATCCAGATTCCTTGTGGACCGGTTAGGTAGACGTTTCCTTGCTGGTCGACCTTCATCCCGTCTGGCGCCCCATGTTCACCCTTTTCTACCGCGAACACTCGATCCTTAGTTATAGTTCCATCTGCTTGAACATCGAAGGCCCGGACATGCATACGTGTGGTGTCGTCAATGTATAGGATAGATTCATCCGGCGAAAAACAAAGGCCATTCGGACGCTCAAAATCATCCACTAAGAGCGTTAACTGCTGGCCATCGGCAGACAGGCGATAAACGCCCTGAAAATCGAGTTCTGCTCCACCCTCCTCTCCGTACTCAGCTTTCAAACCATATGGTGGATCAGTGAAATAAATACTACCATCCGACTTGACCACTATATCGTTGGGGCTGTTCAGTTTTTTGCCTTCATAGTGGGAGACGAGAGTTGTGACGGTACCATCCAATTCTGTGCGCGAGACACGACGGTTAGCGTGTTCACAGGCGAGCAGACGTTTCTGTTTATCGTAAGTTAATCCGTTGGACTGGCCTGAAGGTTGACGGAAAGTGGTGATACCAGAATCCGGTGTCCACATTTTGATCTGATCAGCAGGAATATCGCTAAAAAGTAGGAAATTACCTTCGGCATTCCAAATAGGGCCTTCCGTAAACAGACAACCGGTTCCAATTTGTTCTACCTGAGCCTCACTATCGACTAAATCCAATAGCTTAGAGGAACGAAGATCAAGACTCATTTTTCTCTCCTGTTATAATGTAAATGAAATTAAGGTGAAAAAACTCGCCATCAGGCAAATCTTTCAACTAACATGAGTAGCCCTATATAATAACTCAAATTTTATCACTTTGATTCTATTAGTTTGATATTGTTGGTTATATCTAGCCATACAATTTAGGCAGATTGCTCAGGCTGAGGTTGCTAGTATCGGTCAGTTGGTTGAGGTAGAGGATAGCGATCTCCGTTATTCAGATAATGGCGCCAGATCGATGATCGTGTTGTGACTTAGTTTCAGTGTGGTCAAACTGAGACGGCGTTCCAGCCCAGTCAAATCAGTAACTCCGATATAGAGGACTGACAATTTGGTCAATGCCTCCAGTTCCTCAACGCTAATGGGTTATCTTACCTCCCTGTTCAGGGTCTGTCCAGTTGGCCCCGGAGGTCGGCGTCGTTAATCTGGACGGTTTCGGCTACTGCTAACACCCGCTGAAAACAGATGAGCAAAAGACAATAACTAAACAAAAGACACGAACCAATTGGACCTCTGGTCAGTAACGATTTCATAATTCTTTCCCTCTGAGCCACAGTGATAAAGGTTGATGCTTCTAGCTGAAATCTTGAACGATTCCAGGTCAGAAATTCACTCAATTGTAACACAAAACTTGACTAGAACAAGGTTGGGCTAATAACCTACTTTGGCCAATGGAAACGGCGGTCAATTACTGTGGGATGAGTGAAGGCTGAGTTTTTGCCTGCTGGCTGTTTCGATTAAAGGTCCCTTTTTCTGCTACGTCCCACTCCGCTTATTTTCCTGGTTTTTGGGCCTTAATCCGTTATAAAATTCCGGTTTTGAGAAATAGGTTTTAATTATTATCGAGAGTGTTTACAGTTAGATAGATTAGTGTTAAGATCTAACCTTTACCCTGATTCTGGAGCTAATTCATCAACCAATGTCAGAATTGTCGCCGCACCCAATCTGTTAAAAGTGGCATTCTACCTGGAAAGCAAGGTTATAAGTGACAGTCATGCGCTCTCAATTTTGTGATTGGTGATCAATGCAGCAACAAATCAACCGAGCCAAAGCCAAACGCAAGTATTTTGCTACATGCACTTGGCAAAGCCAGCTTTCGCTTTTTAGTCCAACTATTTGGTGTGTTCACAAGCAACTACCTATAATTGGGGCGTCCGGCCGCAGAATCGTTGGGCGAAGCGGTGATAGATGAAAAGATTTAAAAGATTGAAATTGACCAGAGGTAGTATTTTTGGCGGTCAAAAAACAAGAGATGGATCATCAACTGAGCTCGCCTCAACCTCAGTCATAAATCTGCAGGAGANTAGGGGTGTANCAATAACCTTTTTCGCCGATCTGAAGCACCCCACTATCTGTTTGAAGGTCTTGCTGTTCAATCGACCCTTCCGCCGGCAACTCGACCAGNAGTCGGTAGAGATGATCTATTTTATAGCTGAGTTTAAAAGTTGGGGTTATCTCCGATTCAGCAATAGAAACCACGACGTGGAAGGTGTCGTCAAAATAGATCTCCTGCGGATAAAAAAAGGGGGATGNGTCTGTTGTCAGCGGTTGATTGAGGCAGAGAAGTGCCTGCAGTTGCGGTGTTATATCCAATCGTTGGCAGACGGTGAAGAGATGGCTTTCCGAACTCAAGTCTGAGACCTCGAAAACCACATCGTAACTTTGGTCCAATTCAATGGCCAATCGAGCGATCATCGACTGGTCGGGGGAACAGGATACCGTATAGACGTACTCCTCCAGGAGGAACAGGTCTGGCTGACGGAACAACCATCCTGGATCTTGCCTCCAACAGGAAGGGAGAAAAGTTGAGAGTTGATCAAAAGTACGAGCGCCATTGAAGAGTTCGGTACTCATCATAGCGATTGCCAAACTGACTCCGGACGCTGGAGCATGCCAAAACCGTTTTCTAGGGGTATAATAGAATCCTCGCTGGTGGAACTGGCCCTCGGTTTTCTGCCGAATAACCTTACTTTTCATCAAGTCGCGTATCAATTGGCTGGGTTTCCGGGGAAAGAAGATACGGATCACATCCNCTTCCAGTTTGTAGGAAGCGCCAACTGAAGGGGATGGCTCGTTTGCTACGTTGGAATGATTCACTAGTNATATTTTACAACTCATTTGAAATCCTCACAAGTAACTTTCAAACGAGTTTTTTACCCTTCAGCAACTTGATCATTTTCCTGACTGACATCCTAACCCAAATAATGATGCGATACAAGTTTCAGCAGTCAGCGGTCCTGTTTTGCCTAAGGATCCCGATTCACAAGACTAGTTCCCCTTACACGATCAGATTGTGGGATACCTAAATCAGATGGAAACAGAGTGGGAGAAATATCAGGTGATGACCGCAGAAGNGAAATGTCATTTTGACCTACTTTGGCAATGTTGTCCTCAAGCAGACAGTTCCCGGAGAAGGTGTCCAACGAATGGTCTCTCTGGCCTATATGCGGCACGACCTGCCGGACAGTAAATTNCCACCGCCATTGCGATTTTATCGAGATCCCATTGAATACTCCAACCTACCTCGATCGATTGATTAGGTAAACGCTAGAAGACAGCACTACTCAAATGTACGATATGATATTAACCTAAATGCGTTGATATAGGCATGGTTGATTACGGTGACAAGTTGCTGGGAAGTGGCATGCAAAGCAGCTAAAACATTGACACGCTTTCGCCTACTCGGTGCCGGAGTAAATAACCCCGCTTTTTAAGGCGAAGCTTTTTTGAGAGAAAGCTATAAAAACAATTTCAACTGCTCATGTATTCTTTTTTCCTCCTTCTAATGATACTCTCTGTATNGTTTGATGACTTGTTTCATGCCCCTTGTCTCCTTCAGTCCATACGCCGGTCAAGCGGTGGTAGGGAATGGCAAAGATCTGGTGCTCCTTCTTCTGTTCCGCCCGAGAACCAACATAAGTNCCAACGATTTCACTGTTTTCAACATCTATTGCCAACTATATCCATGGCTTATTATGCCGGCTGCCAACAAAAGACCACATTTGGTCGCATTGTATAGTCAGCCGTTCTGGTTGCTTTTTTGTTATATCCACCTGCTTTGGAGTGGTGTTATATTTTGGGTTGGCGTGATTCTGCCACCAACGCTCTGACACACCAACAACAGGTGCAATCCCTNCGAAAGGGATTTTTTCTAGCTGANGTTTATCGATCAGATGCTTGGTTTTTGGAGGAGTGGGCTGGTTGGATGGGGCCGGCAACCAAGCGACGCAGTTGCCTCTTTACGAGAAGAAGCGCCTTTACCGCTGAATCAATCAGCGAGAAAGACAGCACGAAGCCGATCCAGCAACGGTACAATAGACAAACGCCGAGATGGGAACTCAGTGGTGATAGATAAGAATTCAGAACGGTGATAATTCAAACTTATCACCAATGCTCACTCTCAATGACAGAAGTCGGTATCCATTTACGGGAGGACTACCAGGGAACTGCTACCCCCAACTTGTCTGCGGCCGTCTCGAGGCTACGCCGGTGCCTTTCTCCAAGAGGAATGCCGTCACGGCGGAAGGCTATTTCACGCTCCCATTCCGGGCCGCCGGGTAGCTCAGCTCGTTGATAACCCGGAAGGGGCTGAAGCTCACCAATAACCCGTGTGGTACGGTCTACTTCTTCTTCAAAAGCCTCGGCCTCAACAAAGACCTGGGGATCCAGAATCCAGCAGAATGCTCCGTAGTATGCGTTCTGCCATTTGCGTTCACCATCGCGAAATCCCGGTAGCATCATACCGCCAAGACCCGCAGACAGGAAGTTCGTGACAGCCCGGAGACCCAGACTGCGAAAAACCGCCGATGGCATCTGTTCAAATATAGACTGGAATCGTTCCGACTCAACGTCCCATTCATCCATAACGCTTGAACAGATATCAGATATGACAGGATACCCTTCCTTGGCGGGAAATCCGAAGCTCATAGGACAATTGTCCAGAGGATAATGGGCCCAAGCGTTTGTGTTACTGTCTTCAGGTATCCGGGCGCACAGTCCCGACACGCAGAAGCCAATCAGCCCCTCCTTGACGATCACGCGTGTATATTTCCCGGCACTACCAAAGTGAGCGTGAAATCGACTTACTGCCATGCAGAAACCGGTCGTCCGGGTTTTCTCGATTGCTCGTGCCACCGCCATGTGAGTTGCTACATGCCCGAGTCCGCCGTCGCCATCCACCAGCACAGAGACGGGTGTTTCTTTGACTATCTTTAGGTCGGGCACTGGATTAATAGTGCCGGTCTGGTAACCCTGTAGGTATCCACCCAGCGGCTGCGTACCATGACTGAAGACCCCTCGCAGATCGGTATCGATCATCAGGTCAGCAATGACACGGGCGTGATCTTCTGGCACACCAGGCACGCAGAGAAGACGCATTACGAGCAAATGCAGGTCGGAAACAGAAACAGGGATGAAATCGGTTGGGGGAACGTTCATGAATGACTCTAAGGGGATTATTAATTCATAGATTAACTGACAATCTGAGAAAACTACTTATTATTACTATTGCTGTTTAGTTCATTAATGTCATTGGGAATATTGACAAAAAGAAGTTTCATTTACTCAGATTCCATTTTTGCTATCAGTTTCAATGTCGTAATTGGAGAAAGCAGAATAACAGATGCGTTAATCGGTGTCAAGTAGGTCGAGATGGTACGGGCTAAACCGACGGCAGCTAAACAAACTAACTGGGGAGAGAAACAAGTCGCCTTGACTTGGTCGGCAGGTCACACTTTAGCTTATGAAACGACTTACATCATTAATATCTACTGCATCGTCGTTAACGATAATGAAGGACATAGTTATTNTGTTTCTTGGCGCTTGTTCAATTGAAATTAAGGTGGGCGGCAAAAGGAGCGAGGAATCGTCCAAACCTTCTTGTATCCTGTCCAAAAATCAAAACATGCAGATGGTCCCCATCCTTTGCCACCGGATCGAGTTCCTTCCCTCGAAGATCACCACGTAGTCCGATGGCAGTAAAAGATGGTAGTTTTTCACCTGTTTGTAGTCCGGAGAAAATCTTTTCTCGGCGTCCAGGAGCAAACCGTTGTGTGTCACGGATCTCGATGGAGGCGAGATAGGCCCGGCGACGAGCCTCTTGACCTAGTACCGGATCTATTCTTTTAGTCTGAATCAGACGACGACAAACTGCATTTCGACTGGTTTGAGGCACTTCATTATTCTTGAAGTTCCCAGCCGGCAGAGACTTGTTGAGACCGTAATTGCCGCGTTCCGTCGTCGTATAGTTCATCTCCATATCGCGAATTGACATTAGGCGGTTGACCTGCTGCTCAGTAGTTAATTCACCAGCTCTGACTAATTCTTCTAGAATAGTATGAACCGCTTGCTTGTTAGAGGTATTTCGTTTTCATAAATCATAAGCCTACCGCTTGGTGATTTTTCCAGTCTCAAGCAGTACCGTGATTTGCTTGAAGCGCGCTTCTTCGCACATATTCATCTTCTACCAATATGGTTGTTGGGATCAAGCTTGTATTCTGTATCTGCTAGAAAAGACGCATTCTGTTGGCAGAACAGTGAAAGCTGGAGTGGTTGCGATGGAATTAACTGGGCTGCAGCTATAACGGTAGGGCCATGAGTAGCAGAGATGTCGTTGCCACCAGTAATCGCGGGCTTAGTTGAAAATCGAGTCGCCGGTCTTTGTTCAAGATAGCCTAGATGCGGAATTCCAATTGGGACGGTTGCATCAGCGCCAAGGCCAAAGGCATAGATGATTGCTAACAGTTCAGGTTCAGTAAGCACTCAGATAGTTTTTCTGACCTTTGCCAACAACTGTATCACCCAATCATCGAAAATCCTTTCTCTCAGGTCATATAATTGGCGGCGAAAATAACTACGGCTTTTGGAACAGGTAGTGAGACACCATCCACTCTTGTCCCTGGCAGTACCCCCACAGTTCAGCGCAGGCCATGAAGAAAATACGCCAGTATACCCATCTGCGTGTGGCTTCCTCCGAGCCATAGGTCTGGACAAAACAATCGAGGATCTGGCGTCGGTGCTGATTCATATTGCGCAACCAGGCCTCAGCCGTTTTCTGGTAGTGTGTTCCACTGACTCGCCAGTGATTTCAGATCTGGAGATGATCCTGAAAATAGAGCAATAGATTATCCGAAGGCACGGTACCACCGGTAAAAAAGTGCCTCGACAACCAATCTTCATCCGCGTCGCGGATTTCAAAATGATAAGCATACTGGGCGTGGGTAAAGATATGCACGAAGAGGAGGCCACTACTGTTCATCCAGTTTGAAATCTTTGATAATAGCTGACGATAGTTCTTCATATGCTCGAACATCTCTATCGACATCACTCGGTCAAATTGCTGATCGGTATCGAAATTCACCACGTTGGCCGTGATTACCTGAAGGTTATTCAGCTCCACGGAATTGGCTTGAGACTCTATGTACTCCCTCTGGCTAGGAGAATTGGAAACAGCAGTGATTCGAGAATTGGGATAGTGTTGTGCTAAATACAAACACAAGGAGCCCCATCCACACCCCAAGTCAAGGATCTGCAATCCATCCTCGATTTGGGCACGTTGGCAATAGAGGCTCAGCATCTCCTCCTCGGCCTGGTCCAGTGTGCAAACATGTTCAGGCCAGTAGGCGGAGCTATATTTCAGTCTCTTGCCTAGCGTATGTTGATAGAACTCGGTCGGTACCGTGTAGTGCTGGTTATTGGCGTTATCCGTGGTAATAGCGATAGGGCTGCGCTTCAGTTGATCGACGAAGCAAAGTAAACGTTGGTGTTGGGCTTCGACTCCGCCCGCCGCCTGTTGTCTCAATGTAGCAGCGTGCCTCGATCTGATATTATGGCGAATTAGCCAGCCCGGAATCAGGTTGCGATCGAGCAAAGGCGTATACCACGGATCCTGCAGATCAGTGGGGGCCGAAGGATAGGCTTCAGTTTGGTTATCTGTCAGCGAAGAGGATTCGATTAGAATTTTGGGGGTGCTCAATTGAATATTCCTAAAACTGGTTATAAGGTTCCGAGGTTTTTATTATTGGGACGAATCAGAACCAAGTGGAGGTTCCCCAGTACCCGACTGGAAAAACCAGCTTCACAATAAGAAAAATAATATTCCCAGGTCCTAAAAAATGTTTCATCGAATCCTAACTTTTCAATGTTGGCCCGATTAGCAAATAACTTATATTTCCATTCTCGAAGGGTTCGGGCATAGTGAATCCCGACATTATCCAGATCTTCGATAACAAAATTAGAGACTTCTGTCATGGACTGGCAAAGAGCCGTCAATGAGGGAACAATTGCACCGGGAAAAATATGCTTCTGAATCCAATCGCCACGCCTGGTGTATTGCTCATACCGCTGGTCTGGCATGGTAATCGCTTGTAGTACAAACAGGCCATCTGGCCTCAATAACTGGTCACATTTGCTGAAAAAAGCGCCTAAGTTTTCGTGCCCAACGGCTTCAATCATTTCAATAGAAACGATTTTGTCAAACTGACCATTTAAATTCCGGTAATCACACAGTTCTACCTGTACTAAATCTGCGACCCCGGCCTCTTGAACACGCTGCCGAGCTAACTCCAACTGCTGTTCAGAAAGCGTAATGGTAGTGACTTGGCAACCTGTCTGGAGAGCGGCTTGGACGGAAAAAGCCCCCCAGCCAGAACCGATTTCTAGGACATGATCCTCCGGCGAAATCTTGGCTTTGCGGATAATTGCATTTATCTTGTTGTACTGCGCTTGTTCTAAATTATCGTCCGGATGCTCAAACAACGCACAGGAATACGTCATGGTTGGATCCAGTATTTCTTTAAAGAAATCATTACTCAAATCATAGTGCCGGCTGATATTTTTCTCGCCACCAAAAATCGTATTGCGATGTGATCTTTGGTAAAAGCTATAAATCCAGTCTGATACGCTGCTGAGCCACTTGTGCCATCCCTGCCGTTTATCCACCACAGCCAGGTTTTCGGCGAAAAACTGAATGGCCTGAGTCAAGTTCCCAGAATCCCAAAAACCATCCTGATAGGCCTCGCCCAGGCCAATACTGTCATTTGATACCAGATACCAGAAAAAGTCGTAGTCATTGACCTGTATTTCAGCCGCCTTATATTTGACAGGGTCCCCAAATAGGTGTTCATCACCACTAGGTAATCGCAAGCATAGACAACTGTTCTGGTAGCGAGAGAAAACTTTAAAGATCAGTGGCATTCCTATTTTATGTGTAATCTTATAAGGTTCAGCTTTGGTGGTTAATGGGGTGGATGGACTCGGTTTTGCGTACACGGGTAGTTCCTTAATCAAGTGTAGTTTAGTCGCTTGCCACAGAATGCGCGGCATGGTTAGAGCGGCAGTAAGCGGATATTTTAGTAGTGTAACAACCATATTCTGCCGATTTAACGGTAGAGGGCTACCCCAAAGGCGAGACAGAAAAACGGGCCGCCAATCTTCCAAGATATTAATCCGTATGTCGAGTTTATGACGTAAATCACAAAAAATAAACTCGTAGTTTCCCGTGACCTGGTAAAATGGGGAAACGTAGAAATTCTTGCTGACAACACTGGTATAAGTGGTAGCATTTTCAGATTGTAACTGGTTCAGGATGTAGAGGTGTCTCTCACCATATGTATTGTTGATTTCCGCCACGGTGCAAGACAATTTTCCGTTCTGGTCGTAGCAAAAGTTAAAACTGACTGGATTAAAAACGTAGTTGAAATATCAGGCGGCTGTGACTAACTCTATTTTTGCTACTCCATTGCTACACCCTTGCTGACTCAGGAAAGAAACAATTTTATCCCGAATGCTACCTTCCCCGCTGGCGTAGTCCTTGTCATGGATGGAAACGATATTGAAACGATTGTAGCCGAAAAACGGGAGTGAAGTATCCAGCATTTCGAGTTCATCCAAGTCGAATGCGTATAAATATATATGATAGCTAAAATGATGCTTTTTCGGTTCACGCCGGACATGCGTTATCTGCCCGCTGAAGATGCGCGAATTCATAAGACTTTGGCCACCTCTTCACCCGAACGCGCGGCGTCTTCATGAAACCCATAGCCAAAATAGCTTCCACAATAGTAGATACCAGCCACCGAACTGTCGACCGGTTTTTGATTTAACCGGCTGAGTCGTGATTGTGAATCGAGCGCAGCGAAATCGTAAACCGGATGAGTAAATTCCGTCTCTGAGATGACAGATCCATCGATGACAGGCTGTCCATTGAGGGTAACGAAGTAACGGTTTTGTGTGGATAATCCTTGCAGCCGGGTGAGGTAATAAGTCACCGAAAGAGGTTCACGGCCATCGGTGGAGACCTCCCTTTTGTAGTTCCAGGAAGCCCAGGCGTGCCGACTAGTCGGCATGACGGATTGATCAGTATGCAACACGGCATGGTTTTTTTCGTATTGCCAGGTACCTAGTAATTTCTTTTCTTCTTCTGTTGGGTCGGCCAGCAATGCCAATGCCTGGTCGGCGTGCGTGGCTACGACCAGATGCTCAAAATTTAGCTCGCTCTGATTTCGCATTTTTACCACGGTTCGGTCTCCTTGACGACGAATAGTATCGATCTCTGCCTTCAAGACAACTTTGCCATTGAAGCCTTTCAAAAAAGCTTTGACATACTGATGTGACCCACCGAGAACTGTTTGCCAGCGAGCAGGTTGAGGTGTGCTGAGAAAACCGTGATTTTTGAAAAATCGGACGAAGGTTTCGGCTGGAAAATCGGCCATTTTATGGGTTGGCGTTGACCAGATTGCAGCACCGATAGGTAGGACATAGTGCTCGATGAAATCGGTGGAATAGTTCTGGTCTTCTACGTATTTCCCTAAAGTCTGTTGCTTAAGCCGTCCCGTTTCCAAATCTATAATCGACTGTTTATTAAAGCGTTGGTAGTCCTGGATAAATCTCCAGAATCTAGGCTTAAACAAATTGCGACGTTGGGCAAATACATTGTTTAGAGATGATAATCCCATCGAATTGGTGCCAGCATACTGCAGTCCGCTACGCTGACATTGGAAGCTAAAGGACATATCCGAAAATCGGACGGAAACGCCTAACCGTTCCAGAAACCGATTCAGCGTTGGATAGGTTTGATCGTTAAGAACGATAAAACCAGTGTCGATTGGTGTCCCGGCATCAGGTCCATCCGGTACAACCACCGTCCGAGTATGGCCTCCAATGTAGTCGTTTTTTTCAAATAGAGTAACATCATGTTTCCGTTGCAGAATATAAGCCGCAGTAAGGCCAGCCACCCCAGCTCCAATAACACCGATTCTGAACTTCATCTAGAAATTTAAAATATGCCTTCTGGCCAATCTCTAATGATTATATTATTTGTTCTATGTTGGTAAGCCAACCAATGAAATACTTGCAATTTTTAATATTAACAGGACTTACGCCAACGAGATGATCAGAAGGGAGAAGAAAAAATAAAATACGTTGCAAACAGGAGAAAATGATGGTAGCACCTACCCGACAGGATTGCTGCCAAGTATCTTCTGAGTAGTAAAATTAACTGCACCTTAACCAATTTAGCTCATCACAGTCAACACTTCAGCCATGGTATGACCAATCGATATCTGGCCGCCGGTCGTATTACGCCTAACCTGACCTGGTGTGAGAAAATGCCCAGTCCCATGTGATTAGTAATCAGCGGGGATATATCGTTTTCGATGATACTGTGCTAGACAAGAGATACTCATTCAACATTGAGTTGGTGCGTCGACGATACAGTGGGAATGCCCACCAAGGATTAAGGGCATCAGTGTGGTCAACTGTATCTATGTGAATCCTATTGTAGGCCAATTCTGGATGATCGACTGTCGTATTTACAACCCCGAGGAAGATGGCCAGACTAAATTAGATCACGTGTAGCAGATGCTGTCTTTAATAGTTTTCACAAGCAACTNCCCTTTGAGGCAGTGTCGATGGACAGAGTTAGTACGCAACTAAAGGGCTGATGTCGCAGATTGAAAGACTGAAGAGAGCCTACTATTGCCTCCTGAAAGGAAATCGCCTGGTGGACGATTCTAACAGCGGCCAGTGTCTTCTACCAGACGCACAGGTTGGGTGGTAACTAACCATCAGATTCGAAACTCGACTTCAGCAGTCACACAACAGGTGTGTGACGGGCGTTGGAAGATTGAGCAGTTTCACCGAGAAAGCAAGTAGCTGACCGGTCTGGAACACGGTCAATGCGGATTAGCTGGGATGGTTCGAAGCTGCTACTTGGGTCTGGATTCGACTCCAGCGAGTGGCGCAGCAGACCAGGCAAACTATTTATCAGGTTAAACATGATCTCTTATCTGACTATTTGGCCAACAGTTGAAATCTCTCTCTATTAAAATGACGCTTGAGTAAGTCCTGTTTATATTATGGCCGAAGTGTATATATAATATTCAAGCGAGGACTCAACCTTAGGTGCGACCGGTAAATGCTCCGAAGAATATGAGTTGGCATTTTCATTCCAAGCCACTTTCGAGGATGGATTTCACGTGATTCATCACCTAATGGGTGTGTTCATAATCTCGGATAAGGAAATACTTTTGGGATGGTACTACCTCATTGGCCCATTACTGGTTGAGTTGAGGNCATGATTTGATGAACAGAAAATTACTTCCCATTGTCTGAAGTGATAGTGTGCACCTTGGTGTTAAAGGGTTTAAGCATCATCAATGATGGTGGCTAGTTCCCAGCACCAATGTGTGAGCGCTTCTCTACAAAGACGGGTCGTTATCAATAGAAACTTTGTCCTTGCAGATCAAGAATTTAACCTCTTCTTAGCGATTAACTGTACTACAATGAAGGANCCTTGTTCCTCTGTTTCTGTATGACCAGTTAATTGACTACTTGGGACAATACCACGTTTCCCGCGATTACAATTTACTTTGCGTTAAACGGTGGATTTAGGCCCCCAAATTAATGCTGATTTCAGTTAGGTGAGACTGGCTTTCAAAAGTGAGTGAGTTAGGTGTCGTCTAGTTTGAGTAAGATGGGGCGGTTTCTCATCAGCGTCTCTCTTTGCTACAATTTTAAAGGGCCTTAATACCACTGTGACTCGACCTTCATGCATCGACAGTAAGTTGTACTTTCAAGTTGACTCCGACACATAAAACATGTACCCAAATTAAAAAAGTACGCATTGTAAAATGTCGCCGCTCGATCTTTGCAGAAAAAAATCAAAACCCTCCTCAGATACGAAATAGCAAAGTGAGTATCCCAAATTCAGGATGGGTGTGCTAACGCCAGCATTATTCCAATCCATCAATACCATTGAAATTCGGCGATCCATTTACAACTTATAAGTATTCTTTGCCAGAGGTCGGTTTAGCCGCTGTATGTTCAAATTCCGCGCGTTTCGGTTGAATCGTGAATCCTGCTTCATATGGATAACCGGAAATGTCATGAATTTCAGCCGCTATTTCTCCCAGTTGTGTCCAATTTTCAGATGCCCCTCCTTTCTTACTTCCTTCTATGCGCCCCATCCACAAACACGAATTTCGCCTCTACGTTCTTATAATTTCCTCTTTCCTTGGTTTGCAGAGGTGCGGGAATATACTGAAAGTTTCTAGCCCTCAAAAAGCTGAAGACAAACGTGCCTCGGATGATGTCTTTTTCTCTCTGCTCTGGGTCGGCAACCTTGAAAACGAAATCTCCTTAATTGGCAAAAGTCTCATCAACCTGTTTCCTGTCACGTTGCTGTAAAATTTTGCCCAGTTTCACACCAGAAAGCGACTAGAAGCTTTCAAAGATTTCTTTGGCAAATGGGGTAGAATGAGTCTTGTCGTTTTTTTTGTGTCCTTTTACTTTCTTTGAACACGATATAGGTGTGTGGGTGCGGNNCAACAGTGATCGGNCCGCTACTGCAGGCGAAGCCCAAAATTCCCTGTCCAGCTCGTTGNCCGCCAATTCTCGAATTGTTGGGCCAGATTCTATCACCGTGGTTTTCCCCTGCTTACTACAAGCGTGTATCCGGTTATCGGCATACAATAGGGAAGCACCGTATCTGCCACCAAGACCTCGCACCAGACCCTCTTATCAGTTTTCGCTTGAAGGCATGTCAAGATGCCATTGTCGCTGACCATATCGAGCAGGCCACCAACAAGCACCGGTGAAGACTCGACTGGCACATTATCATTGACTTCCTAGACGACGTGGGAATTGGCTACATCTTCAGCGCCGTCCTGGCGCACTGCCCACAACCGTACGCGATCCGGGATTNCGCCAGTATTGATGAAGAAGAGACCATGACCGTTGACGATGCGAGAGATGGAGTTGTCGTCGCCGTAGACAACTCGCCATAGTTCTTTGCCGGTGCGTGGGTCGTGACCCATCGCAACCCGAGCGCTGTTGCCAACTAACTGCGCTTTGCCATCCACCTCGACAATCACCGGAGTGTGATAGCCTTGCGCAGAAACAACGACTCAACATTCTCGTACAGTTCCCGGGGCCGGTCGGTGCGCCAGACAGTGCCTCCTGTTTTCTTGTCCAGAGCGGCAGTGAACTGGGCGTCCGCACCCTCCAGGTACACGATGACCAAATCATTAAACAGAGCAGGTGAGGAAACTGGGCCCTGCATGTACTAACAGTTCAAATCGGTCCGCTGCCACAGCACCTCACCTGTTTCCGAATTGAGACAGGCTACACCAAANGTGCCAAAGTGGACGTAGGCACGCCCTTTTTCCACTACGGCTGAAGGCGTCGCATAGGAATTCTGTGGGTGTGATCCACTGAGGCTGGTTTGGATNAAAACCTCAACGACGTAGACGACTTCACCGCTATTCAGATCAATGCAGACGGTGGTTGAGTGGCCAAGGTCATGTATATGGGTCTCCCAAACAATATTTTCCGCTTCCGACCAGTTCAGGGGTAGATTAGTTGCATCGCTTCGACCATCACCGGTTGGACCGCGCCAATCCGGCCAGTGGTTAGGGAGAGCACTCCCGATTGCTTAAAATCTCTCCCTTTGTTTTCCTGCGGGATAATCCGTCATCTGCCCAGAGGCCGGGGCGAACTTGGAGAGAACCAATGCGATGGTAACCATTGCCCTTACGCTCTTCCGAGGATTCAGTTTTTCGTCACTCATTTTGTTCTCCTCTCTATTTATTTCAATGTTTTTCAGAACTCAGGTAATACAGCGACTTCTCCTTCGAATGCAAATCCTTTCATCGGAGACGGCCGGCGAGTTTGTTCATATACTATACCTTCAGTTCTAAACTTTACAATCTTTTTAGAAGAATCCTCTTTCCTATTATAAATGCCTCTTTGACTCGTGTGGTCTTCCATCCCTGTTTACNCACCGATGGCGTACAGGTACTTGGCGATACGCAAGTAAATCTTATTATCGACAATAGCCGTAGTTGCGAAGATCTCTTCCTCGAAGTCGCTCGTGGCCAAGACTTCAAGCCCGTCCCCGACTTGAATGACCGTAACCTTTCCATGTTTCGAAGCTGTAACGAGTTTGTCTACTTCAATGATGGGTGATGCAACGTATTGTCCGCTCACTCCGATCCCTTCACGGAAAAGTTTTCACCATTTTAGGCCTTAATGTAGGCCAAAATACTTCCGTTTCGCAGGAGATAGATCTATCTTTGTAAATAAATCGGTGGGGGTATTTCAGGGATTCCACTATGAATTTCCCTAGCTACGTTTAACGAGTGTGCATTGCCATAGGCGCCGGGGTGTATACCCATGACCATTCGTGTACTATCTATGACAAAGCCAGACATGAATTTCAGCCAGTCGTCTTTACTTATTACCCCGTCCTCATCTTTATCCAAGTTTCTAAGTCANCCATCTACCTGCCAGGAACCTATTGGATAAGCTGTTTTCTTCTCACCACGTCCGCCGTGGACCGCGTCACTCACAAAGAGAAGCCCTTCACCGCGGTCACGGGTACGCCGATCGTGCCAATGGAGAAGCCTCCGACCCACTAGATCTCCGCGCCTGTGGTGGAATCGTACGAGGCCGGTCTCCTGGATCCCAGAACGACAAGTTCATCAGCAAGGTCATGGAGGGGCTCAACCTAACTGGAACAGGGGTTGTTATGTNTGATGGTTTAAGCATGTTTTCCTGAAATCTGATCTCTTATTCCTTTTGGCATTTGGATCAGCACCTTCTTCAATCAAAAAGGTTGAGACATAAGTATTCAGTGGTTTCTGTCGCCACCGAGCCAGCTAAAGGAGATCTGACAAGAGGCGGACACAGAGTTCCAGCCATCGCTCTGTNGGAAAGAGCTTTGAAGAGTAGTAAGTGTGCACCATTTGAAGCCAAGAAGTTGATAGGAGGGCGAACAATATCTTGCCCCAAATTAGGATTTCCACCATCACTGAGTTTTCGCGGGGAAGATCTCCCCGGGNGCCGTAGCTCTGGAGAGACTGGAAGAAGATTTCTATCTGCCACTGCGTTGAATAGAGTGCTCTGACCCCCTCAGCCATTAAGATTTCTGGAGGAAGATTAGTCAGATGTGCAAAGTATTTCCTACTCGGCAGATGGCGAATAGCCATCGGTCTACCGGTTTTCACAGCGGTAGATCGACCGCCCCCTGTATCAGCACTGAAGGAATGACACGTCCAGTGCAACANCAACAACCTGACGAGAGAGGAAAGAGAAGATATCTTTACTACTTCTACCAACTCGGTTGAGGCTTCTACCAGGACAAATTCTTAGAGTCTTCAATATCTTGAGNTTGGAGTTGACCTGGAGTCGAGTTAAGAAGAAACCTCCTTTCCTTTCAATCCGATCAAAAAGACGGAATGAGTCTTCGCGTTGATTACGACTCTAGGGGGGTGGGATTCGCCTTCACCATATTCTACCTCGACAGTACTACTTCCAATATCAGTTGGACAAAAACTCTTAACGTTTNAGTGGTGGGGATATATCCAAGATGGTAAAGTAACAAAGGTTTAGGAGTCTCAGAGGCTTAACCTTGAAACCAAGTCGGCTGTAATTGCCAGAAACCGGTTGGAGAAAGTATGATGCGGAAAATTAATTGGATGTTATTGGCATTGTTGGTGTTGGTTGCTTGACCAGGCCGTAGAGGGGATTCGTCCATTTTCGGATAAATCTTTGCAGGAACAAGGCGATTCGTTATAATAATAGAAGTCTCACGATCCATTTGGACAGTGAGACTTCGCTATGTAATTGCATGGTGAGGACCAAGAGCGGCCCCCCGGTGTCCTGTCTTAATAGTAGCTCTCGTAATATTTGTAGTCTCTTTAAAAGAATGAGCCGAAAAGCTGATTCATTGTCGCAAGCACGACAAAAGGAAAAGAACGGACAATNATGGATGCCGGTATGAAGAAAACCGCTCTCCGGATGATTCCCTACGGTTTATACATTCTTACTGCTAAGACTGGGGATGACCGCGTCGCGGCATCAACAGTAAATTGGGTCACTCAAACCTCCTTTGATCCCCCCTTAATTGTAGTAGTTGTAAAGGTGGATTCGTCAGCCCACGATACCATTAACGAAACAGGAGCCTATATGTTCTTCAAACCTCTAGGGAAGGAGAGCTATTCCGAACTGGTAAAACCGCTTCACCGATTTTTGGGAAGACTCCGGCATTCCTGAGTGCAGACTACTCGAAAGCGTGGCGAAAGACGACCATTCAATTTTCGTAGGCAAGGTTGTAAATGCCGGCGTGAGGAGACAAACAGAAGGAAGAGAGAATGGGATAACACTTTGGCTCAAGGATTTAGGAGAAAACGTCTTTTACGATGGATAATTAAAAGTTGGTTCCAACTCATAGAGAGTCCGTTAGCCACATCTTTCCGATCCGGCGGCGGCTAGTCGTCAGGCCAAAGNTAGCAGCATAACAGACAGACAGCCAAGATGGTTTTGGGTTAAGGATTAGCCACTAAAATAGCCTTACTTCTACTCTACTGGNGGCCAAGATAAAAAATCTAATGGAAGAGAAATATCACCAACTGGTGCGCGACGGATTCTGCGTTGTGGAGCAGATAGTGGCGCCCGAATTGTTAGAGTGGCTGCGAGCCACCACCNACCAGATTTGTCAGATCCAGGATACGGAACAGCAGAATCGGTTTCGCTCACAAGGTAGTATGTTTACTACCATGAGTGATCCAATATTTATCGACTTGATCACCTTACCTCAACCCCTACTGGCACTAAGGTCAATGGGGTTCAAAGACCCAACCTTCACCGATGGATATATTATCAGCAAACCGGCCCACAGCCCGGCGCTATTTTGGCATTACGACTGGTTTGCCTGGGATGACCCAACCGTTTATCTGCCACGACCACAGCAAGTGTTTCTGATGTATTATCTGGTCGATACCACCATTGAAAATGGATGTCTGCGCGTAATTCCAGGATCGCACCTTCATCANAACGAATTGCACGATAACCTTGACAACCCTCATAGCGAGGAGATTTCAACCGCCACTTACCTGGAAAGAACTGAATTTTCAATTCGTCCGGATGAAATTGATGTTCCAGTTAAGGCCGGGGATTTAGTGATTGGGGATGCCCGTCTGCTGCATGCTTCCCACGCCAATTGTTCCAACCAGCGTCGCACAGTAATTACTCTCTGGTTTCAGCCTGAGTTTGGCCAACTCCCCGACCGGGTTAAAGCGCAAATGGTGGCTAAAACACAACCGTTGCCTGATGACTGGTCCGAATCAGATAAAGCCAGACTATCGCCTCTTTTCCCTAAGTACAATGGATCGGCCCAACCCTACGGTCGAATCCTTTACAAGCAGAATCCCAAAACAAAACAAAATAGATGAGCGGCAGTACTAAACAGCCTCTCATTTGCAGTTGCGGACGCTGATTTCTTACCTTTACAAACTCTAAAATTCTTGTTATATTCTGTCAACCTCCAGTTAGGAAAAACTCTCGGCAGGTTGACGGCATCAGTCATAGTCTAGGTTTAATCCGTTTTTGGNAGCTTTTAATACTAGACAGTAATCGGGATTAAGCAGATGGAAACAGCTAGACAAANAGGCTACTTATAAAGGGAAATATATTGTGGATTTGAAAGAAAAAATTGAAAATTGGTTTATCCCACTCTCCTGCAGTGATAAAACGCTGAGTTCGGCTTATCAAGAACTTCAGGAATTCGGTTTGAAACAGGAAGAAATCCCGTACATCATACAGATTGTGGAAAACCCTAAATTCGACTTGCCGGGCGGCGATATTTTCCATGGGAAAACAGATATGGAGACACACGATTACCTGCACATTATTTTAGGTCGAGGAGTACTTGCAAAAGATGAAGCTTTTGTCATCGGCTTCACCATGGGAAGTTCCAACCGTGTAACCTCCACTGAGGAAAATCTTTACAGTTTTTTTGCCAGGTATTTATATCCCAAAGCATACCGTTTTACAGATGAAGATCTACGTGTTTTCAAAGATGCGGTCAAGCTTGGTTTTATTTCCGATTGTCAGCCTTTGTCTGAGGTGGATTATTCTTGTTATCTCGAGCAACCANTGGGGAAAATACGAGAAGACTTGGGTATAGAAACGAACCTTTTACACGCTTATTATACGATTGAGAAGCGACGACACCCAGGATCGCAGGAAAGTCAAAGGTTGCTCAGTTAGAAATTCATGGCACAGATATTCGTCCAAAGGAGACCAGACGCCAAAATTCCTGTTATATTTCGTCAGTCTCCAATTGTGCAAAATCCTCGGGGGGTTGGCGGAAACGGGGAAACGCTGTCACTGTCTAGGTTTTCGGGGATTAGAGCCGTATTTAATTAGTTTATTAGGAAAATTGAAATGAGAAAGCATTTGTCTTTAATCGGTATTCTGTTGGTATTAGTTGGCTTTAACCTGATACCTCAAGCCGAAGCTCAGATCCCTTATGTTTCACCGGCTTNACTACTGGGAATAAATTTTGACTATAGCGGAGATAACGGACTCGAAACCTACCCTTCCTTATCCACACAGGTGACGGCCGGTATTATTTCGATGACATCAATACTTCTTCAATGGTGGGGGCTACTCTTGGTTACCAGTGGAATTCGGGACATTCAAACAACTTCTACATTGCCCTCCAAGGTGGCTTGTTTCNTCTAGCCGGGGTAGGGGACTGGGATCAGCAGGCATACTGCTAGATCGTCCACTGATCCGACGACTACGCTCTAGGCAATGCCTCCCTCTCCACTTAATTGGCTACAAACAAAGCTTTCAGCCTGGCTATTAACGATTTTGGTCGAGGTAGAGATGCCAACAATTAGTGGAATCTGATCTCCAACTTCTTTTGAGCCAGTTACAGTTGCAAACCCTAATTCTTACTCGCTCCGGGTGTAGGACATAAACTTCAGCTGCATGGCCATTATTAGTGATAGCAGAAATACCGTCAACTAAAGCCAAGTTACAGTTGTGCGTAGAATTTAGATTAAGAGTTTTATCACGTTGTCGTAATTGCGGGAAAGAAGCCAGCTAATTGATTGCGAAGGGCTCTAGGGAATCATAATGTACAGAAGCGATAGCCGATTTTTAAGGCTCTCTTGTAGATGAAATGGCTATAAGATCTGCTGAGCCCCACCAGCAAAAACCTTACAGTTTGTGATGGGCAGCAATTCGGTTCTTCGGCCTCGGTGGGACAAGTTTCATCTCTCATCATCTCTGACGATGCAATAGAGGTGCTTTTCTCCGCGCAGGTACAGTTCCCGGCCTACTGTGATAGGTGAAGCGCTAAAGCTGTCATCTAGCCGGTTCAAAGCCAAAATTTGCGCTTGATCATCGTGCGAAATAACGATAGTAACCCCGTTATGGCCGCTAACGTAGACCCGTCCAGCTGCACCTAACGGTGAAGCAAAGACACCACGCAGTCCATTTAATCGGAGGGCCCCGGGCCGGCTCTCACCAGTACGCGCTTCCACCCGTGTCATAATTCCCTGGAAATGATGGATGTAATACAAGGCCTCACCGTATAGGAGTGGCGTGGGTACATATGGCGCCCCTCGGCTCCGACTCCACACAACATGCTCACTGCCGCTAATATCACCTTCGGCCCCATCCAAGCGGATGCCCATTATCATCTGCTGGTCGTAACTGCTGCCAACGAATACCATCCCAGACCCAACAACCGGCGTCGCCACCACGTTTTTGACCGACAGACCACCACACTGCCAGATAATTTCCCCGCTGGCCAGGTCATAGCTGATAACCTGCCGCGATCCGCCGATGATTATCTGATCTTGACCCTGGTAGGCGGCAATAGTCGGCGTCGACCATGATGAGACGTTGTCTCTGTCAACTTTCCAGCGTTGCTGGCCTGTTTCCTTGTCGAAAGCGGTCACAAACGATTCCTCTTCGTGATCCCAGTTGATAATCAAAGTGTCTTGATAGAGAGCGGGAGACGCACCTTCGCCATGGCCGTGCAGCGTCCGTTTCTGTCCCAGATCAGTTTCCCATATTAGTTCGCCATCCAAATTAAGGCAATAGAGTCCAAAAGAGCCAAAGAAGGCAAAAAGATGCTGGCCATCGGTTAGCGGAGAGTTAGAGGCTAGGCTGGCGGTGGAGTGTCCACCTGCATGGGGCAATTCCTGACGTAGTATCTTCTGCCATACTATNTTTCCATCTTGTCTGTTGATAGCCATAACCTTGAACTGAATCCGATGGGTGATGGCAACTTCATCATGTGCGTTGGGCCATCCACTATATTTGGCTGACATTTCCGGGCCAAAAGGCACCGCCGTGGTCAGAAACAACCTGTCTTTCCATACAACGGGGGTGGAATGTCCTTTACCTNGCAGGTCGATCTTCCATCGGATGTTTTTGTCCTCGCTCCATTCAAGTGGCGGATCTGCATCTGGAGCGACTCCTGTNCCCAACGGTCCGCGCCACTGTGGCCAGTAATGTCGGGCCGGGGTCTCTGGATACAGAGATGAGGTCAGAAAAGCTAGTAGACAAGAGAGAAAGAGTAGTAATTTCATGCCAATCTGAGTCACGATTTTGCTGGCCAATCCCAATGTAGCAGATCGTCACTCCAAGCCAAGCCCAATGAAGCATTACCATGCGTCTCCTTGGGCTGAATCTTTCTGGAGACTGAACCATGGAAAAACATGACGAACTTGCCTATNTCGGCTATATGCCGCAAATCTAAGATGTGCCCGGCGGTTAGCCGGCTTGCCGCCCATTCCCATTCCTGCTGACCCAGGGTCAAGTGTTGGTGATCGCTCCAATCTTTCAGGTTTTTAGATCGTTTAACACCAACTCCATTTTCTGGCGAGTGAAATAAGATGTATTCATCATTGTCCAGCAGCAGACAAACATTCTCACCAGAATCCATCCGACCTGCATACGTCCAATTCTGCAAATCTTCGCTGTAAGACATACTGGCCCCATTTTGTTTGTAAAAACACCACCATCTGCCTGGCACATCTTTATCCTCTACTAGATAGGGGTCAATCATACGCCCCATCTCTTCTACTGGAACATCTGGCCCCTTAACCCTGATGAGTTCCGGTTCAGACCAATTAACCAAGTCGGTACTCCGCACGGTGAAAACCCGTGCTGTTTCATCACCGAATCGGTTGGCTTGATTCATCGGATAGGTCTGGAAACATAAGACCCATTCATCATTGTAGCGGATTACGTTGCCTGGACTAGAATAGTTTAATCGGTGGTCCTTGGGGGTCAAAATTCTGGATTCGGCCCAATTGATCAAATCTCGGCTTTCAGTCACGGCCACAAAAGAATAGTAGTAACCGTCAGTTTCATGCAGAACACGGGTGTGGAAGACACGGAACAACCCATCGTGATAGTGACCAGCCGGATCACGATAAGCCACATAGGCATCGCCAGTTAGAAACTCAGCTTGTGGAATAGCCGACCAATTGATTTTGAGTCTTGTGTTCATTATCTTGCCAAAGCCTATATTAGATCTATAGATATCATCGCAAAGGTTCTCATTATTGTCAATAGATGAGTGGCTGAAGGATTTCTATTTCTTACCCTGCCGGTAGGATCTATCACTTAAATCCAGGGTAAGGGTTTTTTACCCTTCCCTCTGCGGCTACCTATCGATTATCCTTGGTGACCTAACAGGCATTTTGATTTCTCCCCTTCAGTCTCCTTGCCGAAATGCCAGTTCCGGAGAGATAGCCTTCATCTGCCAGCATTCCAGTGAGTTCAGTATTATACGATCCCCCTTGGCGAAAATAGACACACCTCGGCTATCTTCCCGTTGCGGACAAACCCGAACAGCAGCGAATTGCTGGGAGTCAGCGAAGACCTCAATCATGCTGCGGTCGATGAAAATCCTCAGCTCAACTATACCATCTTGCCGCAGAGGAAGCGGCGCGTTTTCCGGGGGACGGGACGAAAGGTCGGTCCGCAACGAGGATTGGGTCGTATCAATCAATAAGGAGTCGGGGAATTTACCGTGAAAAACATTCATCACCGATATTTTAGTTTTCTCTTCCCCGGCTGGCGAACGCAGCACATAGAAGCCGGCTTCACGAGCCTGGTGGATATTCATCTTTATCTTGATCTCTATTGCTTTACCGGCAATTTCCTCCAATATTAACTCCTGGTTGGCTCGTACTTCCAGGTTCTCTATTTTTTTCCCATTGAAGCGGAGAACCTCCACTTCGGGTGCTGGGCTGATCTTCAGTGGATTGAACCTCAGAGCCTCCAGTTCGCTATAGGGTCTATCGTTTACCGGAAAGCGATCTTTGGCTTTCATGACCAGAGGTAAAGAGAATACTCCGCTTCCCAGACCTAGCTGAGGATCCTGGTCTTTGAATCCTTCGTGGTAGTTGAAAATAGTGATATTCCTTTTCTTGTGATCCATGGTTGTAGTGGGAGTGCCTATGCCTTGGCCAATAATACCATTGTGGCTAAAGTACCTGTGATAATCTATTTGAAACTTGTGAGTTTTTTTATCATATTCCCCAACATAGTAGCGTGAACCTGTGCGGTGACTAAAAAGGACCAGAACGTGTTTGCCATTACCCACCGGCCAGAAATTGGGGCAGGCGCCGTCGTCTCCCATGGTGCAGAAAAAGCCGTCTTCCACCAACGGATGGAGGTACTCCCAATGTATCAGATCCTTAGAGTGAAAAAGGTGGTCGCAGGTCTGACGCCTTTCTCTGGGAAAACCCCGGGACGTTCCAGCCAACGAATAGTAACCATCTTCCTCTTTCCAGATGCAGGGATCAAATACCCGGTAGGGATACCCCTCCTCGTCCGGTTGACCGTCGGGGATTACCGGATTGTTCGGATTTTTCCGCCAGTTCAGTAGTAAGGGATCACTTGATTCAGCGATACAATTACCCTTGCCTTTACCGTGGTAGATGGCGATAACCCGTTTTTCTTCCACCCAGGTCTGACCAGAAAAGCAGGAAAGATCCGTTTCATCGGGGGCAAAGGCAAAAGGCAGGTCTTGCCAATGGACCAGATCATCGCTCACTGCGTGTCCCCAGCATACACCCCGCATGCCAGGCAGGTGCCCCTGGTAAAAACAGTGATACTTCCCTTGCCAGTAGCAGAGGCCATTGGGGTCTCCAATCCAGTTAAAAGCGGTGAAATGGTAAATCGGCCGGTAGCGGTTTGCCGCCGCCTTCTGCCGCAATTCCCGGTAGAGTTTCATTAATTCATCGTCTTCTAAAGCTGTCAATTGTTCATCTAGATTGTCAGGATACTGCTTTTTATCGATAAACTGCGACAAAGATTCCAGTTTATTTTTATACTGTTCTATATACTCTTCGGTATTGTCCATTTGCTTCTCCTAAAATTTTATTCTTTCGCTATTTGGGCATCTAAGGTATTTATGGAATTAGCCAGATAGGGGAAATTGGGGGAAAAGCTACCAACTATTGGGGATTCATTAGCACCCGTCTGATTAAGTCAGGAAAGAGAGGTTATCGGTTGTTAGGATTAGGGTTAGCTACGTTTCCCATTTCTTCCTTTATCTTGTCAAGTAAGAAATCTGCACCAAAAGAACCGATAAAGGTCAAGACTATCAGTGGAATCGTTACCAAAAGAATTAAAATTAGAACGCCACGTTTCCATGACCCCTTGACTGCACTGGAATTAAGACCAATTGAATTAAATATTTCGAGGCCAGCCCATCCAATGACCAACAGGATTGCACAGCATATTATGGTGTAGAGAATCATTTCAGTTGAGTTTAAACATGAATTTGGATCTCGTCATTATATGGAAAAGTCTAACTCCAAAGCGAGACGGAAAGGAGGTTTTGGCTGGCCTTACCACTAGACTGAAGATCAAGCATCATAAGAGAGGAGACTTGAAAAAGGGCACCAATTAGTGCGGATTAGTTGGCTTCCCTCAATACCCCGTACAGGATTAATACCTGAAAACATATACCATTCAAACAGAGAATACATGCCATTTAGCAGTAATTTTCAGATCATACAGGATATTTTGGACCCCTTATTGGGCAAATACTATAGCCTTCTCAATGAAATTTAATAATTTATTATACTGTTCCAAGGTAGCCATCAGTTTTTATTAAAGTTCGACAGGGTTTAGTTGCATAATATACAATAAAACACACGAAGTATTGAAGCCCATATCTCACTGTTAACAATATGGTTGCGAAGAACCCACAAGTGGTGAGGTTAATTACAGAAGTGTTTTTAAGCATTTTTACGCAAGAGGGGTTATAAGCGCATTGTGGGTATGGAGCACAATATTAGTCCGGGAATCAGGAAAGGTGAGGATCGATTAATCCGGGCATATGCGGAATATGATGATTTTTAGAACACCTACCCCAACCCCCTTCTAAAAGAAGGGGGATAATAGGAAAAACAAATTGATAGGAGCATTTCATGAAAGCAATTCTTGTTGGCCTCGGAGGCCGGGCACGTCATTGGCAATCTGCTTGTGAAGAACATCCCCAAGTTGAATTGGTTGCATTTGTAGAACCTTCTGAGGAAAATAGACGGAGGGCAATAGAAGACCGGGGTGTGTCCGAAGATCTGATTTATGAGGATCTCAGCGATGTTCCATCTACTATCGAAGCTGATTTTGTTGTGGATGTTACGCCTCCTGCTGTTCACGAGATCATTGCGATGAAGGCTTTTGATGCGGGTCTTAATCTTTTGGGTGAGAAACCGCTTAGTAGTGATTTTAAAGCGGCTAAGCGTATTGTGGAAGCAGGTAAAAGAGCTAATGTGAAACATATGATTACGCAGAACTATCGTTTTAACTCCCTGCCGCGCACGACCCGGCGATTGGTAGAAGACAAAAAAGTTGGCGATGTAGCACAGCTGGATGTTTCGCTTTATGTAGACTGGGCAGATAATCCAGGCAGTCACTATGTTACCGAGCCCTACATGTTTTTGACGGATATGGGCATTCACCATTTTGATATGATGCGCTATACACTCAATGCTAATCCCGTCAGCGCACATGCAATTACGTGGAATCTGCCATGGGGTTGGCATCAGGGTGATGCGTGTCAGATCATCGTTTTTAAATTTGATAATGGAATTGTTGCGACACACCGTGGAATTGGGTGTACGATGGGGCATGTACCTGCTGGACATAATGGTGAGTGGCGTTATGAAGGTCCTAAGGGGACATTGACCTGGGAAGGGTCCGATCTCTTTTATACGCTCCAGCATAAGCAGAATCCGCCAATTCGCGAACAAATCGAACTTGATGAAGTTGACGGTACGAATCCTGTTCTCAATGAATTTGTCCGCGCGCTTCAAGAAGATCGCCAACCTGAGTGTAATGCGGAGGACAATTTGAAGTCGATGTCTATGGTTTTTGGGGCAGTAACAAGTGCGAAAGAGGGGCGAGAAGTACAGCTGTCAGAATTGTAGTGACGGGTAGTGCGTACCGGTCTGACTGTTTGTCGAGAGTGGAGGCAGTTTAGTGGAAGTGTCAGCGTCGCCAGCAGGAATATGCTTCAGCAGGCAGAATGTGACGGCATGACGGCAGTAAATGCCAAAATCAGTGTCGGAGCAGAAGGGCAGATCAGACCGATATTTCTGACAACCAGTCCTGTATAGCCGTCTGCGTCTGCGGCCAAATCTGCAGCAGTTGCAGATACATTTCCACTACTTCACCTAGCGCCTGGTTCGCCGCTTGATCTTCCATTTTAGCCGCCAGAGCTGATATACTCCAGGCTCCTCTCAGTCGATGGCTGAGGCTCCTCACCTGCGGCCAATCTTCTGCCTCTATCGCAACCTTCAACTCTCTCATTCGCGGCCCCGTCGTTTCCATCGCCAAATTCGCTATCTCCCGCACCAGTGCGGATCCTCCTATCCACCCCATCAAATTGTCCGCTTCAAAAGCACCATAGTCTCTAGCTCAGTCTCCG
>PACG01000110.1 GCA_002699335.1 Candidatus Poribacteria bacterium
GACGTCGGAAATACTACCATCGAGATCGGTATCATTGAAGGCTGTCAGATTACAGTCAGTTGGCGGCTACGAACAGATCAGGGCCGATTAGCAGACGAATACGGCGTGCAGATCTGTGAGTTACTTTGGAGTCACGATATTCTTAGATCTGGGTTTGATGGTATTGTTATTAGTTCCGTTGTGCCCGCCGCCGGTCGTGAATTATCAATAATGTGTAACCGTTTTTTTGGATACTCTCCGTTGATGGTCTCCGAAGAGTTAGACCTTGGCATTCAGTTAGATGTCGATCGACCCGAAGAGATTGGTGCAGATCGGTTAGCAACGGCTGTCGGTGCCTACTATACCTATGGTGGATCTCTGATTGTCGTCGATTTCGGAACGGCAACTACCTTTGATGTCATCTCGCCGCATGGCTCATATATCGGCGGGGTGATTGCACCTGGTATTCGCATTACTATGGATGCTCTTTTCGCCCGTGCTGCATTGTTACAGCCGGTTGACCTGACACCACCTCAATCTATTATTGGAACCAATACCAGCGAGTGTATCAAATCGGGGTTTTATTTCGGTTTCCGAAGTCAAATGGAGGGTATTCTCCATCAGATAAAAACTGAACTCGGACGAAAATATAGAGCAGATTCGGGAACCCAAGCCGATATCAAGGTCATTGCGACAGGAGGATTAGCAAACCCAATCGCTGAGGATTCAGAAAATGTCGATATTGTAGATCCGGACTTATTGTTAAAAGGGCTAAGCATTATCTACCATCGCTATCAGAAATCAGTTGCATCTCCTCCTGAGATCCTGAAATGATGGATACAATTCATCTTACAAAAAAGCAACTGATGACCGTTGTCAGTACTGCGGCCGTTGTTTTTGTAATACTGGTGGCGATGCTAAGCTATACCAGCCGAAAATTGAGTTCGATTCAATCTGAGAACAGTTTGCTTCAGGCCGAATTAGATGATCTACGCTTCAAGCAACGGAAACTGTCAAAAGAGCTAGAGGCGAAAAATTTACGCCTTGATGAAATGGGAAAGATGATTCAAGAGATCCAGAAAGGTTCCAAGTAAATGTCGGCCTGTGCAGTTTTTGACCTGGACGGTACGATTATCGATAGCTCTTCTGAACGGCTCTTTTTCTTCTATTTATTGAAGCGAGGCAAGTTGCGGTTGGGAAGTTTAGCTGAGTGGCTGATAGATTGGATTCGTCTGTTTGATTTTCAAAAAGGTACGGCCAACAAGGTTTACCTAAAAGGGATTGATGCCAAAAGCCTAATAGATGAGGCCCGTACATTTTTTGCGGATTACTTGGTCAACCGGATCTCGTCACATGCCTGCGAACTGATTGAATTCCATAAATCTCACGGCCGGATGGTCGTCATCCTATCTGGATCGCTAACGGTTCTGGTGACCCAATTTGCGGAGCATTTCGCCTTGGAGACAAAGTTTGGAAATGACCTAGAAGTTGTTGCCGGGGAAATAACAGGCAGGTTGGCGGGGTATCATCCCTATGGCCAACAGAAAGCGACACTGGTAGAATCCCTTTCGTCAGAACATCAGTTAGATCTATCAGCATCTTATGCTTACGGCAATCACCACACGGACACCTATAAATTACAGTTGTTTGGCTATCCAGTAGCAGTTAATCCAACAGCCAAACTTCGGAGAATAGCGACAGCCAATGGTTGGAGCATAGAGATGTTTCATGGGCGTACGGCTTGAAAAGTTTTTAGCTCACTATGGTGTGGCTTCTCGACGTGTGGCTAAACAACTGGTTATTGATGGACGGGTACGGATTAACGGTAAACCTGTTTTTATTCCCGGCCGGCACATTGATCCTGCCAAAGACGAAATCGAGTATGATGGCCAACATGTCACCATTCGACCAAAACATATCTACCTGATGCTACATAAACCAGCCGGCTATATTACGACGGTAGAAGATGTTGAAGGTCGTAAGACGGTAATGGATCTCGTGCAGAATATCGGCCAGCGGATATACCCGGTTGGTCGTTTAGACAAAGATACCGAAGGGTTGCTATTGTTGACCAATGATGGCAACTTCTCACACCGAATTTTGCATCCCAGTTATAAACTGAAAAAGACTTATCTAGCCTGGGTCGAGGGACATCCTGACAAGAAGGAGATCCAAAAATTACGAACTGGCATTTGGCTGCCAACTGGATTGACAGCATCTGCAGTTGTGCAAGAAATTAGACGACGCGGAGTACAAACACACTATCGGATCGTGATCCATGAGGGTAAAAAGCGTCAGATTCGTCAAATGTTTCAAGCAATTGGCTCTAAAGTAGATTACTTAAAACGAATCCGTATTGGAGGTCTGAGCCTAGGGGCGTTACCAAAAGGCCAATTCCGTTACTTGGAAGAAGACGAAATCCGAAGCTTAAAGGGCAAAGGTTAGGCGTGAAATGTATTCCCAATACGGATTGGGAATACATTTCACCTCGAAAATTACAAGAATTGCTTTACTTCCTTTATAATCATTAGATAAATGAGCTTCTCGGTCCGAGATCATAACAAGCAAAAATCCCCGCAAATGTTTGACCGTATCGCACCTACTTACGATCTGGTCAACCGGTTACTGTCTTTTAGGCTAGATATCAGTTGGCGACGAAAAGTCGGATCTCTGCTACCGATTAAAGATCGACTGCAACTGCTGGATTTAGCCACAGGAACCGGCGACTTAGTGATTGATTTGTGCAACAGTTTTCCCGATCGAATTGCAACTGCTTTTGGTGTGGATCTCTCTGAAAATATGCTTCAAATTGGGCGGAAGAAAATCGAAAAAAAAGGCTTGAAGCAGAAGATCCAAATGCAGGTTGGCGATGCCATGGCCTTATCCATGGAAGACCAAACCTTCGATGTAGTGACGATCTCTTTTGGTATCCGCAATGTACCGGATGTTCCAAAAACCTTAAGGGAAATCTATCGTGTTCTCGAACCTTCAGGCAAAGCTCTAATTTTGGAGTTTTCGATTCCACTCAATCCTGCTGTGCGCTTAGGTCATCTGTTTTATCTGCGGCACATACTACCGCTGGTTGGAGGGCTGTTTTCTGGAGATTATGATGCTTACCGGTATCTGAATACGACTATCGAGAATTTTCCGTACGACGAAGATTTTAAGCAACTAATGATTGAAGCAGGTTTTCTCAAGGTCAAAGCTCATCCTTTGAATTTCGGAATTGCCACATTATACGAGGGGATGAGATAACGTTTCAAACTCTCAATCAGAATGTACGTAGTCTAGAAGATGACGATCCGAAAAGGTGCAATAACCGGATTGGCTCTGATTTGGCTAATCCCGATTACATGGTTGTGTTTTATCAGTTCTGCTTGTAAAATAGAAGGGGCGCAACTTCCGACCCCACACTCGATCGAAGGGAAATGGGGATACCTTGACTCAGAAGGGAATCTGGTTATCTCCCCGAAATTCGATGAAGCTTGCCCGTTTTCCGAAGGATTAGCCAGGGTCGCAGTTAATCGTAAGTCGGGCTATATCAATCCGTCTGGGCAACTGGTCGTTCCGCTTCGGTATGACGAAGCTCTAGGGTTTTTGGAAGAATTCGCACCTGTGCGACAGGGGCAGAAATGGGGGTACATCAACCAAAAAGGTCAGTTGGTTCTAGCTTTCCAGTTTGACGAAGCCTGGGGATTTTCAGAAGGCTTAGCTTGCGTCAGAGTTGGACAAAAGTATGGATATATCAATCCCAAAGGTGGATTTGTGATCCAACCCCAGTTTGATGCAGCCCGGACGTTTTCCAATGGATTTGCAATTGTCGAGCGTAATAGCCGACCGTTCGCAATTGATACAAACGGTCGTTACCTAAACAGAGGAAAAAACTTGGATTTAACCGATCGGAACTAAAGGAGTGAAAAATGGAACTTCAGGGAGATCAGAATACCGTTTTGACGCCAGAAGCCAAAACTTTTTTGAGAGTGAAGGTTACTTGGTAATCCGAAACGCATTAACATCGGAACAGGTAACAGAACTAAATCAAGCTATAGATCTGGTTTATGAACAACAAAAGGCTGAAGACCGGTTAGAAAGAGAGGGCAAGCTCAATCTCCGAAACTCTATTATCCATCACGACGCTTTCCTACAGTTACTCGACATGCCGACTGCTGCGCCTTTGGCTTGGCAAATTCTGAATTGGAACATTCAGATGATTACCACCCATCTAATTGTTTTACCTCCATCTAAGGAACCCGACGATAACGTTAAGTATAAGATCGGCTCACATCGAGACGGTGGCACTTCTCACAATGAAATGCAGGAACCTCATCCCCGAATTTCACTTAAAATTGCCTATGCACTTAGTGACCAAACCGACCCAGCCTTTGCAGCAACGGTATTAGTTCCAGGGAGCAATCGCCTGTCTGGTCACCTTTCGATAGATCCTGAAACTGGAGGAGCTAGAGGAGCGATTTCGATGAACGTTAATGCTGGAGACGCTTTTGTTTTTGAACAACGAGCCTGGCACGGAATTGGTCGTAACTGGTCTAATATTTCGCGTAAAACAATCTTTGTCGGTTATGCCTATCGCTGGGTCAAACCAATGGATTATATTGCCATGCCGGATAAGTTCGTGGCAAAGTGTAACCCAATCCAAAAACAGTTGGTGGGTGTGGCCAGCGATCCGTTGAGCTACTATCTTCCAGTCGAGACCGATGTTCCCCTTAGGGCACACGCCGGTTCGTGAGGAGTCCAAATTGCTGATCGATGTTCGAGATTTATGCAAAGTTTATCGAATGGGTGATGTCGAAGTTCACGCTCTGAGAGGAGTATCTTTTACAGTCAATGAAGGTGAATTGATTGCTATTATGGGACCATCGGGTTCTGGCAAATCGACCTTGATGGATATTTTAGGTTGTCTTTCCAAACCTACAAGTGGTGAGTACTATCTCGAAGGAGACGAGGTGGGTAAACTATCAGATAATCGTCTGGCTGAAATTCGTAATCAGAAGGTCGGTTTTGTTTTTCAAACCTTCAATTTATTGCCGCGAACGACCGCTTTACACAATGTCGAATTGCCGCTGATTTATGGTGGAATCCGACGTAGGGAACGGCGTGATCGATCGCAACAGGTACTGGAATCGGTTGGGTTAGGTGATCGAATTCACCACAAATCCAATGAACTTTCCGGAGGACAAATTCAGCGTATTGCTATCGCACGGGCACTTGTCAATGATCCCTCAATGATCTTCGCCGACGAACCGACTGGAAACTTGGATACCGCTACCAGCCAGGATATTATGTCGATTTTCCAGCGTCTTAATGCGGAGGGCAATACCATTATCATGGTGACACATGAGCCAGAGATTGCAGCCTATGCCCAGCGTGTCATTCGTCTCCGTGACGGCTTAATCGAGCAGGACGAGTGGCGGGAGAGCAAGACAGCCTGATGCTCAGACAGTGAAATACTGTCCAACAAGCTGAATTCAGGAACTCAATTTGGAATCCATACGGATTAAAACGTCTGCCCGTCTGCACCTGTCGCTAATTGACCTCAACGGTGCTCGTAATCGGGTCGATGGTAGTATTGGCTTGGCGATCCAAGATCCATATTTCCAAATTTTGGCCCAACCTTCTGACCGGATTGAAGTTTGTGCTCAAATTTACACCGAACGAGCAGGTCAAGTAATCCAAAAATTAAAAGATTACTACTTGATCCCTGGGCTTCGCGTCCAACTGACGTCTGAAATGCCACAACACTCTGGATTTGGTTCTGGTACTCAGTTGGCACTTGGTATTGCCGCTGCAACTAATCAGATCTATCAATTAGGGCAGTCAATTCACGACTTAGCTGTGGTTGTCGGACGAGGTGGGACTTCAGGTGTCGGTGTTGCCGCTTTTGAAAAAGGGGGATTTATTCTTGATGGTGGTCATAAGTATCCAGAACAAAAATCCTCGTTCTTACCCTCAGCTGCGGTCGACGGAGTCGCCCCGCCGCCGCTTCTATTGCAATCTGATTTTCCAGATTGGCAACTTCTAATTATCATTCCGAAATGCAAACATATTGCAGGCGATGTGGAAGTCAATCTCTTTCAGACTCTTTGCCCACAACCTAAATCGACGGCAGAACGATTATCCCACTTAATTTTGATGCAGATGTTGCCAGCCATTTTTGAAGCGGATTTATATACTTTCGGACGAGCGCTAAATGAGATTCAAGAATTTGGGTGGAAACGGGTCGAAATAGACGCACAAGGCGGAGAGTTACAACAGACGCTTGACTTTTTGCAGCAGAATGGTGCTATTGGAGCGGGTGTAAGCAGCTGGGGCCCAGGAATTGTGGCTGTTGGTGACGACATCGGCACACTTTTTCAACGGACCCAGAATTTTTTGGCGAATACTCCATTTGGTGGAGACTGTTTTATCACTCGTGCCAATAATAGTGGGGCAACTATCAAGCGAGTGGACACTACTATTTCTGACGAACTCTCCGACCGGTATCGAGAGCAGGTTTGAAGCGTACGTATCAGAAAGCGCGTTTTTATTGGCTACTGTTGTTCTTTATTGCTCTGATCCCCGGTTGTAGCTTCGACGAAACTGAAACCGCTCAAACAGCCCTGGAGTTGGTCTTACCGAGTCAGTCTGAAGGCCGATCAGAGATCAAAATGATCCGTATTCTAATCCAAAGTGGTCAAAGGACTATTCCACAGCAAGATTTTTCGATGACACCTAGCCCGGATTCCAGTGGTTTTCAAAGCCTGGACATTTTTATTCCACTCGATGCCGAATTTATTCGTGTTGAAGCACTTGGTAGCTATGGCGAGCCACTGTTTGTAGGAGAATCCGCTCTGTCGATGCAAAGGGAAGAAATATCGAAGATCCGTGTTCAACTCGATCCTATTACACCGGTGCTAAAGTTTAATCTTTCCTCTAGCTTCGCCGATGTCGGGGAAGATTTTCAAATCGAGGTTGAACTAAAACATGTCAAATCCTTGTTCGCACTGACATTACAAATTGCCTATCCCGATGTTTTTATAGAACCCTATGCAGTTGAACTAGGTGACTTTTGGCAGAACGCTGATGAGTCCGCACCAGTACTAATGGTTTCGGACTATAACCTATCCGCTCAGTCACCAGGACGATTGAGCTTGGGTTTTGCCCGAACCGTCGAGTCTCGTGGTGATATGGAGTCCGGGGAAATTGCTACCATCTTTTTTCATACTAAGCAAACAGGGTTAGCTACTATCCGCGTCTTAGAGAATCCACAGTTGACAGCCCAGCAGTTTGATGGCAGTCCGGTCGATGATTTTGAAGAATTAGTTGGTTATTTGAATCGAGCCCAGGTCCAATTAGAAATCCGATGAAGGTTAGGCATGCTCTCGCCAAAGTTTCCACTAGATCCCGCCAACCAAAGGCCGATGTATGCTCGTACCAAGCTAAAGGTTACGTCGTTAACAGGCTAGTTGAACTGGCAGCAGGATCAAGCGTATGCTTGGTAGTTGGAATTACACTTTGGTTTTTCTGTATTTTGACTTTGGGTTGTACCCTCAACCCGTCAAGCCAAAAAATGCCTTGGCGTATTTCGGTTACTCATTATGCACAACAGGCACTGGAGATGGGAGACGTGCGTCTAGCGATTTCAACCTTAACTCCTTACGTCCAGCAACTAGAAAATCGGCAAAACCCAGACTACCGGGCAGCTTGTCAAACATTGGGCTTGGCCCACTATCAAGACTTAAACTATGCCAAAGCTGCCAGAAACTTTCAGCAGGCAGAAGTTGCATCCACAGAAGATGGAATTAAGACCATCTTCTCGGATTTCGAAAGTTCGGTTTCTTATGCAATTGCTTGCTCTGAACTGGGCGATTACCGGCGAGCGGTAACGGTCATGCGCCAGATCTTGTTGCACCAACCAATAAACCCGATATCACTAGTAACGATTTCAGGTGACCAACCCAAAGACCCGGTTGATGGCCTGGTGCAGACACTGAAACAAGATTATATTAAACTCACTTGGAGATACCATCAACAGGTAAAAGCTGCTATCGTTAATAAGTCGGCTAGAGCTAGGTCTACAGATCCAAACAAGGATATGACGGAGACAACAAATTGGCAGAGCTGCGTTGCGGTCTTGCCAATTGTCGAACTCGATCTTAAACCTCCCCGATTTCCAACTAAAGTGTTTCAGTATTTGATTGCAGATCTGCTACGAGGCCGTCAAGCGGAAGACGAGAAATTGGTAATTCCGATCGCGGTACTGGACCAGATTTTGAATCAAAATTTAGCAGACACACTATACTCCTTTCCTTTTGATATTCAACGAGGTGTAGATCTCGCCGGGCAGTTTGGCTTTTCAACTATTATCGTAACTGAATTGAGAGATGGTTCGTCGGTGCTTCAGTCATTGCCAAAAAACGACCAGTACCTTTTATCATTAACGATACTAGATCTACAACAGGGCCAGGTATACGAATCGCCTATCTTAGAGGGGACAGAACAAGACTTAGCGGAGAAATTAGCTGCACTGAGGGCTGAGATGCAGTCGGTAGGCCAGGTGTCCTCTGATAATGGACCCATCCAAAATGCTGAGGAACTATTTTATTTGGCTTGGGCAACCTGCTATTTCGAAACCCAACTTTATGGAATCGTTCAGCCATCACTTGGAGTTCAGAGTTCCATAGTGCGAATTGGCCAATACGTATCGCAATTATCGTCTGTTCCTCCATCAATCGTTTTGCCCTTAGTCATGGCTCAAGAGATCAAAGGCATAGGTCTAGACTCGATACTAATCGGCTCTAATCAAATACAAAATACGCAGATGGAAATATCCGATGCCATGGAAAAAAGTGGAGATATACAGACAGCACTAACCCGACGATATAACCAGCGGACAATTGCGGCAGCTTTATCGAATGAGATGATAAATCGGTTAAATCAGCACTTCGAACAACCTTACGTTCGCGGAAACGGGAACCAGCACTTTCCGGGAACTGATATTCCTGTTTCTATCGGTCTAGTTGCTCGGTGATGGTCAACTCTACTTCTCTGTTTACTATTCAAACAGTACCGATGTATGTGCATGTACATCGACTGGGTCACTTTTTTGTAACGACTGTTGGAACTGGCTATCAACTTTTGGTCTTTGTCTTTCTGCCAGTGGGTATATTGGGTATGTTACCAGGCCAACTATCGGAAGTGGTAGCTGGAAAATTAGTAATGGAGCATGCCGATCGGCTCAGAACGGATCTCAGCTATCAGATATGGCGACTTCGGCAGACTAACAAAGATGGCATCCAGACTAACGAACTACGACAATTCGCTTGGCCTTGGATTTGGCGATCAAAGCTAAGGTTATCCGGGATCGACGCTAAGATAATGGTTGCATCTCGTTTAGCAACTATGCAAAAATCAGATCCAGATGGCATGGCTACGAAGCAACAAATTTTGGGGTTAGGCGACACACAGATCGCAATGGATTACCAGTTTCAGCGAAGCCCCCGGTCGCTACGAAACTGGTATTTGGGGCTAGGCTTATCTTTACCCACCGGAAAAAGCCAATTACAACCGACTCAAGCGGATTTAGCAAACCAGTTTTATTCGGAAATCCTTAATTTCAAGGTCAGCCGGTTGGGTGAAGGTTTCAACGTCAACGGTTCTCTTTTCGCAACATACAAATTTGATGTGTTGCAACTAGCGATTGGAGGTAATTACTTAGCCAAAGGCCAATACCAGGTACTGCCAGGAAAGATCTATAATCCAGGAAATGAACTCCAATTTCAGACGGTTACCCTGTGGCAAGGACAAATCGCTGGCTGGCAAAATAGCTTCGGTGTTAGGGGCTACTCACCGGACCGGTTTGATCAGCAAATCTGGTTTCAACAGGGAATAGAAGTATTAGCTAATTCAATTTTGACCTTTCGTTTTCCAAAAGGACAGATTTTCATTGAACATCAGCTGACACACCGGCTCAAAAACCACCAACTGGAAGGACAACAGTTTGGGCTTCAATTGCGAAATACGAACAACAATCTCCGTCGGTCTGCGTTCGGTGGCCGATACCGAGTATCACCGGTAACGCAAGTCAAACTTCAATATGAACGATTGTTTACGTTACCCAATGAAAACAAAATGGGAAGATCTACAATTCGCAGCACCTCTTTTGAAACGGCAATACAGTTTCAAGATCACCTCTGGGCAAATTTCGGAATTGGCTTTGGACAAGGTGAGATTGTACCTATCGACTACCAACAGCCAGAAACTGAGAGCCTTGCGGGCAACCCGGATGGTTTAGAGAACCGGATTCAATTGAACGGTTTTAGTTTCTGGATCGGTTTGCGTCAGCAAGGTATCTTTGATTCAGACTAGATCTACTCACAAGGCGGCCATGATCAATATCTCTGGACAGACAAAAATCGTTGGAGTCATTGGTGAGCCGGTTACTCATAGTCGCTCACCACAGATGCACAACGCGGCTATTGCGAAGCTGGGACTTAATTTCGCTTATCTGCCTTTCGAAGTTAAATTGCCAGATCTCGCTATGGCCATTCAGGGATTAAAGGCACTGCAAGTTGTCGGTGTCAACGTGACAATCCCGCATAAACAGAACGTGATGCCGTTGTTAGATCATATTTCAACCGAAGCGCATTTGATTGGTGCTGTCAATACACTCGTCTTTGACCAGGATCAGATCTTTGGGCATAATACAGATGCGGAAGGCTTTATCCGTGCGATGCAGGAGGAAGCCAGCTTATTTGATTTACTAACCGGTGATGTAAGGGCTGTCGTTTTGGGTGCAGGTGGCGCTGCGCGTGCGGTTGTAACCGCTCTAGCCTTAAATAATGTAACCGAAATTACTATCGCTAACCGGACAGTTTCTAAGGCCGTCACTCTGGTTGAAAACCTAGAACCTAATTTACTACAGACAGATTTGCAGCTGTCCACCCGTTTGACCAGTGTCGAGATACAATCCTCCCAACTAGCAGATCTAATCGCTACTTGCGACTTGCTAGTCAATACCACTTCCGTTGGTATGGATAATACCGCTCAAGTAGACTTGTTCAACTTGGATTGCTTATCTGCCCGAACTATCGTCTACGATATTGTCTATACACCACCGGTTACACCTTTATTGAGAGTAGCTGAAGCCAGAGGTTGTCCGATAATCGGCGGGTTGGGGATGTTGGTTCATCAAGGCGCAATCGCCTTTGAGAAATGGACCGGTATTGAACCCAATATCGAAGTTATGCGAGAGGCACTGATCAAATCTTTAGGCTTATCTGCCAAACGGGGAAAAAAAAGTGAGGAAAAATAAGGCTCGTCTCGCTTTACTCGTTAATTTGTTAGCACGGTCTGTTATAAAGAACCTTCTTTTCTTAATCGAAACCATGGCATGAGAAATATAGATTCACCATCATCCATTCATACATCTTCGTCATCTGATAGTGCCCAAGGCCCTGTAGCCGAATCTGCCCAGGCTGTTGAAGTCGATATTTTCAATGTCCACTACACTGTCAAACCACCAGAAAATCTAACGGTGGATGAAATACGGGAATTGGCAAACTATATCGATGGCTTGATGAGGAAGCTTGGCAGTGGACAAGGGACGAATGACCCGCTGAGCCGAGCAATTTTGGTCGCCCTTAACCTAGCAGCTCAAATGAGTAGCAACCAGGTCGATTCAGAAGCGGAAATACATCGCATTATTGCTAAACTTGACCAAGTTCTAAGTCAATAGGCCTTTTCATTTCTGGAAGCGAACTCGGCTGATTCGTGAACAAGGACCTGGGCTAGCCCGGGGTAAAGTGCAAGCGTCTGATCTTTGGTTAAGGTAGACTCCGAAACTCGCTAGCAAAAGATCAATGCCGTAACCTGTCCACAACTTGTAAATACACCTAATTATATATCATTATGGATTAGCGAATCAGAGCAGAATCAAGTAAGTGGCCTCCGAGGAAGCAAGAAGTAACAAAGTGAGTAAGAAATACATATAGGTTTAACCACCGAAGAACGGGCTGATCTAGAAGATGGATTCCGGGGTCGTGAAATGGGGGGCATCAAATAAAACGGATTTAGATTTTACTGCGAGTTGATGAAGACGGTACCGATAACCAGATAGCAGAAGTTAGGTATAAGGCGGTTAACAGTAGGAAGAGTTCGTCGCCAGTTTGTGCCGTCTGGTGTGGAAGAAGCGAGAGTCAACCGTCGACCTTGATGAAAATATGTGCGTAAATTAGATGGACGAGTCGAAGTTCATTTGATAAGACCTACGCCTAAGGGTATGGGCGTTGGAGTTTACGCTTGCTAGCCCACCAATTGGTCTAGATCGAAGATTTGGAATTAGAGAGCATTTCGCTTCGCACGAAGCCGTGGGTCAAACGTAAAACAAACCAACTCTAGCCCTGGCGTCGGCGGCAGGGGAATTTCGCCCCGACAAAGTGTGGAATTTATCCATCGGATGGAAGACATTTTGGATGTTTATCATTCCGACTACGATCCAGACTGTCCGACGGTTTGTTTCGACGAAAGCAGCAAGCAATTTGTGACCCTTGCCATGCGCCAGAACCTGTGTTGTTAACAGGATTTGGGAAGATACCGAAACTGCGAGATCCCAATCGAGAATCTGGAGTTTCTTGCTTATCTTGTCATCTGGGCCAAAACAGAACCATGAACGGCCCTGAAGAAAGTTTGCCTGCTGCGTTTCATGGCGATATGACCGCCCCCAATTAGGCTCAAGATCCGATACTGCGGTGTGCTACCTGTCACGGCCAAGTTCGTGTGATGGTACACAATCAGGTCGCCAGTTTACGGAGTGTCCGCTAAACGGCAGAACAAAAATTGCGCTACCTGCCACATCTGGCTATCAGGCGTAAGCAGAGTCTCAGAGTTACACAGCTATCGAAAGACGCAAGCACACATGGGAGGAAGTCGAAGTAAATCGCTGTTGAAACAGTCGGATAGGCCGGTAAGAGTAACAGTGATTAACGAAACAGAACATATCTTGCCCGGAGATGGATTGAGAGCCATTTAGAACGGCTGAAACCCTAAAGGTTATCTGTCGTTGACACACTTAGTGGCACTAGTACAATCACCATTAGCAGGGGTGTCGACGTGAGCGAACAGCACAGATGAAAATAGGGATCATGGGTGGTACATTTAATCCGATTCACCTGGCACATCTCATCAGTGCTGAGCAAATTCGCCAAAGGTTATCCTTCGACCAGATTTTGTTTATTCCATCAGCGCGGCCGCCACATAAACCACCTGACGGTATTATCGATCCTGAACACCGGTATCGGATGACCCGGTTAGCAATTGCCGACAATCCACACTTTTCGGTTTCTCGGATTGAAGTTGACCGACAAGGTCAATCCTATGCCATCCAAACCTTTCAAGAGTTGCAAGCTAATTACGGCGCTGATTGTGAACTGGCCTGGATCATTGGGGCTGACGCGCTGATTGAGTTTAAGATCTGGAAGGATTATGATCGGCTACTTAATATCTGCCGTTTCATCGCAACGACTCGCCCCAACTATCCTCTATCGACAGTACCGTCAGAAATTATCAAGCGGGTCGATATTTTTGAAATTCCCGAAATCGAAATTTCAGCCACCGATATTCGGCAACGCATTAGATCTGGTCAATCGATTCGTTACCTGGTACCATCACCTGTCGCTGTCTATATTCAGAGACATCACTTGTACCGTTAGGAGTTGTTATTTTGGAATCTCGCTGTAGTATCTGTGGCCAATCCTACACTTTCGATTACCAACCTGGCGATGGGTTACCACCCTATTTCCCATTTTGTAGCCAACGATGCAAGACAGTTGATCTCGGCAAATGGCTTGATGGTGAGTATCGGATCAGCATTTCCTTGCCCAATAGTGAAATAATGACCACGGAGGAGAAAAAGATTCTAGCCCAATATCTTCTAGCAGAGGGCGAAGTCGATGAGGTCATCGGCAATGAGGAGATCGATGAGGGAGATTGAGCGTAAGTTTCTGGTCGTTGGCGATGAATGGCGTAAATTGGCCACAGGTGACCATTTTCGTCAAGGTTATTTGAATCATAGAGCAGGAGTCACTGTACGCGTGCGGCAAGCAGGACAACGCGCGTTTCTAACGATTAAAAGCCAGCCTACCGGAATTATCCGTACGGAATACGAATATCCAATTCCAGTAGCCGACGCAGAGCATCTGCTAACTGAGTTATGTCAACAACCACTGATCGATAAGCATCGATATCGAGTTTGTATTCGAGATTTCGTTTGGGAAATCGATGAATTTCACGGGTCAAACCAAGGATTAATTCTAGCAGAAGTAGAATTGAGTAGTGAAGATCAAGCCTTCCAAAAACCGGATTGGATTGGTCAAGAAGTTAGTGCGGATCCACGATATGGCAACGCTAGCTTAGTCGACTATCCATATCGATCTTGGCCTGAGAATGGAAACGACTGACATCCTCGACTTCCTACGACAGAAACTAAAACCGAAACGACTGAAACATGTCCTTTCGGTTCGAGATACTGCGGCCTCTATTGCCCCACAGTATGGGGTAGACCAACAACAAATAGAATTAGCAGCATTGCTTCACGATTGCGCCAAATGGATGACCGATGGCGAACTCCTGACCACGTGCCAGCGACACCAGATTGTACCGGATCTAATTGAGGAACAGAATCCTTCGTTGCTCCATGCCAAGGTAGGGGCAACTCTGGCTAGCGACCGGTTTGGCATTGTAGATCGATCTGTTTTGCAAGCCGTTTCGGTACATACAACTGGTATGGCAAAGATGTCCACCTTAGACAAAGTCCTTTTTGTGGCTGATTATTGTGAGCCGAACCGTTCTTATCCGGCCATAACTGAAGTGAGAAAACTAGCGACCGTGGATTTAAACCGTGCCGCTTTTGAAGTCGCGCGGCAGAAACTAGAACGACAACTGGTGGCGAAGCAAATGATCCACCCGCAGTCGGTCACTGCCTTCAACGATCTACTGACTCAGATTTCTTAAGATTAACTTACACCGTTCTAAGTTACCAACCTCACTACGCTGCGGATTAAGTACAAGTTTTTGTTTAAGTCACTAGCCAGTTTCCAGAGTTTTAACATCGATTTTAGTTTGTGTTAACATGCGAGTAAACCCCTTGATAAGCTTGGAAATGAAGTATTAAACATACTCTAAGTAGGCTTATTGCCACTTGACACGTCCAAATAATATACTGTAAAATAAAGCGCTTTAGAATCTAATAGAAATGCTGTTTTTTTGACCAGGAGGCCATGTTGTGAAGTTAACATTTGCTGAACATCTCCGCGACTTTAGAATTGAAAAAAAGATGAGTTTAAGAGAATTGGCCGATCTGCTCGGTGTTAGCCATACACTAATTGGTCTAATAGAAACCAATAAACGACGGGCTTCATCAAAGTTCATTCGAAAATTTGCCAAATATAGTGAAAAAGACCTCAAACTGCTCGAATTTATCGCTAATCCGATGCCGCTCTCTTATAAGCAGAGCATCTATGAAAGTGAAGGTGCACCTGATTTCTTGAAGGAAAATTGGATTGATGAAACCGCTGACGGTAAAGATAATATCGATGAGATCTACCTAGCCCTGTTTCAAGAGATTGACACTCGAACCACTCTCGAAGATCGAATTTACTACCGTCGCTTAATCAAAGATTTGGAAAAGATGGTCAGCCGTCCGGTGATTCAAAGCTGGGCAACTTTTTATAGTGCGGTTTTGACCAATCTGGAGATCGGACCTGAGGTCGCGCTTCGCTCCTTCCAAGATCTATACACAACTCTAACTAGCGATTCTTACCTGCAAGATGCAGTTCATCTCCGTCTACAGACCTGTTTTAGAATGGGAGAGATGAGTCGCGATATCAAATTGTGTGAACAGGCAATTCAATACTTTCTAGAAGCCAAAAAGATTAGCGATAGCATAAACAATGATGAAGGTAAAGCTAACTCCTACTATCTGATCGGTGACACCTATCGCACCATGCAGGATCGAGAGCAAGCAATTCAGTACTGGCAAGAAGGAATTGCGATCGAGGGACCACACCAACACTTACGAGCCAAACTACTGGCTGCACTGGGATCTTTATACAAAGATCTAGGACGCTATGCTGAAGCCATCGATACCTTGAAAGGGAGTGCTCGACTATGGAAACTGAGGGCCGTCAACGACTCATATAACTTGGCAGCAACGCATCAAGAGATTTCATCTATCTTCTATCTACAAGGCGACTATGACACGGCCCTAGACTACGTTCGGCGATCGCTAATCATCTTTACTCGGCTAGAAACCGAGGCACAGCATAGCGGTGTCTCCCTCGATCTGGCCAAATCTAGGTTATTGAAATCGGCCATCTTCACCAATAATAATCAGTTAGAACGGGCGACCAGCAATCTGGTCGCTATTATTCAAGACTACCATCGTCTGACGAGCATCAATTTGAACGAAGCCAACCAGATGATGCGAGAAGCACACGAACTGTTGGGTCTAGTTTACGAGAAAACATCTCGATGGAATGATGCTGAGGATATCTACAAGAAGATCGTTCAGTACCCGGATGCTAACGGCACCAATTCGGTTGGCATCCGGGTGCGTGTTTTTATAAACTTGCATCAATTGTACAACAAACGTGATCGAAAGGCTGACGCCATCTCGATGTTGCTGCAAGCCGATGCACTGGTTTCAGAATCGGACTTATCCGATCCAATAATAGCCCCAACACTGATCGAGCTTAATTTGTTGAAAGGAAATGTCGCTTTTGATCAGGGCAATACCCAGGAGGGGGTTAAATATCACCTGGAGGCCTGTGAATTGAGTCGGAAGACCGAAGCCTCAAACCTGATAGAAAAGGCCTTCAGTTCAATTGGGAACCGAATCCAACAACTTTATTCGGATGGTAGTGAGGTCTTTGCTCAAGCTCTGTATAATACGGTGATATCCTGGGTGAGAGAACATAACCTAGAAGTTTTGGCAATAGAAGTCAGCAAACACCAACACTTGTTTAGCTAGATCTAGTTCGTTCAAACCGAAACTGGCGGACGGCGCCAACTTGAGTTGTTAACCCGTGTTTCAGACTCCTGCGAATGTATATGTACCGACCTTGGGTAACAGGCTATCTCATTTTCACCCAAAAGTGACTAGCTGAAACCTATTTGGCCTTTGGTCAACTTGTGCAATTTTGTAGCCAGCCACTTTCCTTATTCTTTAGACTTAGCCGTTACCCAACACAATTAAAGATCTTTTCTTGACTAAATATTTAGTCCAAACCGGAAGCCATTAGGCCTCGTAGTTGAGTTGCGTCCCCGGTTACGGCACCGATTCGTCTGAGTGTCGGTCACTACTACTTTCGTCGGTAAGGCACAGCTAGTACTTGTGGGGCTTTAGTATGTCCTAATAATCCTGTCAGGACAAAAACGCTCAACATTCGGGCTTGTATCCGATCTGATAACGCGCTTCCAAATCTAAAAATATTGGGGCGGATCCACTAGCTTTGATTGTAAAGAATAGGAACGCACAGAGAGGTCAAATAAACAAGAGGTTATACTGGAAAAATGCGTCCCACCATTGGATTATCCGCTAGTACCGGAATAGAAAATGGAGTAAAAAGTGACGGCCTTGAAGGCCTAGCCGGTTTCACCCACGAAACGGGTATACAGTAAATGAACCAGTCCGAAGGCTCATCAAATTGATTCCGGTTCCGGTTACAACTTAATCCGTTTTTAGCCCAAGGGTAGAAAATAGTGTGGCTAAGGCCATACCGTCAACAGCACTGCTACACATACCGACAAAGGCTCCAATAATCGCGTTCCCCCCTATGCCAATGTTAATCACCCACGATCGCTCAACATAGATTTTGCCTAACGCAATCATTAATAAAGGAGTTGCCTGATGAATCGTTTCCGCCAGAATATCTGCGGTAAATTTCGAGCATGGCCAAGCTATAGCATTGTAGAATTAGGCTATCTTGTTCGCAACACGACTCCTGTATTTAGACCTCTAGTATATTTTGGTTTCTTTCTGAAATGGGGCTCCTTGTTCAATAGCGCTGAAACCCAGAACGAGCAATAGAACCGTGGCTTGAATACCAGAGGTCAGTTTTTTTGAGGGCACGCGACCGTCAACTGCATGGCATCTGCACCAACCTGTAATCCGCCAAGCAGCAAGGCAGATAAAATTACGCCAATTGGATTTAATCAGGCCGGAAGGCAACTGCGACTCCAATGAAACCAGGACCTAGCATATTCATGCCTGCCGGTTGGAAAAGCCAATAAGAACTGATACCGATTAGATCCATGGTTCCGGCTAGTCCTACCAGCCCACCACTGACCAGCATGGTCAGAACAATATCTTTGTGATAGATACATTGATCCGGCGACCCGTGACGTTGACGGATTCTGGCCAACAGCCCGTAGACGATAGCCAATGGTAGTATACATCAAGATCCACTAAGATAACACAGCCAAGGTAAGAGTAATCAGCACACCAAGATGAAATCGAGTTTTTAATAACAGAACCGGCAAGTAGGCTGGAATCAATCCGCTTTGAGGATATAATACTTGGCGGATTCTTGTAGTGGTTCACCATCAACAACGCAGCCCACAAGGTAAAAGGCGATATAGTTGAGCAGATGGTACTAATAACCTCTTGCACCTCTCGATAGACTTTGAGGAATCCGGCTACAGCAGCCCATAACCCTCCAGCCATAAAACGGACTGTTATCGTCAAGGGAGTTTGAAAAAATTGGCGGTAGATTTAAACCCATTGTACTGACCCAGGGAACTGCTATGACCCGACAAAGTATTGACGCACCGGTATTCCAAACGAAACATCGGAAAGCAAAAGAAACAGCTAAACCTGTTAGTAATAGGGGAAAAGCCCGGGCAAAGATTTCGCAAATATAGCGGAAACTGCCGAATGCCCCACCGAACATGGCGAAAAAGGCATCTATCGGCTTATAGAGTTGATAAAGAGGGAGAGGCTGGCAATGAGAGCATCGTATTGGCGAAAGGAAAGGTAAAGAATCTGTCTGTAGCCAGCAACAACATTACGTTGGTTCGGCGTTTAGTTAACAGGGATAGAACTCACCAACAGGCATTGACGTCAATGCTCGGGGAAATGCGAAATCATAACGATTGCCGACCTAATTTTCCATCTTGATAGCAGTACGATTTATACCACCCAGGTCTCACCCGAGTTTAGCAGTTGTTCTAAATTACCATCCCCATTAGATTGGCGAGCCCGTTGAACCTGGTCGGTTAGCATATCCTCGTAACAAGGACACTGCACCGAACGGAAGATGCCAATTGGCAATGGGTGTTCAGGCACATCAGTCATCCGGCTCAGGAAATGAGCTAAGGTCGGATCATCTGCGAACTGGTCGTGAACAATGAGGTCGGTATCACTTGTGTCATCAATATATACGATCTCAGGTTGAAAACCGTTCAGCCGAATCCCTTTGTCCCGTTTGGCTCCAAATACCAACTGTTCACCATGTTCCAAGACAACGGTATTATCTGCTTTGGTCGCCTTTTCAGTATAGGTGAAAAAAGCACCGTTGTTATAGATATTGCAATTTTGATAAATCTCGATGAAGGAGGTGCCTTTATGCTCGTGCGCAGCCTTAATGATAGATTGAAGATGCTTGGTGTCACGGTCTAGACTTCGCGCCACGAATGTGGCTCCAGCCGAAAGTGCAATTTCAACAGGGTTTAAAGGCCGGTCGAGAGAACCAAAAGGGGTAGATTTGGTGATTTTTCCTACCTCTGAAGTGGGTGAGTATTGGCCTTTGGTCAAACCGTAAATGCGGTTATTGAACAATAGCACATTGATGTCGGGATTACGACGGAGCATATGCAGAAAGTGGTTGCCACCTATAGACAAAGCATCTCCATCTCCTGTAATGACCCAAACAGACAGTTCCGGATTAGTGGCTTTGACACCAGCAGCAATTGCCGGCGCACGACCATGTATGGTGTGGAATCCATAGGTGTTCATGTAGTAAGGGAAACGGCTGGAGCAACCTATGCCAGAAATAAAAACAAGTTGCTCTTTGGGAATGCCAAGTTCCGGTAGAATCCGTTGAGTTTGGGATAAAATGGAGTAATCACCGCAACCAGGACACCAACGAATATCTTGGTCTGACTCGAAGTCTTTTTTGTTCATCGTTGGAACAGCAGCAGGAATGTGAGGGGATTTATTTTCTTCAGAGAGATTCATGTGGACCTCGGCTATATGTTAATTTTCGACTGTCAATACTTCTTCGATTTTAGTTTCAACTTCCGTTACCTGAAAAGGTTGGCCTTGGATTTTATTATAAGCAATTGTGTCCACTAAATACTCGCTACGAATTATCTTATTGAGTTGTCCGAGGTTTAATTCGGCTATCATCACCCGTTCAAAATTTTGTATGATTGAACTGAGGTCATTAGGTAAAGGATTTAGGAACCGAAGATGCAAGTGTGATACCGAAGCACCTGCATTACGCTGGTTGGATACAGCCGTTCTTAAAGCCCCATAAGTCCCTCCCCAGCCAATTACCAATAGATCCCCAGAGTCGCTTCCAAAAACGTCAGTGCGCGGGATTTCGTTAGCAATGTTAGCAATCTTCTGCGCTCGTAGATAACTCATTTTCTCGTGGTTCTCAGGGTCGTAACTGATGTCTCCAGTCAGGTCAGATTTTTCCAATCCGCCAATTCGATGCTCCAATCCGACGGTACCCGGCACAGCCCAAGGCCTACGGCCCGTTTCGGGGTCTCGCTGATAAGGCAAAAAGCTGTCTGGATCAGTGGCAAAGTTGGCAGAGATAGTCGGCAAATCGGAGACCTCTGGAATCAACCACGGTTCTGCACCGTTAGCAACGTAACCATCGGAGAGAAAGACCACTGGCGTCATATACTTGAGTGCAATTTTAGCAGCTTCATAGACAGTATCGAAACAATCAGAGGGACGTGAGGCTGCCAAAACAGGTATGGGAGATTCTCCATTTCGACCGTAAAGTGCTTGCAGTAAATCCGTCTGTTCGGTTTTTGTCGGCATTCCCGTTGAAGGCCCCGCCCGTTGGATATTCAATACGACCAGGGGTAATTCTGTCATTACGGCCAAACCAATGGCTTCACCTTTCAGAGCAAAACCAGGACCACTAGTTCCGGTAGCAGCCAAAGCTCCGCTGAAAGCCGACCCAATAGCAGCACAAACGGCTGCGATTTCATCTTCCATTTGTAAAGTCTTAACACCAAAGTTTTTATATCTAGCCAGTTCATGTAGGATATCGCTGGCTGGCGTGATAGGATAACTACCATAAACCAGTTGCAAGTCAGCTTGTTGTGCGGCGGCAATCAATCCTAATGCCGTTCCAAGATTGCCAGTAACGTTTCGGTAGGTGCCTCGACTGAATTTAGCTGACTCGACCTCATAAGAGACTGCGATTTGCTCTGTAGCTTCGGCATAAGCATATCCTCCCTTCAAGGCTAAGATATTTGCCTCAATGAATTTTGGTTTGCTGGCAAACTTGGATTCAATCCATTTGAGCGTATAGTCCATAGGACGATTGTACAGCCAAAAGACCAAACCAAGAGCAAAGAAATTTTTGCAGAGATCTTTTTCTTTGTTGCTTAAGTCAGTTTCAACCAGTGCATCTCGGGTTAAGCGTGTCAGTTCAACTGGAAATACCTGATACTTGTTTCTAATTTCCCCTTCCAGAGGATCTTCGTTGTACCCCGCCAATTTCAAGTTGCGTTGACCAAAGTTGTCTAAATTGAGAATAAGAATGCCGTTTGGCTTGAGCTTAGAGAGACTTATTTTTAGGGCCGCTGGATTAAACACCACTAGTACGTCAGACAAGTCACCAGGCGTATGAATCTCTTTGCTGGAAAAATGAAGTTGAAACCCAGAAACCCCAGCTAATGAGCCCGCAGGTGCCCGGATTTCAGCTGGGTAATCGGGTAGAGTGGAAACATCATTTCCAGCTATAGCAGACGTATGAGTGAGTTGTGCTCCGACTGTCTGAGCACCATCTCCAGAATCACCTGCAAAAAGAATTGTTGCGTCACCAATTATTTGCCGCTGTTTTTTCATTAACTCCTTACCTTCCTGTAGAACGCACCAAAAACTTTAATAAGAGCGGAAATTTTTCGCTTGACGCATACGTCCACCGAGGTTGCTGTGTGTAGTCCCCCATTTAGATTAAGCTCCTTCCCTAGCTCGCATGGCATTACGAATGGGTTTGGGAGGGAGTGTCAAAACCTCCTGCGGGAAATGCTCAACTAGGTAAGAGATGATGTGTCGTACCGAAACCATTCCTAGCGGACGGTACTGGTCATCGACAATCGGAATATGCCGAAACCTCCCCTGAGCCATATGTTGAATGGCTGTGTCGAGTAGATCTTCAGGTTTCAGGGATAGTGGGTCGGATTTCATGAAATGGTCCACGGTCAAGTTAGCGTAATCGACCTGTTTATTCAACACTTTGAGTAAGATATCCCGCTCCCCAATGATCCCTTTCAATCTCTCGTCAGAAACGACGAAAATTGAACCGACATCGCGCGAAACCATCAGGTTAATGGCATCCTGTACGCTTGCCCCAGACAGAACAGAAGGAACATGATGCATAATAGAACCTAAAGGCACTTGAATCTCATGAGTTTCTAATGCTCTACCAGACTCATTTAGCTGGTCTTCCATCATGGATATTTCGTCATCAACTAGAGATTCGAATGGCATAATAAACGATTCCTTTATCCAGACCGCTTCATTTAAATCAGGTGAAGGTACGACTGACAATGACGGAGCTAGATCTCCCAATGTTGTCTTCTATATCGATTTTATGAACTGACTGATGTATTTGATAATATCTTTACTGGTTATAATTCCAACAGGTTCATTTTCTTCATCGACCAATGGGATATGGCGGTAGTGTCCAAGGTGCATTAGGTTAAGCGCAAAAGCAATCGGATCCTCTGTGGTTAAGGTTTCTGGTTGCGCTGTCATTACCTGGCCGGCAGTCAGGTACTTTATATCTCGTTTTTGGCTGATCACGCGACGTACCAAATCCCGCTCAGTGATAATACCAGTTAATTTGCCCTTTTGGGTGATGAGCAATGCGCCCGTTCCACGATAGTGTTCGGAGGTAACTTTTTGCATTTGGGCAATGGCATCAGCAAGAGGCACCTCTACGTTAACCTGGTCTGCTAGAGGTGGATCAAGATGGTGAATTGGTTCTTGTAGTATTCGAGCGTCCACTACGTCCTCGGTTCTTTTTAATCGTTAGTTGCTACCTGATTTGGAAAGCCTTGAATCGTCTGTATACTAGCATACGGTATGTGGGATTTCAAGACCATATCTAGTAAGTAAAGCGGGGAATCACGATGCACTGCCTACACGCTAAACTGGGGATGTGTAGGCTAAACTGATGATGATCTCTCGCTGTTTCTCACACCTAAAATTCCAGTAAAATCAAGGCTTTTTCAAACTTCATTTTCCCATGGCCAAGCGTCCGGTTATCCACCTTAACTCTGCCCTCTGATTTTCTTGGTCTGTGGTGTGTAATTATCCGGCTCAAATACAGAGGCAGTATTGCGGTCAGTTTGGCTTTCCAGCGGGTAACTACATTATGGGGCCTTATGCTCACGACAGCTCTCGCCCGGCATTTTCTCGCCGGTTAAGGTGAATACAACAACCTGGGCTTAAATTTTGGTGTGAAATTACTGCGCTTGGCCACTTGACAGTTTCCCTCATTGGTGACAATAAATCAGCTAAGGTAACTATCCAAAATTACCCAACCACCTCAAAACGGACCTAGTTCGAACGGTCAGAGAGAACATTGAGCACAATAGCCTAAAATCTCGTGCCGATATTTTAGCGGTTGAAACTGGTGTGATGCACAGACGACCTGTTGTTTGGCTTTGATTTCCGAATCTCGAAATTCGATAATTTCCGAACACCGAACACAAATCAGGTGTGCGTGTGAACGGATGTCGCCTTGAACGGGTTCATACATCGTCTGGTTTTGGGCATCGATGATTTCGGTTAGCAGCCCGCTCTGAACCAACAAGGGCAGCGTTCGGTAAATGGTGGCCTTAGAGGTCTTATAACCGTTGCCAATCATCTGAAACAGGAGATCGTCAGCACGGAAATGGTTCTTTAAGACAAAGGCCTGTTCTAAAATTAGTTGCCGCTCCTGCGTAAATCGCAGCCTTTGCCGTTCTAGATAGTCCTTAAATTGTTGAATTTGTAGTGGTTTTATCAATGGTTAGTCACTTGGCTGCCGATTCAGCAGCTTTAACCGCTTCCCATAGTTGGTCTAACTGCCCTAGGTTATAATCGGTCAATTGTTGCCCACAAGATTCGATTACGGCTTCCATCTGCTGAAATCGACGTTCGAATTTCCGGTTGGACTGACGAAGTGCATCTTCTGCTTCAATGTTTAAGAACCGGGCTAGATTGACCACCGCAAACAGTAAATCTCCAACTTCCATCTCCACCTGATCTAATTCGCCTTTTTCGAGACACTCCTCAATCTCTCGAATCTCCTCTCTTAGCTTAGGTAATAGATCTGTTACATTTTCCCAGTCAAATCCGACCCGAGCCGCTTTCTTCTGCAGCTTTTGAGCACGCTGTAAACTAGGCAGGACTACAGGCACACCATCCAGGGCAGACTTCCGATCTTCGTAACCTTTTTCGCTAAGTTTGATCTCTTCCCAATTTTGCAGGACTTGATCTGCATTATCCACTTGTAGAGCGCCAAAAACATGTGGATGTCGACGAACCAACTTGTCGGCAATGGTGACAACCACCTGATCAATATCGAAATCACCATCATCTTTGGCAATTTGCGATAGCAGCATGATTACCGATAACAGGTCGCCTAATTCCTCACAAAATTGGTCTAAGTTCTCCGTCTCTATGGCCTCGATGATCTCGTAAGTTTCCTCGATCAGACTGGACCTCAAACTGTGGTAGGTTTGTGCTTGATCCCACGGACATCCATTCTCGCTGCATAAAGTCTCTACAATTTTAGTTAATCTTTCAAATGGCGTCATGCTTCAATGCGATTACTTTTTAATATGATAACATCTCAACCTTATTTAACCAAGTTGTGATCTCTAATTACAGTCGTGGCAAGGATACTATTGTGAAGCGCACCTCAAAATTTGCACCACTTTGATCTATGTTTATGAAGCGTTGTCTTTTTAACCGGTGGAAGAGACGAATAAAATAGTGGTTTGTCGATTAAGCGAACGAGTCATGCTGTCTACGATACGAACTACCATTCGGTGGGGAGCCCAAATGATCCTTCGAGAAAATCTTCCAGAGTTTGGTCACAGCAGAGGTTTGAGCNGATAGCAGAAGTCAATGACTTTGAGATAGAAGCCATTGAGATTGCGAAGGGTCAGGTCCCACATATTTTGGAGATTCACACCGATTCATTCGACCTCGCTGCGCCAGCCAAGCGCCGGAACACGGACTGACGCANCGAGGCCGTTAGCGTGTGCNGCCTATTCCCCCCATGCGCCAATCCTCGAAGATGTCCTTTGTCATAGCAGTAATACCCCAAGACGCTAGCAACCCCGGGAGCATGGAACGCCCACTTCAAACAGCGGTCGCAATCGACGCGTAACGCAGTCTTTTTCGCTTCATCCATTGAATTCCCCGNTATTTAGTACTATCACCCCGAGAACATTCTGTGTTCATAGAGGTAAATGAGGCAGCAGACCTCATGATGATGTATCTAAATGGGAAATCCGGGTTAGGTTGGAGTTTCTTCCTGATACCTCATTCCCCACTTCAGTGGAATTCACCGGACTGGGCTAGTGCTAAGGGCATGCATTCTGGATACTGACGATTTCAGCAGGATCACGGCTGGTCAAACNAGAGACNTCTGTTCATCGAAGACTTCTGGTAGCTGCTTAATTCGCAGATCTCCAGCAAAGTTGGACAATTAACAGTGAACAACAATCAACACCAATCTTCGACAGACCGTGGAACTACAAAGTTGACAAACGTAAGATTTATCGACGCACCACATGGATTGTGGTTGATTAGCACCTTTGGTTGGATAGGGCCGAGCCAACTAAACAAATAAATAGTACCCCCCCGGCCACAGGTTNCCCCCTTTAGTCGAGTATANTCGTGAGAGCCAATCCCCAATCAAGCTAGAGATACAGGTAGCAGATACATCCACTGGATCAAGGGAAAACTACACGGACGGGACGACNGAACAAATCGGTTTAGGTCGTGAGGANACCNATATCACTAACATCGTACGCCATTCGGTTACCACCCATAGCCATATGATTTGCCGGTAATTTGATTAAGTGCTTGTGCAGCGTGAAAATGAAGGTCGGCATCGTCCGACTGTAGAAAAGTCTCTAGCGTTGAGATACTTTGATCCGACCCGGCATTGATCAGCAGGTCTATCAAAGATAGCTGAACACCTTTGTCGCTCTCATTCGTCAACTTATCGATCAATGTGGGAACCGCAGTCAGGTCACCGATATTGGTCAGGGCGATAGCCGCGTCTTGACGGATTTCGTAGTCGGGATCGTCACTGAGGATGGCTAATAGATCGGAGGTTGCCGCTTTATCCTTCAAAGCGCCAAGTGCCTGGATCGCGTTGCGTCGCAGATCCTTGCCAGCATCGGATCTCATTACCTCGATCAGTTGAGGTAAAAATATATTTTGTCTAGAGCGGCCAATTGCCAGAAAAGCGAATTGCTTTTGAGCATCTGTGCCTTCACTCATCAGAGAGTCGAGTTTAGTTATTGCTTGTTGGCTATCCGATCTACCCAGGGCTAAAATGGCCGCGTGTCGGGTCGGGTTATGTTCCCACGTATCTTCGATCCTCTGAATCATCTTGGTACTGATGGCATCTGGCATTTCAAAATCTTGTGCCACGGTAACAAAGTGTTCCCATGTATAGTTCCGTTTCAGACTATCAACATCCAATTCGACAAAGTATTCGGTTTCATCGATTAACCGNTCTGCCAATACAGCAGCAGCTTTGGGCGCAGCTAATTCAGCCAGNGCGGAGGCNGCATTTTTTCTGGCAATAGTAGTAGTGCCCCGGNCCTTAACAATAGCCAATAGANCATCGGTCACCTCAGCAACCTGGAGTTGGCCCAGGGCGATAATGGCCCGTTCGTAAATTTCACCCGTCTGGCTGCGGAATATGTCTTTTATAACGTTGGTCACCTGTTTTCGTGTCTCCGAGTGATCGCCGAGTGTTCCCAACGCCGTAACACAGGCNATACGGAGCGAGAGTGGGGATTGTGAATTTTGAAGAAGAGAAAGAATTAAAGTAATCGCTTGTTTGACCTCCATCGCCTGGAGTGCTTTAACGGTAGCCTCTTGAAGTTCCGTAGCGGCCGATGGAACACTGAGTATTGACAATAAAGGCTTTATTGCTCGTTCGTCACGAAGNTTTCCCAATGAACCAGCGGCACTGGCGCGGATCGACTTTGATTCCGCGGAATTGTTCAAAATCTGAATTAGGGGATCAACCGCCCCTCGTTTTTTGAAATTGCCGATCACCGAAACGGCTGTTTTCCGTACCCGATAATTTTCATTTTCCATCTCATCTAAAATCGTTTCATAGCTGTTGGGTTTTGCCAATCCGCCAAGAGTCGAAACCGTTGCCCATTTCACCCACTCATCGGCTTTAGCTTCTGTGCTCTTGCAGGCATTTATCAGTGCTTCCGCAGTATAATCGGCCCCATCTGTTAGTAGAGCAGCGACAACTCTTGCTTGAATCGATGCTACCTCTTTCTTATCGTCCTCGAAAGAGCCAATCCCTTTTTTTAGAACTTTAACCAGACCCCGGTCGGAGATTTCACTATTAAAACTAGCTAAAGCATTAACCGCACTGGTACGGGTACTCTCGAACTTATCTTTGGCTATAGCTTTGAGCAAAACATCGGCAACTTTATCGCTTTTTTCTACTTTCCCGAGGGCGATAGCTGTAGCCTGACGGACTAATCCTTGCTTATCTTCTTGCAAAGATTGAGTCAAGGCTTTAACGATTTGGTCGACAACCTGTGCATCTCTTTTCCCGGCCTCCCCGATGATACCGAGGGCTCTAGCCGAGTTCGCTCGCACAGTTGCTCGTTCATCGCCTTGCTTGTGATGCAAGGCGATGATCAGTTCTCGAACGATATTTCGGCCGGCAGAAGTCGTGGTGACCCGTTTCCCGATTTTACCCAAGACAAGTGCCATTTCGCTCCGAATCAGGCTGGGTACCGGCTTGATTTTGCCCCAAGATTCGTATTCAGGTTTTTTGTATCGTTCACTTAATCGTTTCCATTTGGAAAGATCAACTGCCTCTGGATCCGTTTTCTCTTCCGANAACCACTTGATTCCCAATCCCTCGATCTGCTTTTTGAGGTTACNGTAATCGGTGTATTCTCGCTTCATGTGTCGCCGAAGCTTATTCGGATTATCGAAACGCGTATTCAAGCCCCAAAGCATGGCGTCNGCGCTGACAGAAATTTTAACATTGTTTTCTATGATACCTAGAGCAGTGACAGCAGCTTTACGAAGTTCAAGGCTAGTGGTGTCATTTAAAGCCAATCGCATCAAAGGTTGGATAGCATCTTTCAGTTTCATTTTCCCAACTGCATTAATGGCGGCCTGACGGATGGCATCTCTGGTTTCGATGAAGTCCTCGGCAATGTCGATTAGTTTATCGTTGACCACAATATTATCCTTGACTTTGATTTTGCCAAGGGCCAAAGCGGCTTGGGCAGCAGTGGTATCGTCGAAACTGAGCGCTTGTCCAAGTGCATCAATCGCTCGTTGATTGTTGCCACGGGATTTAGTAGCCCCCATAAACTGAGCGGCAATTGCCTGGATTTCTTTCGGCGTTTGTGGATCCACTAGCAGGTCGATCAAGGGTTCTGTTGCCCTTAAATCCTTAATGCTCAACAAGGCTTGGGCACAGCCGATACGAATGCTACTGCTTGCTCCTGAATCCTGGCAGGTCTTAATCAGTTGGGGAACAACGGTTCCACCCATGGAAATTAAGGCACTTTTTGCACTTCCTTTCAGATCATCGTTCTCGAGTAAGCTAACCAGATCTGAGATTGCTGACTTGGATTTCAGGTTGCCAAGTGCTTGAAGGGCTGCACGCTGGACAGCATTACGACGGTTAGAAATTCTAACATCGTCAATGAAGGCGTTAGCGATAAACCGATGTTCGCCAGCCGATGTAGAAACGATATTTTGTCCATGCTGACTCAACGTTTGGGAAAGATGCGGAACAGTAGACAGACCCAGTTGAGTCAAGGTGTCAATGGCCACATCTTTGGTATAGGTATCACTATCGGCTAACAGAAAGAGTAAATCCTCAACCGNATCTGCTGCCTCTAATCGGTTAATAAGCTTGGCCGCGTGCATNCTCACGATAGCTGGATTGGCACGGGTCGCAACCTTGAGGGCCGGGATGATCTCTGGGGTGCCAATCTTTTCGATAGCGATGATAGCGGAATAAAGAACTTGTGCCGATTCAGCTTTATTGGCAAGAATCTGTTTAAAGGTTTCAATCAGAGTTGGATCTTTTAGGTTGCCTAGATGGTTAACAGCGAACTGCCGGGTTTCAGGTGTCGTCTGAGAGGCTAAAATCTCTAATAGTGAAGACCTGGCGTTGGAGCCCAGCTGGTCGATTACCCTGAAAGCTGAGTTTCTGGCCTTGTTATTGTAGCATCGCTCGGCTTCCAGTAAGGCCTGCAAAATCTCTGTTTCAGCCGCGATTGATGTGTTACCGGCAATACCTGCCAAGCCGTATGCGATCAAACCATATACCGAGTTACGGCTGCGGATTAGCATATCTAGTTGATCGAGTTGATCCGAATCCGGATCTTCAGCTACTTCTAATCGCTGGATTTCTGCAACTACGCCGGACAATAATTTACGGACGGCACCGACGGTCGAACGCCATTTAGTGATGTCTGTAGACCAATTACTGTCTGTGTGTAGAACCAAGATTTGCTTCAAACATTGAGCTTCGATCAAATCTGGGTTTGAAGCAAGGGCGGAGTCGATCGATTTTTGAGCGCTATCATATTTGCCACTTTCCCCCATGTTGGCTAATACAATGGCTTGTCTGGCCACCATAACATCCCGATTTTCTCTAGGGCCACAGCCAACCAAGATTAGGCCGATCAGGACTATTCCAACTAACCAGCATAATTTCGACTTCAATTGACATGCTTGCATCTTACACCTCAAATCTAACCTTGCCTGACTCATTAGCGATCATCCTTGGTTCTCCATACACCTTTCCCTTTACAAAGGATCAGGCTGACAAATCTATTTACCTGTTGTAATTACCAACTCCCGAAAGTCACAGATAGCACAAATATGCGTTGCAATAGTACTCAGTAAGGCCAATCGATTAGCCTTGACCGCCGGTTCTTCGGCCATGATTAGGACCTGGTCAAAGAACTGGTCAATCGCAGGTTGGAGTTGGATCAGTTCAAGGAGCAGTTTATCATACTCTCGGTTGCAGTTCAAGTCCCACATTTTTGCCGACCGCACTCTAACCAATTCACCCAGTTGCCGTTCCGCTTTCTCTTGAAATAGATCCGGGTCAACTGCATGANTCACACTCGCCGGCTCAAATACCGTTTGCGGTATCTCAGGTAAGATGCGAAGGATTCGATTAAGCGCCGGATAAATCTGATTGAAATTATCAGCACGGCGAAAATCGTGTACTAATTTCACTCGCTTCTCGACATCGCTAACATCAAGATAGCGAGTAGTAGTGTTGTCGGTGGCAAGCACAGCAAGGGTGGCATTAACTTCGTCATACTCAAAACCTTGATCTTGAAGTAGCATCTGAAATCGGCCTCGCAGAAAATCGAGAACTGCTACTTTGGTGTCTGAAGCTAAGCCAATACCGTCCGTAATGTAACCTTGAATTGCCTGTTCAACTACCTGGTCCAGAAGCAGTGGAATTTGNCGTTCCTGCAAAATCCGTAAAATCCCGATAGCTTGCCGACGCAGTGAATAGCGGTCTTGAGAACCAGTCGGCCGCTCTTCAATACCAAAATATCCAACGATTGTATCGATCTTATCGGCAATGGAGACGACGCTTCCAATTTCGGATTTAGGCAGATCTCCTTCGGCCGAGACAGGACAGTAGTGTTCTTCAATCGCTGTTGCTACGTTTGAAGATTCATCACTACCGAGGGCATAATACTTACCCATGGTTCCTTGAAGAGAAGGGAAGCCGATTACCATCTGTGTGGTTAAATCCGCTTTGCAGAGGTAGGCTGTTCGTTTAACTTCCTCTTTAGCGGTGGTGCTAAGTCCCATCTGTTCACCGATGAAGCGGACCAATTGTTGTAGACGGTTAGTTTTATCATGAAGGGAACCCAAGCGGACTTGAAAGATCACATCTTTCAACCGATCTACTTTATCAGCCAGAGAGGATTGTTGGTCTTCCTCGTAGTAGAATGCAGCATCCTCGAACCGAGACCGTAGAACTCGCTCATTACCGTGTCGGATGGCGTCAATGTTTCCATCTGAACCGTTGGAGATAGCAACAAATTTGGCAATCGGATTTCCATCCGCCTTCAGTATCGGGAAATAGCGCTGGTGTTTTTTCATATAGGTGGTTAGAACTTCAATCGGCAAATCGAGATGCTCTGGGCTGAAAGTACCAACAATGGCTTCCGGGTTCTCGACCAAATAGTTAACCTCCGTTAAGAGTTCTTGATCAAAGTCGGGAGCACATTCTTCCTTAGATAAGATCTGCTCAAGTTGCCACTGAATTTCGGCTCGGCGGAGTTGAGGATCAACGATTACATTCGCTTGCTGAAGTTGGTTAGTGTAGGTATCGAGGTTAGCCTCAGCCAGCAGAATCGGCTCTGGATTCAGAGAGCGATGACCGTAAGTCATCCGATCGGTTATTAGAGTCTCCATTTGAAGTGGGACCACCTCGGAGCCGAGTAAGGCAACCAGCCAGCGAATAGGACGAGCAAATCTCAAGTTTACCCTCGACTCAACCGAAGGTTGGTGCGGTTGGGGGCTATCCCAACGCATGGTCTTGGGGAAATTAAGGGCACGAATCCATTCCCCAACCACTTCCGCTAGAATATCAGAAGTTGGTCGACCTTTCTGTAGTTGGGTCGCAAAAACATACTCTCCACGCTCAGTTTGGATCAGTTGCAGATCCGCCACTGAAACCCTTTGCGATTTGGCAAATCCTATTGCAGCCCGAGTCGGATTTCCCCCATCGTCATAGGCGACTTGCTTAGGAGGACCTGTGACTTCAACTGTCTGGTCAGCTTGTCGAAGATCTATGTTTTTAATGGCTAAGGTCAGTCGCCTGGGAGTACCAAGTANACGGATCTGATCGAACGATAGACGCTGCTCGGTCAAGGCATATTTTGCTAGATCCGATAACTGGTTAAGGGCGGGTTGAATGTAGCCGGATGGAATCTCCTCAGTGCCGATCTCCAACAGGAAATCCTGCCTTTCTGCCCTCGGTCCAGTGGATATATAGTGTACCTCTGCTTTTGATCGGAGATCTTGATTCGAAGATGGTACATAAGCTAGGGGTTTTTCACGATCGTCTAAATTGTCACCAGCAATCAAAAGAGGATGACCCAGATCTTGACGCTGATCAATATAAGCTCGTGTGGCTCTCTGTGCTAACCGCCTAACGCGTTCAATGTACCCAACTCGCTCAGTGACGCTGATAACCCCACGGGCATCAAGCAGATTAAATGCGTGCGATGCTTTTAGTACATAGTCGGTAGCGGGCAGAACCAAACTTTGGTCTAAACAAGAAAAAGCCTCTTTTTCATAAACATTGAATAGATCCAGTAGCATCTCCGTGTTGGCGTGATTGAAACTGTACTTGGAGTATTCGACTTCAGCCTGGTGGTGAATATCACCGTAGTTGAACTTGTGGTTCCACTGAATTTCATAAACGGAGTTGACATCTTGCAGGTACAGCGCGATTCGCTCTAGACCATAAGTTAGTTCAGCGCAAATCGGGTTCAGATCTTGGCTGCCCATTTGCTGGAAATAGGTGAACTGGGTAATTTCAGCCCCATTCCACCAAACTTCCCAACCAAGACCAGAGGCTCCCAACGTGGGCGATTCCCAATCGTCTTCCACAAAGCGGAAATCGTGCTGTTTAGGGTCGATACCGAGGTATTTCAGACTCTCCAGATAAAGCGGCAACACATCGGTTGGCGCCGGTTTTAAAATTACTTGATACTGGTAGTAGGCACCTAACCGGTAGGGATTTTCGCCATACCGGCCATCGGTTGGACGACGGGATGGTTCCACATAAGCGGCGTTCCATGGCTCTGGACCAAGGCATCGCAAAAAGGTTGCCGGATTGAAAGTTCCTGCGCCAACCTCGATATCGCAAGGTTGGTGGATCAGGCAGCCATAGTCTGCCCAAAATTGTTGCAGGTTAAGAATTATCTCCTGAAAAGTCATTTATGATTAATTGGTGTCGGTGTCAACTTGTGGATGGCACCACATTACCTCCATTATCTGTTGGCTTGTTAGCAAAGGGACATACTACGTACCNTTTCTATACTACGGCATGGTTGACGNGTATGGGTTATTTGGAATAATTGATAACTTATTCGGGGTGGGTGCGTCAAGCTTGTTAACATTATGTCTATCCNTCGACCTAGCTTTTGAGCTAACCTGACGAGGGACGTCCAGCATTTAATGGGACATTTGAAGTCTACCAGCAGCAATAGGGTCTGCCAAAAAAAAGATCGTCCATTCTACTAATTGCGGATCTATTAATAACGGTAGGTGAAGCGAGTAAGCAAAAAAGGGTTGCTTAGGTACGAGACTCATTGGAGCCGCATTGACCAGTTTTCTACCATCCGTCTGAATAGTAATAGTGGGCGGATCTGATAGCTGGCTCGGGATTGCGATAATTTCCCAGTAACGACGATGAATCGGGTTGTGTACCACTGAAGTCTGAAATCTCACTTGGTCTTGTAACTGCGCAGAGTAGCTATAAGTGGACCTACCGATACCGATGAGGTTGGCTTGAGAGGAGAGGCTGGGGACCAGAATGACTTCGTCTATAAGTCGACCGAAATTGGGGATAACCTTCCCACCACGAGTATCAGTCGGTAAATCTACCACATCGACCAATCGACCGTTTTTTCGCTCCACGATTTTAACATCGTAAGGATACTTCCCGTCCGTTTCAAGTGAAATAGAGAGCGATTTTTCACCCACTTTTTGGGAGAAAGAGAGATAACGGATCGCATAGCTTTCGAGTTTCTGTTGTGTGNCCCGGACGGGATAGGAGTAATAGTGACGATCAGTCTGGATGATGGGATCTGCGTGACGATAGCCGTATTGGCCTTGATCAAAATCGGGATCATCAACTAGGTTGGCAATTTTCCAATCGGCAAAAATAGTTTGGAAAGTTTCTACAGAACCTAGACTCCGCAAAGCATTATTCACACCGTCGATGCTCGCCGCGCGATTGCGGGCTACCGCACGAATGATGTCAGTTCCTCCATGGTGCTCGAAAAGATAGAGCGCCCACAGGTAAACGGCACCATAATTAGCCAGTAGATCTACACTATCACGGTCCCAATGGATCAAAGAGAGCTCGGGATTAGCTTCAAAGCTGGAGAGATGATCTAAAGGCGAAAAGCCGCAATAGAACATCGCAAACTCGGATAAACTTTCATTTATCCAGGCTGCTTCATGCTGATCATTTCGCCAATGAATCAAATGTTGAAACTCGTGAGCTAAAATAGTCATGCCTTCGATGTCACCGGCCGAAGTTGGATCGGTGTCCAGATAGATCAGATCTAGTTCGTTACTACGATACAATTTCCCAGTATGTGGGTCGCGAAGTCGTCCTCTTCGCTGATCGATCTGGTTGAAGTAACCGGCGATGACTTGGCTTAGCGAGTCCCCACGAATGTCTAGTAGTAGGAGATAGATCCGATCATCGCCATCAGCATTGGGGGGAGGGCCAAAAAGTTCTGTTTCGATCTGATAGATCCCTTTAGATGAATCGGCTGGCGTAGACTGCTCAAAATACCACAGGACCGAGGCGAGAGTCCGGGCATTGACGGTTCGTTGCCACTCTGTATTTTCAACATAAATGTAACACCAGGTGCCAATCGCACGCAATGTGGCATTGAGGCGATACTGGTCTTTATTTCGGAATTCGACCGCATAAAAAGTCCGTTGATCACCGATTTTCGGTGGTCTAAGTTGGGTTGGTGCAGTAGCTGGTATTTTGGGCTGAACTGGTTGCACATTGGGGAGCAGATGTGTCCCATCAATCCAGGCAAAAGTCTGCAGAGGAAATAACAGAAGGAACAAGAGTCGATAGCAGAAGTATCTACTTATACAGTCACCTTCAGTGGGAGCGCGCTGGCGCAAATTCCGACTGGAGGTTAGCGACCTCGACCCCGTGAACGTACCCGATCGAAGCCTCCTCCCGATCCAACTAACGCCCTCGATTCGATCGCTGCTTCTGCGGGAGTGAATTGACGNGTGCGTCTGATTGACGTGTANGTCTGGTTGGCCTGACCGGAGCGAGGTTGAACTCGTCAGCATCCGCACTGACTAGCTAAACAGGCGGTATCTAGTCAATAATTTTAATACCATCGCCAACGTTGAACTTTTCTGAAAGTCGAGGATTATCGTAGGTCGCAGCGACAGCATAGGTGTAGATCTGGTTGGCCTTTATTCTACAGATGGGAAAACCGGGATCTATATCATCTGATTTGGGCCGGCATTTTAGAAGTGTATAGGTCTTACCGACTACAGGTTGTGCAAATCGACTCAGGTAGATCTGGTCGCCTTCAGTTTTCAAGATAAAGAGTCGTTGGCTTGCCTTTTGACGTTGTTCTTGTTGTATGTCTTTGATATAGACCAGATTTCCCTTCTCTGGATTTCCCCCTATAACTGTAGTTTTAATTTTACACTTTTGCACCAGCCTAGGTTTGACCAAAGTGCAGATTTTTTCTTGCCAACGAAAGGTTTGCATTTGATTATGGGCCAACAAAAATTGTTCAATCTTTTTGGGGTGATAGACATGTAATTTCACCTTTGTATCCGGTCGGGAAACCTCAGTTTTAGTACTTGATTTCAGCTGTTGTGCTAAACCTTGCGTGGCAACTATATAAGCCGTTTGACCAATTCTAGTGCAAATTTTGCTTTGCTGTTGAATTCGTACCAGATCTCCAACTTGTAGCAATGATCCATCGAAAGTGTCGGCAGTGTCCGCTAATGTCAAATTGGAACTTCTCAAGAATCCGTAACCAATCCAGGTTTCATTGCCAGCCAAATCTTGACGGTAAATCTCGATATTAGCGCCTGGTGTTCTGGATATTCCAATTCCCCAATCAATGCCGATTACACCGACTTCTCCATTGACATCACGGCTCTCAATCGTACCGAATTGATCTGCTAATGGAGACGTTGCAGGCAATGTATCAACTAAAGATCCAATAGCCAATCCAAATATCAAGAAAAACAAAGAAATTTTCTTGTGTCTGATTGAGTATAAAGGTATTTGACCCATTTAATTTTGACTAGACAAATTAGAATTGGCTAGTGCTTATGAGTCTACTGATTTAAAGTGACTACAAAGCGCTTTGGTCAATGTTTGCGCCAATTTTTGTGGATCATGTCGCACGACATCCAATTCTATACCATGATCGATCACCTTGGTATTGTGGATCATGTCCGCTGTTACTACCTCGATCCCATCTAGTTGATCTACTCGTGGGTCAAAGAAGATCTGAACTTTAGACGAATCGGTAATTCGATTAATTTCATCCGACAATTGATTGATGTGTTTGGTAAAATCGGACATCGAATGGACACAGTTAGTCGATTGAGAAGAGGGTTGATTCGACTCTTGCTGGACAAATTGCATCCCCTCTTCAGCGTAAGTGCAGATACGAGCCAGTTGACTTCTAATTTCCTGTTGAACGTAATTTTTCAAGATTTGAGGTGGTGCGATCTCACCATTTACTAGTACATAATCGATTTCAATTCCCGATTGGTCGGTAATAGCTTGAACGTGCTGAGTGACGGTATAATTGTCAGTCTCCCCAGGTTGAGACATAACATTACAAATGTAAAGCTTAGCCGCAGTTGAGGNACGAATCGCTTCGGCGATTTCAGAATAAGCTAGGTTGGGCATAATACTGGTGTATAAACTCCCGGGACCGATAATGATTGCGTCCGCTTGACGGATGGCTGTAACCGCGCCTCGATGAGCGGTTACTTTCGTCACTGAGCCGTTGCCACGTGGTTCCAGGAAAACATGCCGGATTGGCTCACGATTCTTGCGTTCAGGAATTAGAGATTCGCCACGTACAATTTCTCCGTCGGTTAACTCTGCGCAGAGGACGGTCGGCTGAAGGCTAACCGGGATAATTTGCCCACGCACAGCCAGCAGTTTGGAGGCTTCTTGAATTGCTTTGGGAAAGCTATTCTGATTTAGCTCAGTTAAGGCAATCAGTAACAGATTGCCGACAGTATGGCCGCCCAAATCTCCATTACTGGAAAAGCGATACTCAAAAAGGCTGGAAACGAGATCATCCGCTTCCGACAACGAAACCAGAAGTTTGCGGATATCACCAGGNGGTAAAACATCGAATTCTTCAATCAATCGCCCCGTACTTCCACCATCATCAGAGACCGTGACGATAGCCGACAATCGATTCATATCGATAATTTCAGAACCAGCTTGCTTCGCTTGGACAAACTGTTTAATACCGCTGAGAAGCGCTGATAGGCCCGTCCCGCCACCGACACAGGCGAGTTTTAATGCTTTCATCTACTAACCAAACCTGTATATATAAAAGGTTACTCCTATGATCAATGCATTGTGGACTTCTGCAACGGGGATGCGCGCCCAGTAGTTTAATATCGACACAATTGCTAATAATTTAGCAANTGTTGATAGTACCGGTTTCAAAAAAGCGCAAGTTGGGTTCCAAGACCTGATTATACCAGACAATCCATACCCCTAGAGCGCAAAGTGAGCAGGATACTATCATTCCCGTTGGCATTCGTCTCCTTTGTTTAACGTCAGCTATTCGTTATTCGTTACCCTTCTTTATGCAGACAAAAGCGTTCGGGTTCAAATTGAGAACGTTGTACAGAATGTACCTACTTGCATTCACTATTGTATCGATCTCAACCTGTTCAGGTGTTCGCTAGTTTGAAGGCACAATTGCTCGGCTTCAGCTTGGGATGGGGCTTCACTGAAAATACGAATTACCGGTTCGGTACCGGACTTACGAATATTAACCCAACGATCTGACCAAATTCGCTTAACACCATCGGTTAAATCCAGATCAGCTTCAGAATTAGTCGCCAATATTTCTGCTATTCTTCCTAACAGTTGGCCTGCGACTTTAGGTGAAGGTACGTCGATTTTCATTTTGTGCATGGCGTATTGGGGGAAGGCCTCAACATGATGGCTAATCGACTGGTCAGAATCGGCTAACATCTGGACAATAGCAGCTATGGCAGTAATCCCATCAGTCGTATATTGAAGTTCCGGAAAGATCACACCGCCGGTACCTTCACCTCCCAATATCCTACCTGTACTCATCTGCTTCTGCTCAGATCTTTGGCGCATTTTTTCGACGACAAAGCCAACTCCAACAGGCACACGAAAAAGATTGGCATTGTGACGATTGGCTACATCATCAATCATGCGACTGGTTGAAACCGTCGCAACCAAATCTACTTGACTAGTAGTTCCTCGATGGTGCCAATCTTCGGTTGGGTCTAGGGTAAACTTGGTAGCTTCACGGAGCATAAAGTCAGCAATCAAGACAAAAGTATACTCGCTACTGAGGGCATTTCCTCGCTGATCTACAATTACCAACCGATCCGCATCACCATCGTGAGCCAGCCCCAGATCTGCACTTTCTGCTTTGACGACCTTGCAAAGTTGGATCAGTGCTTCTGGCGTTGGTTCACTAGAGCGCGGGAACAGGCCGTTGGGGGTACAGTGAAGCTGAATCACCTCACAACCAATCCTTTCCAGCAAGACAGGGCTAATTTGACTCCCAGCGCCATTGCCAGCATCAATCACCACCTTTAGGTTACGTCGGTGGGTTCGTTCTAAATTAATCCAGTGACAATTCAGGATCTGTTCTAAATGGATCTCGATTGCTGTCTCCAATATTTCGATCCGCCCCTGTTCGTTCCAAGGAGAGAGCTGAATACTACCCGATTGGTAGATCTGCGATAACTGATCTTGATCTTCTGTCGTCAGCAACCGGCCTGAACCGGATGCAAACTCTAAGCCATTCCACTCAACAGGATTGTGACTGGCCGTAATCACTATGCTACCGTTAGCCTTCATTTTCTTAGATACCAGTAATACCGTTGGGGTTGGACACATTCCAACGTCGAGAATTTGGCAACCAGAAGCCATCAAACCAGCACAAACCGCATGAAACAACATTGGGCTGGAGGTTCGGCTATCTCGCCCTACTACTACCATTCCCCCTGCGATAAATGTACCGAAGGCTGCTGCAAACCGGGTCGCTACCTCAGGTGTTAAGGAGTATCCTACAACACCTCTAACACCTGAAACACTAACCATAAGATCTTTCATTTCAACTTCAGTTGGCCCACATCCTGCTCGTTGTTTTGCTCGATAAACCACAGTATACCGACGGCTAACAATATTTGCCAACCACAGATAACCCACCACGGTGGGTAAACGAAATGGTAGGAGGCCACAGGCAAAATACGGTACAAGTAAGGAGTTCTAAAGATATCGTGTTCGAGTAACTGGCAAATAGCAACCAATGGATTGAGATGCAGGAAGTAAGGAATTACCGGCTGTAGGTCTGTCAAATACCGGTCTAAAGGAATCAAAAAAAATGGGGAAAGAATCAAAAATCCCCACCACACAATCGCTAGCTGAACCGCATAAACAAAACGCATCTGTTGATGAGATCTAAAGAGATATTGTCCGAATATACCGGACACTCCACCAGTAAATGCAAAAATGGCTAAAGTTAGGTGCANAAATAAGACCCGAAAGGAAAGAATAGTCAGAACATCTGTCGTCCAATTGACTATTAGCCAGATCAACGAACTAATGCAAATTGCGCACCAAAGGCCGATCAGTCGTTTCCCCAAGAGATCGATTAAAAACCGACACCATTGATGCCTTGGTAGACAGATCAGGCTGTTGCTACCAATCAGGTTCTGTTGGCAACAGATTAGAACAGGTGAAAGCAGAAAAATTACTAATGCTTCGGATAGAAAGATTATTTCTGGAAAGGAACCCAATTTGACCTTGCCGAACCAAACAAGCCAAACTGAGGTTAAAAAGATGAATGGCAAAACCGTCAACCCGATACGGAGAAAGATCGGCGTTCGGCTAGCTGTAGTAATATTGAGACTAGAATTAGGGGTTGTCATCGTGCTCAGCCAATTGTGCTTCNATTTGCCGAATCGCTTGAGCCACTACGTACAAAGTCGGATTGATGATCAGTGCCTTCCGGTAAGCCACATGGGCCGCCTTTAGTCGTTCCAATTCCCAGTAACAGTGTCCCATCCCGGTATAAGCCCCAAAGTGGTATGGATTCAAATCGACGGCCTGCAAACAGTCCTGAATTGACAATTCCCACTCGCCTTGCAAAAAATGAACGATGGCACGTTGATTGTAGGCTTCTGCAAACTCTGGCGAGATTTCAATCAGCGTTGTTAGTACCTCTAAGGCTTGATCCAGTTCCTGTTGTTCAATATGCTTGGCGCCAGCCATAATCATTTGATCGTGGTCCGGGTCATTCGAACGAAACCAAATTGACCAAATCGACTTTTCCGCTTGCAAACGGGTTAATGAATCTTGGTGTTTCAGTGCTTCGAGGAGGTCCACTACCGAGGATTGTGTTCCGATTAAGCCTAGTGAATAACCTGCTGATGTCCGGGTCAAACCGTCTGAAGCTGACAAAAGATCAGCCAATTTGGCTGGGGGGTAGTGCTCGAACAATTCCCGCTTTAACCGTTTTTCGTCACTGCGGTACCGAACTAACAACTGAGCCAGTTTGGAATGACCGTTGCCGTTAACCACTTTCGGATTAACCTATGTCGAGAGGTCTTAGTTCTTTCCAGGAAACAGGCGCCACATTGATAGCGAGCTCATCTATCGCATTTGCTACTAGCTGAGTCTCGTATTGTGCGTCTGGTTTACACCGCAAATTGCAAACCCGGGCAAAGGCAAACAACGAACCTGACCAGTACCATTCCGTCATCATCGATTGCGGCAAAACCATACGCGCCTGTTCAGGACAAACTCCGGAGCCAATCAACTGGTTATAGTGCTCTACAGCCCGGTGACATGCAGTTTCATAGGTCTGAGTCCCGTGGTTGGTGACCTCTTCTTCACTGGCCCCCTGTTTTTTGTCTTTAGCTCGGCCTCTCCACTTTTCTGGNGCATGAAAGGTGGGCGGCGTATCGACATATCTTCGGCTAATTTCGTTCCAGACCAACCCAACTTGATGCTTGATCAGTTGACGAGCTACAAAAATGGGAGCTTGAATATGAAATTGGAGTGAAACGTGGGCAAAGGGTGTCCAATGACTGTGAGTTGCCAGATACTTTATCAGTCGTTCATCTTTTTTATCTAATTTAGTTTTCTTCTTCCCAAAAGAGACCCTGGCTGCATTGACCACGGTGAGATCACTTCCCATCGAATCGATTAGTTCAACCGGCATTGAAGAGGTTGCATACTCAGATTTAGTGATCTCCGTAGCAATTCTATCTTCCATTTGCGACGATTCCTCTAGTTTTTGTTATCAAGGCCTGTTAACCAACTAAAATACTTTCGTATCATACCATAAACTGACTAAGAGACTCCAAATCGTCGAGCAAGCAAGGTCGCGTTGACTTTTGTTTCCAGTTATCGTACTATAAATAATCGCCTCAATCATTCTCTGAGTAATAATTTAGAGGGGAGTTCTCATAAATGTATGAGCTGATTGCATTTTGCAAGTGGTGTCAGGAACTATCTGTACCAGAGTTAGCTGCAAANATTAAAAATCTGGGATTTGACGGAGTGGATCTGCCTTGTCGCCCGAACGCACCGGTTACGCACCAGACTGGGCCGGACAAATTACCAGAAGTCAAACGGATTTTTTCAGATNATGGACTGAAATTGGAACGGTTAGTAACGGCACTGAAAGAGACNGATGAAGAAACAGAAAGGCTACTGGACACAATCAATGCAATTGGTGTGAAAAAGATTCGCATCGGTGGTTATCAGGTTCCTGCCACAGCAGATCCACTCCAACTACTGGAGGAGGCACGTCGAAACCTCGCGGGATTACAGCCTTTGTTAGAAAAGCATGGTGTGATGGGAGCTATCCAGAATCACAGCGGAAATACGTTGGATGTAAATATCAGTTCTTGTCTGATGATGTTGCAGGATTGTGATCCTAAATGGGTCGGTGTTCAATACGATCCCGGTCATTTGACCCTCTCTGGCGAGCCAATTTCATTAGCCGTTGGCTTGCTAGGTGACTATTTACATAGCGTCAATTTTAAAAGCCCCAGACAGGAATACTTCGCCGATCTTAAAACGGGTCAGTTGGCTTTTAAACCGATTTGGGTGCCATTAAAGGATGGCCTGCTCGACGCGGCCAAAGTCTTGCCCGCTTTGGAGAGGGCTGGATACACTGACCCGATTAGCATACACGCCGAATACCGTTCGTTTTTTCACTTGGTAGAACACCATCTAGAACCAACCAACGCTTTAGTGGCAGAAGATGTCAAATATGTTCGCCGGTTAATGCAGAAAATTAATCACTGAAGAGACTTACAATAGGAAGCTAGACCCGGTAATAAGACTCGTAAAAAGGAGAGAAAACTCGTGGATCTTACCAAACATGCCCCTCGAAGCCCCTACCATATTGGCATTTCAGGCATGATGAATCTGGCTCGAATGGCCGATAAAGCCATTGCCAAACTCAACAATACTTTAGGCGAATACAAGTCAGGTGAAACGTCAGGGCGCGATCGGCGAACCTTATCTGCTCTCGGATTGAGTGAGGAGAAGTTTCTCGGAATCATCCAAAACAGTAGTGCTGATGGTCGTATGGGCGATGCCGCCATTGCAGTCCAACTCCGTCAACAGGTAGATATAGACCTGGAGAAAATTAAAGCTTTCAATGTTGCTGAGCGTAACCGAACACCACCTGACGAAGATTATTATCGGCGCTTTGAAGAACGGAGGCGGATAATTGGTCAGCCAGAGATTATGTCCCTGCCCGATATGCTGGATGCAGAGGATATGCACGATTTTGGGGTTCCCTCGAACTTGACTCTCGCTCCGCCGGTTAGTGCCCATTCGGGTGGTATTCTCGGTATTGTCTGTTTGGGTCGCTTGATTAGCAAAGCNAAGGGATTTCTGGCCGGAAAACTGGGCGAATATAAATTCGGTAACAACTCTGGTTTGGATGTTAACGTGATGCAGTTTGTTGGACTAACCGAGGCTAAACTACTCGACAGTATCGGCAAGCACGCCGAATTAACCGATCTGTTGCCATGGTTGCGGCATAAAATCGACAAAAGTCGGCAGGAAGTTGCTGACTGGAATCAGGATCGCCGATCTCGTGGTCCGTGGAATCAGGAGATTCAGAAAATGTTCGATCAGCGGATTGAGGCCGTTGGCCGACCGGACTTGACGACTTTTCTTGATCTACTCGATTGCGAAGATGCGGTTGATTTTCCGCAGTAACTGCCAAAAGCTGTCGAGAAAAATAGGAGTGGGAGATGATGACCGGCCCTGAGTTACCCCGAACCATGCTAGCCGTGGTTTGCCACGGCCCTTATGACTATCGATTAGAGGAATCACCAGTTCCTCAAGCTGAGCCTGGTGAAGTCGTGATTCAGGTTCAGGCTTGTGGTATTTGTGCCAGTGATATCAAGTGCTACACTGGCGCGCCTCTGTTTTGGGGGGACGATCACCGCGTGCCATACGTCGATGCTCCGGTTATCGCCGGCCATGAGTTTACCGGTCAAGTGGTTGCACTAGGAGAAGGATCAGCAGAAAAATACGGTTTGCAGATCGGGGATATCGCCATTGCAGAGCAAATCGTTCCCTGCTGGAATTGTCGCTACTGCAAAGATGGGAAATACTGGCTTTGTCAGGTTCATTATATCTTTGGCTTTCAGAAAGTTGTTCAAGGCGGAATGGCCGAATATATGAAGTTTCCAGGAAATTCTCTAATTCATAAAGTGCCGAACCGAATCTCGCCTGCTCAGGCGGCTGTTGTCGAACCTTTGGCCTGTTCGATTCACGCTGTCCAGCGTGGGGAAATCGAGTTTGGAGATGTAGTGGTGATCGCCGGGGCCGGAACTCTTGGCCTTGGCATGATCGGAGCCGCCCGCTTGAAAAATCCGGGCAAACTGATCGCAGTGGATCTGATTGATCGACGGTTGGAAGCCGCCAAAAATTTAGGGGCGGATCTCGGCTTGAATCCAACGCAAACCGATGTGGTGGAACAGGTTTTGGAGATGACAGATGGTTATGGCTGCGATGTTTACATCGAAGCAACTGGTCATCCCAGTGCGGTTGAACAAGGCTTACGAATGATCCGTAAGGCGGGTACCTTTGTTGAGTTTAGCGTCATGCGTGAGCCGGTGACAGTTGATTGGACCATCATAGGGGATACCAAAGAACTTAATATTCATGGGGCTCATCTCGGTCCATATGCTTATCCGTTAGCCATCGACTATATTGATCGAGGGCTCATTGATGTTAATCAGATCGTTACCCATCAACTTCCGTTGGAAGAGTATCTCGACGCCTTTGAAATGGTACAACAGGGAACTAATTCGATCAAAGTCCAATTAGTTCCTTAAATAAAGTTGAGACCATAGTTTCGTTGACCTATTCTGGCACAAAGAACTCAGTTACAGATGGTTGGTAAAGATATAGATAAAAGCCTTCATCTCCAATCGTGGATCCGGTGAACTCTACTAGCTGTTCGACAGGGTGAGTAGCTAGTAGGTCGACCGATAAGCGATGGTTGAGGATCAGCAGGACATGGGTGTGGGTTTGACCTGAAACCTCTGCCGCCTTTTGCATAACTTGTGTATCGTTAACACCGTGAGTCCGTTGACTATCCCATCGAACGAAAGAGCCCTTCCGACTGCCGCGAACGTAGTAGACCTCCTTTTTCCCTAAATAGCCGACAACTGTACTCGCAGCATAGTCAATGTCACCAATCATTGGAAGAATATCTAACTTCTTAGCCCGGATGAACTCAGCCGTTAGTTTGCCGTAAGAGAACGGATATTTGATCTCGTTAGCAACGGCCCGCAGACCACCAACCAGGTGGATAAATAAAATGCCAGTTAATAGAAGATTGAAGCCGATACGAGTAGCAGTGTGAAATCGGTCCGGTAACTGAAAATAAGATCTGAAGTGTTTTCCTCCCCAGATAGTCAGTAAGAAAGCAATAAAGATAAATCCGTGGTGACGAATCGCGCCCTGATACTTGATGTAGAAGAAAGCCAGCAACCCAAAAGTACTGGAGAGGTAGATCAGCAGGGCACTCGGTCGATCCAGAGTAGCCACGATAACGAGTACTAGGATCAAGCAAGCGATTTGTAATTTCCAGGTTTTGAACCAGGCGAAGGTTTTTGACTGCATCAAAAACTCCGAGCCCCAAAAATGAAGGTCCCGGTTGGGGATGGGAAAGAAGGCACGTGGGATAAGTCGAATGAAATTTTCGATGCGTTTTAGATCTAATTGGGTATACCAGCCAACAGCAAAACCGGTATCGGCCGGTGGATTGAGTTGTAGCACCGCCGTTAGGATACCAACCGTTATAATGGCAAAACCGAGATTGATCCGCAGAATACTGACAGTACTATCCTCGGCCAAGTCTTGACGGGTGAGCAGGTAATCGAGTCCTAAACCGAGCGCGACACTAATCACTAGGACCAGTGCGTGGACGCTGGTATGGCTCATGAGAAAGAGTATCAAGGCAACTGGGATTGGTTTTTGATAACGTTGCCTCAGAAGAGTACACAAGATTGTCACTAGCAGCAGGCTGACAGCATAGTTACGACAGACTACGCCATATTCGTAGAGGGAATAATAACCAAAAGCGAAGCAAACCTTTTGTAATGGGGTCAAGGGGGAATTTCTGGTCACCAGAAAAACCGTGCTGGTGGCGATCAGCAGATGTAAGATCTGCATTCCTGTTGGTGAGGCAGTTAAACGCGTAATTGGTATCAGCAGCAGATGCCACAAGGCGGGATGACCTTCGTACTTCATGTGACGGAGGAGATCAAAGACCCCGGTACTGTCGCGAGCGAGTAGCCAAGCCTGAATTTCGTCCCGCCACATTTCGTGATGAAAAGCAGCGAAAAGCCCAACCAGAAAGTAAGTGAATGTCAGCGCCAGTGCAAAGTAGGGGGTTTTACCAATATCGAGATATTGGCTGAAGATCTGTTTTAGCCGGGAAAAGGTTGTCAGTCTCGCAGATCTCGTCTCCAAAGATTCAACCTTCGAGTGACCATCATCAGCGTTTGGGGTCACAGGAGACCACCTGTAAAAAAGGCCTTAATTCTACAGGCGTTAAAAGGGGAGTACCGAAGGACGTTCTCCGGCGGAGACAGGCTCAGTTTCTACAACGACAACAGTTTCTATGGGCTCGTCTTCCGAAGGTTGGGTAGTGGTTACTTCGCTTTCCTCAGTGGCTGCTGATATTTTTTTGATCCGCTCCATAAACTGTTGGAGCAGTTCTTCTTTCGAAGACGCCGCTGTCAATTCCGCCGCTAGTTGTGTCCACTGCATTTCTGACATCTCGTTGCGAGATTCAACCGCATATCGTGCTCTGACGTACTGCCAGAAACTTGCTTGATCGATATTTTGTTGCTCCATTTTGTCTTTCAGCTTGCTGGCTAAAGCAAAAGTTGCTTTTTGCGCATTGCCCAATTTTTCTTCTTTGGTTGGGCCGGAGGCGAGTGGTGTCGTCTCGTGTTGACGGTGGAGGTAATAGTTCAAAACCTCTTTGATAACCGGAACAGGTAGCAGTTGCTTGATTGCATTTCGCTGGGCTTTATGAATCGCTTTGGTGAAGGCGTGTGGATCAAGTCGAGATCCCATATTTTTGGGTTGCTCACAGGCTCCATAGCGAGAAGAACCAGTGATGGTATCGACCGCCTTGACCACAGCGATCCACGATTTGTCTCGTTCTTCGTGTTCGATGGTATCCACCTCTATACCGCCCCGTCGGTTAGCGGCTTCATTGATCCCGGCTAATGTTAACCCTTCTACCACTTTACCGCCCTGTTTGAAGGAATAGACATAGTCTTTGATCGCTTGCCCCGTCATCATCTGGACAATAGCTTGATCGTCAACCTGTTCCAGTACTTCAAACTCAGACAACGGCGCGATTTCTTTTCCCGTATTTTCTGGCATTTTCTTGCCCTCTCCGTTTTTTGAACTTACGTCCCAATCCAAAATACCTTAATATGATAACAGAGTTTGTTACAGCTGTCAATGTGAAGTGTCATTCTGTTAATTCGCTCAATGATAGACACAGTCTAAGTTCAGAGCAATAAAAATCGAAAAGTCAAATGTGATTCAGTTCAGTTGAGATTATACAGAAAGAAACAGGGTACACACCGTTTCTTTCATTCCAGATAGGATTTCATGGTATGCAAGGCTGTTTCAACATCTTGATCGAAATCGTCGAAACGGCACTCACAGGAGACACGCCCTTTATAGCCGGCAGATTTGAGGGCAGAGAAGAAATCGGAAAAATCGAAGTTATCGTTGCCCGGATAGGAGCGCTTGACCGGTTCAGCGATATGAACATGGGCTAACCATTCAGCCGCATCAGCGATATTGGACATCGGTTCAGACTCCTGCCAGATATGGTAGAGGTCAGCCAAAACTTGGATGCCGGAGCGATTGACACGTTTAGCCATGGCCAGTCCGTCGGCCACAGTCTGGATGATGTTGCACTCGCGAGCACACAGTGGCTCAATAGCAATGATGATACCGTAGGCTTCAGCATGGTCAGCCGACATCGATAAGAAGTCGGCAATCTGACCCAGAGCCCGATCGAAATCATATCCGTCATCTACATTGCGGGACCCACTGCTGCCGTAGACGATAATCTTACTACCCAGTGATTGGGCCCGGCGACAGGCTGTCTCTACGTAATTGGATAACCGTTGCAGATCGATCTCATCACCGACAACGCGCAGATCACCGGGTAGAAATCCGGCGTAGGCTTCGGCTTTGATAGAACTGCCCAGTGCTTCGGCCTGAATGGGCTGAAACTCGGCCTCATCTTTTTCCGGGATCAGGGCACTTTGTACGCCCAACTCAATATAGTCGTAGCCGACCTCTGCCAGTCGATCTATTTTCTCTAATGGTGCACAAACGCCAAATTTCATTTAGTGAACTCCTTTTTGCTCTTATCCCTTGAGTGGGCCAACTGAAGGTTGGGTCGAAGGTGAATTATCTGAAAGTATACGGTTCAGATTCGGATGGTGCTGATGCCAGTTGGTCGCCTGCTGGTATGCGTGGCCAACCCGGCACAGCAACGGTTCGGATAGGTGTTTTCCCACCAGTTGCAGGCTCAACGGAAGATGGTCGCTGGTGAAGCCACAGGGTAGAGACAGCGTCGGCATCCCATTGTAGTTGAAAGGAACGGTAAATCGCTGGAATTGGGCGGGCCGATCGCTCATCGGTCCGTACAATCCTGCTGGCGTAACGGAGTGGGGCGGCGCCGACATGGAGGGGCAAACAAGTAAGTCAATCCCCGACATAGCCCGCTGAAAATGACCGTTGCAGGTGGCCCTCAGGGTGTTAGCCCGGGCGTAGTCGGCTCCGCTGACCCCCGCGCCTTTGTCCAGCCAACCGCGGAACCACGGCCCATACACCTCTCGCTGCGAAGGATAGGTGGCCTGGTGAGCCGAAACGGCTTCTGCGGTACAAAGCGTCGGCCAGGCTAGCACAAACGGGTCAATGTCAGGTAGCTTGATCTCCACCACTTCGGCTCCCAGTTCCACCAAAACATCTACACTGCTAGAAACGGCGGCCGCCAGTTCCGGGTCGATGTCCGAGGTGGCGTAGTGCTGGTCAAAACCAATTCTGATAGCAGATGGGACCTGATCCAGAGAGGCTAACATCTCCGGTACCGGATCGGATAAGGTAGTCGGGTCGTTAGCATCAGGGCCGGCAATGACCTGTAGCATCAATCCAGCATCGGCCACGCTGCGGGTCATGGGACCGACATGGTCCATCGATTCGGCCAGGGCCAGAACGCCGTAACGGCTGACAAGGCCCCAGGTCGGTTTCAGCCCCACTACCCCGCAGGCAGCGGCAGGGAAGCGAATAGAACCGCCGGTATCGCTGCCCAGGGCGCCGAAACAGAGGCCGCTAGCGATAGCCACCCCGGACCCGCTGGAGGAAGAACCGGTCCAACGTTGCGGATGCCACGGATTGATGGGAATAGGGAAAGCCGGGTTGTAGCCACCCATAGCCCCTTCGGTCAGGTTCAGTTTACCTAGCAGCACCGCCCCGGCCGCCGTCAGTTTTCGCACCACGGTGGCGTCGTAAGCGGGGATATGATCGGTGTTAACCTGCGCTCCGCCCATGGTACGCACACCACGAGTATAGCAGAGGTCCTTGACCGCAACCGGCACGCCGTGCAACGGTCCCCGATAGTCACCGGCTACGATGTCAATCTCGGCTTGCCGGGCTGTCTCCACAGCCTGTTCTGCCATCAGGGTAGCATAACTTTTAAGGTATGGATCCCACTGCTGTATGCGTTCCAGTTGCATCTGTGTCAGATCAGACGGTGAGATCTGTTTGGACCGGATTAACTCAGCCGCCTGAACAATGGTATTAAAGTGCATTTTTCCCTCTGAAGTGGTTTCTGTTGTCGAACTCGGTTTGCCGTACTGAATCGTTCTTGTGATGGTATCACTCGAAGGTGTCGTGGATGCCGCAGTAGATCTGGATGAAGCGTGGCAGATAAGTAACCAAGATGTAGATTTCGATGGCAGCGGAGACGAGGAGAACCGGCAGCATAATAGGACCATAGGGCCAATCGGTGTATCCGTAGGCTTCCAACCAAAGCCTGCAGAAACCGTAGGCCAAAATAGCGAAGTTGAGGGCTGTACCCCACCTGGCTATTAGTTTGGGACGAACCTTGAAGGCAATCTTCCTCCACCACAGCAAGATCGGAATTGAGGCTAACTGCGCCAGGTCACGAACAAAGACCAACCCAACATACCAGCCGGGAACCCGCTTGACGGCGAAAAGATAGCTGAACATGGCCAGCACAACCAGCTTATCGGCTACCGGGTCGAAGATCATCCCAGCCTGGGTAACCATTCCCATTTTACGCGCCAGGAGACCATCCAGAAAATCGGTTAGGAAGACCCAGCTGGCCAGTAGAAATCCGGGGATAAAGGCACCCTGATGGATCAGTATCAGCACCACCGGAATTAAAACGATGCGGCAGAGGGTGAGCAAATTGGGCCAGTTCAGCGGTATGGGCATATAGATCTCCCACTCAAACCCCTAGCACTTCAACGCTCTTCCATTCAACCTCCTCTTGCGTCTCACCAACTTTCCATTCGGGTAGCCTCTCGTCAGATGAAAAGATTGGAATTGCTTTTATAATACCTTTTTGCAGGTCTCAATGGTACATACATCCTGCGAGTTGCAAAAACTAATCGTCATCTCTCGATCGAGGTTGCGGGCAAATATTTTTCAGGCCTGGCTGACAGGAAAGAAAGAGGCGGATATCAGTCAGGCTTGAAGGAGCCTGATATCATTGGTTTGTGACATCCTGATCACATGGCTGAATACTGAAAAGGTAAACAAAAAGGTGCCCGAAAGTGATCGTATTCCCGTTTGGCTTAGTTGTCTCGTTCTTATATCCGGTCGGCCAACAGGTCTGTGAAAAAAGGTAGTAGAGGCAAATAGAAACCGACCCTATCAGCTTCCTGGACGAACTATATAGCTATACCGACATATGCAGCGGTGGATGCGTCCGTTCATATACAAAAGACGGTTCTTAAATTAATCGTGGCCTAAATATATTCTATGGTAGACTTTTTACCAGGGACCTGAACAGAAAAACGAAATCAGACACGATGACCAGAGAGCATTGCCTTTGTGCTACCCCCAACACCCCAGTTGGCGTTATCGGATTTGATGTAATCCTGACACGCTTCGAAACGCTAAAGCGGACTGGGCAGCGGTTCCGTTCAATCTGATAAACGAAAAAATTGTGCATTATCACGGAGTTTATTAGATTCTCCCCCCAAATTACCTGCTGAAATCAGGAGAGTCTAATCAATAGATTGGAGATGAAGTCATTATTGCCCGGATGACAAAAGTGAGTTGACTAGGGTTCGTAGTCGAATATCAGATCAAAAGCGGTGAAATTTGTTGGCTTGATTACGGGTGAAACTGTGGCCCGTACTTCTCAGCGACATACTCGGCTACTGGAAAATCTTAGGCTGAGAGGCCTATACTTACATACTTAGCGTGCCGAATATTAATTGCTTGAATACCTCCTTGTCTCAGAGATGTTTCTTACTTTTTATTTGCCATTTAGCAACAACAATAACTCGGAAATGAATTCACAGGTAATCTTATGGGAACCGTTACAATAAATCTTAGAGATAAATTTGAATTTCTTATGGAGATGTCAGAAGCTTACAGCAATGAACACGGAATTCTTAATCATTTAAAATCTGGAGCGTTTTATGAACCGGATATCTACAAGTACCTTCTTGAGCGTTATTCGTAAGGGGGATACAGTTATCGATGTAGGTGCGAATGTCGGCTTTTTAGTTATTATCGGCGGCACTAGTTGGATCAACAAGGAAGATTATCGCCTTTGAACCAGACGGAAATAGCTGCAATAGACTAAATACTAGCATAACGTTAAACTCATTTAGCCATGTTACCCTAGTAGGAAAACCTGTCTCTAATAAAATAGGACCAGTCGATTTCCATATCAATAGTAACGCCGTGGTGGCAATGCACTATGGGATCCGGGATTATTCCCTGGAAATGTAAAGAGCAAAGCTAATCCAAAGATTATCAGGATGACTGCGACGACTTTAGATGAAGAGTTGGAGGAATTAAGTGTTCTAAATCCTAAGCTTATCAAAGTAGATACAGTGGGGCGGATCAACCTGTGCTTGAAGGGGCTTATAAGCTACTAAGAGATTCTGCAGTACCTTTTGTTATGGCGGAATTGCATCCATTTGCTTTGGAAAAGATGGAGCACTCCCAAGAAACACTTCATACCTATATGAAAAAAAATTGCCATTTCAGCTATTTCTAGCTTATCTGGAGGAGGTTCTGCGGATTTCAGACCGGGTACTAGTCATGGATAAAGGGATATTAGCAGGACAGTTAAATCGAGATCAACTGACAGAAGAAGTTGTTATGCACCTGGCCACCGGTACGACCTGAATTTAACTCTTCTGAAAGCTTCCATCGCCAAATAAAAAAGCCGTCGACCTCACTTGAGGCGACGGCTTTTTGCGGTTAATTACTGTGCGGTTTTGAACGGAATTTGTTATTGGCCTTTGATACCTGCCCAAGTGGCGGCCAACTTGTCCTGAGCTTCGACAGCCGTCGATAGTTTAGCTGTTTCATCCAGCCAATTGGCGATAAACTCGACCACACCAATACCACGAACATCCGGTTTATCAGGCCACGCGGGCTTAGCCGCTTGCCACATGGCCGCGATAATACCGTTTCCATCTTTGCCGGCTGTTTTGCTGACAGCCACGGCCGGGTCAGCGTTATCTGCGTCTGATTGAGCGAAGATAGTCAGGTCCCAGTCAGTACCCTTGAACTGCTCAGCATGCCACGGACGGTCGGACTTGAAAGGCTTCAAGGACGGGATGTATTTTTTCCCGGCATCGGTGGGCTTCATGTCCCCTTTTCTGGCGCCGAAACTCAAGCCCTTGATATCGAAAATATTTGCTGCACCGGAAGGTCCATTATTGGGACTACGCACCCCGCCTTCATAGCTCATATATCCGATCCAGTCCGCCACATTAATCAGGATATTACCGGCATCAACAAATTCTTCAACGATAGAACCATCGGGCTTTTTGTTGGGGAAGGGATACAAAGAACTGGGCATTGTTCCGCAGGCTGTAATGATGACATCCGGTTTACCATCGCCTGTGTTGGTTTTGGCCCAGGTGGCTAGGGCTGATCCTTCGCCTGTCGCATCTTTATCTTTGAAATTAGTAATATTACCAAAAAGCTTTTTGATGCGGTCATCGTTCATGATGACTTCAGTGTTGGCGTCTGTTGCCTCCTGAGAAATCCATCCAGCATTGGTAGATCCAGAGTAAATTGCTAAGCTGGAACCACCGCCCGCTTTAACGCCAGCGAAGGTCGTCATGGCGGACATACCAACCACGATGAGAGCTAGTAGAAAGACACCTTTTTTCATGTTCATAATCCTCACTGTTTTTCACTCACGTGTTTACTTTACAAATACTAACGTCTATGGCATTAACTACAATGCCAATATATGCGCCTGTGCCCAAAACACAAGCTCCCAGCCAGTGTAGCAAATATGACCTTATTCTGTCAAGCGATTTATAAAGTTTTGTTTTATTACTATATGATTGGTGTGTTATAATGGTGCGAGTAGTAGGTTCGGTAATTTTGCAACTTTTCGGTTCCACAAAACTTCAACTATCAAGAATATGGAGGTATCTATATCATGCAAAAACCTATTTTATTTTGCCTTTTAGTCGGTTTATTTGTTCCTCTTAGTCACGCCAGGTTACTGATGTTTGATGACTTCGAGGGTAAACTGAAGAAGAAGTATTGGATTGGGCAGGCAGAAACCTGGAAAGCCAAAAACGGGGTTTTGGAAATCGAACAACCCAAAAATGATGGTAATTGTCCTTGCGACTTTGGCTACGGCACAGTACAAGCCGAAAGTTTCGGCCTGCAATTTGACTTTACACTTCTTCAAGACCAGTTTGCTTCTGGCAGCAGTATGGACCTCCTTTTCAGGGCTAACGAGTTTAAATTTTACCAATTGATCGTTACTCCCGCAGATGGCGTCGGAAAGCGCAACCACGCTCGCTGGTATATAAGGGATGGTGAAAATCGTGCCACTTGGAAAGAATATCGAGAATTAAGAAAAGAATTCCCGATAGAGGTGCTGTCCAAAGAATGGTATACACTGTCTCTGCAGGGAAAAGGGGGAAATTTTACGCTTTATATTAAGAAAAAAGCCGACTTGCTTTCAATTAAGGTAATGGAATGGAAAGATCCCAAAAACAAGCACCCAAAAGGCGTTATTGGGTTCCACACTAACAATCTGCACCATTACAAAATTGACAATATGCGACTGTTTGATTCGCCCAATGAGGTTAATTTAGCTGTTGATGCAAGAACCAAACAAACCACTTTCTGGGCTGAGCTAAAGAGGGGAAATTGACGATATAGATAGCAAAATATTTACTTTATTTTTGACTTGAAATAGGCACAAATGATATGATTGCATAGGCGTTTGCTGCTGAAATTGTTAAGGTGGACGTCATTTTTTGAGAAGCTATTTAGAAAACTAAAGGAGAGTATAAATGAAAAATCTCGTAACATTTTTAGCCCTTTTTAGCCTGTTGGCCATAGCTCAATTGGTTACAGCCAACGATATGGCTCACTATTCTGGGCCTACGAACCCCGGTTGGATTGCCGGTGGTGCTGTAGCGGCTAATGTAAAAGCGATTGATGGCTTCAAGGGTGTTAAGGCCATGTTCAATAAAATTGAAGACTTTGGTGATGGAGACGAAGAGGGTGAAAAGTCTCCCTTAGGTGACTGGCTCAAAGCACACACTGGGAACGGGCAGCAAGATGTGATAATTACCGATAGCGGTACTTGCCCCAGCGCAATGTATCCCTTCCCCAACAAAAAGCCTGATGGTTCCCTCATTGAGCTTTTTGTCGAAGCGGGTAACGTTCACATCAATGTAGCCGACTGGATCTATTATATGAGCTATGAAGGTGGGGTGCGTAGTCCCAATAATGGACCTTCCGGTGCGGCTAATGTGTTTGATATCAAGGGCTTAAGCTTTGGTGCTCGCACTGGTAACATTAAGCCCACCAAGCTTGGGAAGAAATATATCCCCTCTATGAAAGAGTTCCACTCTGATCGTCCATTCCATACAGAGCAATTCAAAGGCTCGGATTGGGATCTGGTAATTTTTGGTGAAGACGGTGCTGATGCAGATCCAGCCGTTGCTATTATGAAAGATGCTGGCAAAGACGGCACAGGCATGATTGCGGCTATGTGGCAAGCGGCTAAGCCCGTGTGGCCCGATAAGCCAGATATTCGTGGTATCGGCGTAGGCGAGTTCATGGTTAACTGGCTACAGGAAAATGGAACCTTCAACGTAGATGCCAAACACAAAATGACCACGACTTGGGCTCGAATTAAGGATGCCAATTAATAATTCTATGGCTTAGCTAACAGCAAGCCTGAGAATTGAGCACTTACGATTCTGGAGGCCGTAACACAAGATGTTACGGCCTTTTTTATTGCCTTTTTTCTAGGAGATGTAGGTTCAGGTTTTTGCGTTGCCGACAGGGAAGCTAGATTTAGGGGTCTATTCTGGTTTCGCTGGGAACGATAGCAACCGCTTGAATCGGTGTTCCATCACTTTTTTCGACTTTCAAAGGAAAACCAACAAAAATAATTCGGCCCAAAGGGATCGGCTCCGGGTTGGTCAACCTTTCCACAATCACCACTTCCGCCTACAGCAAGCAAGACCCGATGGACTTGTGCGACTTCAGTCAGATTGTGAACGCCGGCGATTAAGAGCAGCTCAACATCTAGCAGGGGAATCGGTTTTCCTGCCAACCACTGAGCCCATTCCAGGCTAAGGGCGGGAGAGTTAGACGGTTAATGGAGGAAGCCTGCCATGAACCACACAGATGCAGTTTCACGTCCAAATGTGATTTGGATTTTTGGCGATCAACACCGGGCCCAGGCCCTGAGCATGATGGAAGATCCAAATATACAGACTCCTAACATCGACTGCCTGGCGGTTTCCAGTCGAACCGGTATTGCAGGTTCGCCTTTATGTTCTCCTTTTCGCGGTTCTTTATTAACCAGCCAGTATCCCCATCGCTGTATCCCCGGGCACGATATGGCGTTACCGTAAGAGATACCGACAGTGGCAACTATCTTTGGACAGAACGGTTACCAAACGGCTTACTTCGGGAAATGGCACGTGGATGGTGCCGTTCATCGATCAGCTAATACGCGTCCAGCTTTCCAACATGTCGATGCCAACCGTCGTGGCGATTTCGACTACTGGGTTGGCTATGAAAATAACAATAGTCAGTACGATTGCTGGGTGCACGGTCACCAAGAAGACGGAACACCAATTGCCTCCTACCAACTACCGACCTATGAAACCGACGCCCTGACAGATTTGCTGATCGACTATCTGAGAGAGCGAGGTTGTTGCTCCCGTAGGCCTATCCCCCCAATCCAACCTCTGGTTGGCGCGATCAGAAGAAAAGCGAGCAGCCGTTTTTTGCTGCCCTGTCGGTTCAGCCACCACACGGCCCCTATGCAGCCCCACCTGAACTTATGGAGCGTCATCAAGCAGAGACGATTCTATTTCGCGACCCAATGTGCCGCTGGTCGACCGTGTCCGCCAAGAGGCACAGCAGAGTCTGGCTGGATACTACGCCATGATTGAAAACCTGGATTGGAATGTGGGTCGTGTTTTGCAGACTCTGGAGGAGACCGGATTAGCCGACCAAACCATTTTGATCTTTTTTTCCGATCATGGTGANATGCACGGGCTCCCAANGGCGTATCCTCAAATGTGTTCCTTGGGAAGAATCGATTCGCATTCCCTTTCTGGTTTATGGTGACGGTATCGATACGACGTTAACTGACTACCCAGAATTGATTAACCACGTTGATATTACGCCGACCACACTTGGCTTGTGTAACATTGAGGTGCCAGAGAGCATGACAGGTATCGACTACTCCGGCTATTTTATGGCCCATCGTCAACAGCCAGCCAATCCGCCCAATTCCGCTTTTTTGCAGTTGGTCGATCCGGGATGGCGTTACGGTTTTGCCTCCGACCGGGAACGCCCGTGGCGCGGTCTGATTACCAGTGACGGCTGGAAATATGCGGTATTGGAAGGGCAACCATGGTTGATGTACAATCTAAACGAGGATGCCTATGAACTAGCTAATTTGGCTCTGGATGGTCGATTTAAACAGGAAAGACAGCATCTTCAGGGTCAACTGACGGATTGGATCGATCGTACGGGGGACAACTTTAAATTGCCAGAGATTGCCTGACCATAGGACAGGTGTTATCAGCAGTTGGAATCTTGGTAGAAAAAAACAGCCGGAGAGGAGATGAGCAGTGAAGGTTA